>JBAVQS010000072.1:0-28143 GCA_049694275.1 Anaerolineae bacterium | reverse complement strand
CCGGCAAACCCTCCAGTTGCTCTCCGGCGGCACCCCACAGGTCATTGCGGATTTCCGCCAACTGGCTCACGCCCGCAAAACCACGGCGACCCAACGGGCCCAACTGCACAAAACCGCTAATTACTTTGAGCGTAATCTGCCCTATATGGACTATCCGACCTATCTGTCCAACGGCTGGCCAATTGCATCTGGCGTGATTGAAGGCGCGTGTCGCCATTTTGTTAAGGACCGGTGCGAACTATCGGGCATGCGCTGGACGCAGATCGGCGCTGAAAACTTGCTCCGGCTGCGCGCCGCTGCGGAAAACGAAGATTGGGATGCCTACCATGCCTACCGCAAACAACAACGCCACCAGCGCTTGTATGGTTCGGCGCCCGCGCAGCCAGAACCCATTGAGGTGCAGGCCATCCGTTTGCCGCCCACCGCACTTGACTCAGGTGTATCAACCCGCAAGATGAGTTACGCCCAATTACCCTTGGTGGCCTGACATGTTCTCAACCCAAGTGAAACGCACCCTTATGAATTATAGTGGGGAACTATGGGTAGGTCAAGGGGGCAGCCGAGTGATTTTCATCACCCAGCTACCGCTCTGAGAACCCCTTGCGACAGGTCTATTAGCAGACAAGGACAGAATCTAGTTTCGGGTGGTCTCGCTCCGCCTTGCCGCCAGCGCCTGGGGCAAGGCAACGGAGCCGCGCATCGGCTCGGCTTCGCCGGGGAGAATGAGCCGTACCTCACGCTCGTACAGGAAATAGTCTACCGCCCAACTCATCAGCACCGCCACCCGGTTGCGGAACCCAATCAGGTTGACGATATGGACGCCGACCCAGAGAAACCACGCGGGCAGCCCGGTAAAGGAAAAGCCATGGATCGTCGCAACCCCGTGGTTACGTCCAATCGTTGCCATCGTCCCTGGGTCCTTGTACTGAAAGGAAAACGTGGCTAGACCCTTGAGCTGCCTTTGAATGTTCCGTGCGGCGTGCGTCCCTCCCTGAATTGCCACCGGGGCAAGCATGGGTAGCGGCGCCCCCTCTACTTCAAACCGGCTCGAATCGCCGATGACATAGACCTCAGGGTGGCCCTCCACCTGGAGCGTAGGCATTACAATCACCTGCCCGTTTCGCGCGGTCGGCAGTCGCGACGCCTCGCCTACCGGCTCGGCGCGCACCCCGGCCGTCCAGACCACAGTGCGCGTCGGAATGATCTCACCGCTGGCGAGATAGACCGCCTCGGGGGTGATCTCGCTGACGCTCGCTTGCAGCTTGACCTCGACCCCCATTTTTTGCAGCCGCCGAAGGGTATAATCGCCCAGGCGATTCGGCATCCCGCGCATCAGGCCGGACTGGGCCTCAAGCAGCACGATGCGAATCTCGCGCGGATTGAGCCGTTTATGATCCCGCTTGATTGGTCCCTGCATCAGCTCAGCCAGCGCGCCTGCAAACTCAACCCCCGTTGGTCCGCCGCCGACAATCGTAAATGTCAGAAACTGCTTGCGGACCTCGGGGTCCGGTTCGAGCGCGGCTTGCTCCAACCGAGTCAGGATGTGATTCCGCAAGGCCACCGCCTGCTCGATATCCTTGAGCGCAAAGGCATATTCGGCTGCGCCGCGCACCCCGAAATAGAACGGCCGGCTGCCCAAAGCCATCACCAGGTAATCGTACGATACATCGCGTCGCGTCGTGTGTACCACCCGCTCATCCAGGTCCACCTGCTGCACATATTCCATACTGAAATCCACATTGCGGTAGCCACCCAGAATCTTGCGCACCGGCGCGGCAATCTCGTCTACCCCTACCTCGGCCGCTGCCACCTGGTAAAGGAGCGGCAAAAAGGTATGATAATTGTTACGGTCGATGACCAGCACATCCACCTCGGCGTTCGCCAGGGTGCGCGCAGCCCACAGCCCACCAAACCCCGCGCCCAGAATCACCACACGCTTGCGTTGCTTGTCCATATTCTTTCTCCCAGTCCTCCCTGGATGAGTTTTACTTGCTTGTGAAATATTTCACTTGTATTACGTTGACCTGGATTGAATCGTATGGCACAGGGAAGGTGTTTGTAAAGTTTTTAACGAATCTTTTACGCCGGAGGATCAGGTGTTCTGGAATCGGCTACCTACTCCGCAGACTGGCTTCCCCAGCCGACGACGGTCGGCTTTGCCCTGAGTTGCCGCGAATTCATTCGCCCGGTAAAACCTGCCCCCCAAGTGAACTGCTCATGACCTTTCTCCCTGGTTTCCCTTTCGCGCTGAATATGATAGAATCGCTCTCAATGCGACCTGATCTAATCCTTGTGAATGCGAATGTACGGACACTCGACTCGTCCCGGCCGCGCGCCCAGGCGCTCGTTTTCCGCGGCGGGGAGATCATCTATGTGGGGGATGATCGCGGCGCGCTCGCGTATCGCACACACCTGACCGAGTTGATCGATGCGCACGGCCAGCTCGTCCTCCCCGGTCTGATCGATTCCCATTTACATTTTTGCGGTTGGGCGCAAGGGCTCGACCGCGTCAATCTGGAAGGCTGTCGCTCGCTCGACGAAGCGGTCGCGCGCGTCGCCGCGCGAATACCCCTTACCCGGCCCGGCGAAATCATTCACGGCTGGGGCTGGAATCACCTGGACTGGAACACCCCGGTCTTTCCGGACAGGCGCTCGCTCGACGCAGTGGCCCCCAACACCCCGGTATTCTTGACACGCAAGGACGGACACTCCGCCTGGGTCAATTCCGCCATGATGAAACAGGCCGGGATAACCCGCGATACGCCGAACCCCGAAGGCGGACGGCTGGAGCGGGATGCCGACGGCGAGCCCAACGGCCTGATTCGTGAGAACGCCATGGAACTGCTGGGCAAAGGGATCGGCCAGAGTGACGAAGAGATTCCCCTCGACGCGCTCAAGCGCGCCATTGCTTATGCGCACCGCGCGGGCCTGACCGGCGTCCACAGCATCGAGGGTCCCAATGCGCTGCGCGCCTGGCAAACCCTGCATACGCGCGGGGAGATGGACTTGCGCGTCGTCCACGCCATTCCTGACACGCACCTTGACCACGCCCTCACGCTGGGAATACAGCGCGGTCTCGGCGACGAATGGCTCCGCCTTCAAGCGGTCAAGATCTTTGCCGATGGGTCACTGGGATCGCAGACGGCCGAGATGTTCGAGCCCTTTACCGGCTCGGACAAGCGCGGCATGGCATTAACCGACAGCAAAACGATGCTCGAACTTGCCCGCAAGGCGGCGCGAGGCGGCATTGACATCTGGACACACGCCATTGGCGATCAAGCGATTTCCCGTACACTCAGCGTGTTTGAAACGCTGCGCGCAGAAGGATTCACGAATGTCATCTTGCGCATCGAGCACGTCCAGCACCTGGCGGCGTCGGACATCCCGCGGTTCAAAGCCGCCAATGTTATCGCCTCCGTCCAGCCTATCCATCAGACCAGCGATATGCGAATGGTCGATGCGCTGCTCGGCCCCACCCGTGCGCGTTACACGTATGTTTTCAACTCGCTCCGACAGGCCGGCGCTACCCTCGCCTTTGGATCAGACTGCCCGGTCGAAGGGCTGGAGCCGCTACGCGGCATTCATGCCGCCGTCACCCGGCAGAACGCGGAGAGCGAACCGGCCGGCGGCTGGGTACCGGAGGAGCGGCTATCCGTCCAGGCCGCGGTCGAAGGGTTCACCACCGGCGCGGCCGCTTCGGTCGGCGATCAGCACCGGGCAGGCACATTGAGCGTGGGCAAGCGCGCCGACGCCGTGATTCTGTCGCAGGACATTTTCGGAATCCCGCCGCGCGAGATATTGAACACGCAGGTGAGTTACACCATCGTGGGTGGCAAGGTCGTATATCATTCCCGGTAGTTGGATCAACTTGTGTCTCGTCGTAAATCTTTACGTCGCCCTAATGTAACCGTCGTCCCTCAGCCGGCCGTACCGATTCCCAAAAAGGAGCAATCCGGCTGGCTGCAGCGCGGGGTCATCGCGGGCATCCTCTTTTTCATGGCGGTCGCCGTTGCGACACTCGCCTTTTGGTATTACGCCGCGACGACAGGCCTGTTTGCCCTATCCGATACCGACCTCTATTTCATTCGCAACATCGGGCTGATCGGGCTCTTGATTGGCGGGCTGGGGCTTTTTATCGCGATCAGCGCATTTCGCCGCGCCCTCCTGCCCGCCGCCGACCTTTTGCAAGCGGCAGAGCAGGTGGCGAACGGCGACTATAATATCGAGCTCCAGGAGCGCGGGCCGCGTGAACTGCGCTCGCTCACGCGCATGTTTAACTATATGGTGAATCGCCTGCGCGCCCATGAGGAAACGCGCCGGCATTTGTATGCCGAGGTCGCGCGAGTCCTACTCGACAGTCAAGACCCACGCCATTCCCGGCTCATCCACGACTGGAGCCGGCTCGCCCTTGCCGAGAACGGCGAAATGCTGCTCCACCCCGAGCCCAGCGACCTGGTTGCCCTGGCCCGCGACACACTCATGACGCTCCACAAAGAGGTCTCCGCCCACGGCGCTACGCTGCGTGCGACACTGCCCAACACCCCGCTGATTGCGGAACTGGACCCGGTCTCTTTTAGCGAAACCCTGGCTGCCCTCGTGATTCACGCCCTCGGGCGCCTCAATGTGAACGGCGGGGAAATTCGGGTCGAGCTCTCCGAGGTACGCCGCCCCCCGGGCGTTCGGGTCGCGGTCACCGATAATGGCCGCGCGCCAACGCCGGCTGAACTGGACGCGCTCTCGACCACCCTGCGCGCCGCTCCGTCCACGGGGAGTGGGCTCGAAATGCCCCTGGCCCGAACCCTGATTGAGGCCCAGGGTGGCGAGATATCCGCGCTCAACAGCGGCGAATGGGACCTCACTGTCGCCTTTTTCCTCCCCTTCTCCTGATTGGTCCCGAGCCCTATTTTCCATGCGCTAACGCTTTTATTCTCATCCATACTTGTGCTACAATACGCGCAGTCCACAACTGATTCCGAAAGCCACAATCCAAAATCCACAATCCTATGAACCCTCTATTACTCGATTTCCCGGAAGAATTCGAAACCGAGCGGCTATTGATCCGCGCACCCAGGCCAGGCGACGGCGCTGAGATTCAAGCCGCAATTGTCGAGTCGGCCGAGCGCCTCAAGCCCTGGATGCCCTGGGCTACCCCGATACCCACCGTCGAGGACGAGGAGGAGAACGTGCGACGGGCACGCGCCCGCTTTCTCACCCGCGAAGACATGTGGTTTCTCCTTTACCTCAAGGGGACTTCGACGTTTGTGGGCGGCAGCGGGTTCCCTCGCATCAATTGGTCCGTCCCGAAATTCGAGATCGGTTACTGGGTGCGCACTCGTTTCGAGGGCCAGGGTTATGTTGCCGAAGCCGTCGAGGGCCTCACCCGCTTTGCCTTTGATGCTCTCCAGGCCCACCGGATTGAGATTCGGATGGACGAGCGTAACGAACGGAGCTGGCGCGTGGCCGAGCGGGCGGGCTATACGCTTGAAGGCACTCTGCGGAACGACACCCGCGATGTCGCGGGCCACCTGCGCAATACGCGCATCTATTCCAAGATTCGGATGGATTAACATGAAAGCCGTCATCTTTTACAAACGCGGCGGGCTCGAGGTCCTGAAATACGAGGATGTACCTGCTCCGGAGATTGCACCGGACGAAGTATTGATTCGCGTGCGCGCCTGTGGGCTCAATCACCTCGACCTCTATACGCGTGAAGGGACCCACGGCGTCAAGGCCCCACTCCCCCACATCGGCGGGCTTGAGCCCTCAGGTGAAATCACCGCCATCGGGTCAGCAGTGAAGGATTACAAGGTCGGCGACCGCGTGCTGGTGGGCGCATTCACCTGGGATGGAACCTGCGAACTATGCCGCGCCGGGTATGATAACCTCTGCCTCAATCGCAAGATCATTGGGGTCAACCTCGACGGGGGGTTTGCCGAGATGGTCAAGGCGCCGGAGAATACCCTGAGCCATTTGCCCGATACGGTCTCTTATCTGACGGCATCGGCCATTCCGGCCGCCTTTGGCACGGCCTGGCACATGCTCGTAACACGCGCCCAGATCAAACCGGAAGAATGGGTGCTCGTGCTGGCTGTCGGCTCTGGCGTCGGGAGCGCCGCCGTTCAGGTCGCCAAGTATTTTGGCTGCAAGGTCATTGCCACCTCCAGCTCAGACGATAAGCTCCAAAAGGCGCTAGAGATGGGGGCCGACCATGTCATCAATTACAGCAAAAACCCCAACTTTCAGTATGAAGTAAACCGGATGACCAACAACCGGGGCGTGGACGTGGTCTTTGAGCATGTCGGCCAGACCACCTGGAAACAGAGCCTTGCCTCGCTGCGCACCACCGGGCGCCTCGTCACATGCGGCGGTTCAGCAGGGCGTACCGGCGAGACAGACATCTGGTCGATCTTTTGGAAACAATTGACCCTCATGGGATCCAACGGGCTTACCCATCGCGAGTTCTATGACCTGCTCCCGCTCTTTGAACAGGGGAAACTGCACGCCATCGTCGACCGCACCTTCCCCCTCGCGGAAACGCGCGAAGCGCAGCGCTACCTGGAAGAGCGCAAACAATTCGGCAAGGTGCTGATCGTGAACGAGTGACCGGCGATCCACGCACCTACCCTATTGTAGCGCCCGGACACTCGTGCTACAATCCTCCATAGAGTTTGTAATGACCCGTGCCTGATTACATTTGTAGCCCCGGTCCGGGGCTGTGTCTGATTCGCGACCATGGATGTTATTGCTACGAGCATCAACCCCAACGATTCCCAGTTCCGGGCCAACGTGGCATACCACCGCGGGCTCGCCGAGGAACTCGAATCGCGAGAGACGGAGGTCCGACAGGGGGGCGGGCCTAAATATCGCAAGCGCCACGAAGCCCAGAACAAGCTTTTTGTCCGGGAGCGGATCAACCGACTGCTTGACCCCGGATCACCCTTCCTTGAATTCTCGACCCTGGCCGCATGGGGGCTGTATCATAATGAAGGCCCGGGCGCGGGGATTGTGACCGGCATTGGCCGCGTGAGCGGGCGCGAGGTGATGATTGTCGCCAACGACGCCACGGTCAAGGGCGGCTCGTACTATCCCATTACGGTCAAAAAGCACCTGCGCGCCCAGCAGATCGCGGAAGAGAACTTTCTCCCCTGCATTTATCTCGTCGATTCGGGCGGCGCGTTCCTGCCCATGCAGGATCAGGTCTTTCCCGATGTGACCCATTTCGGACGCATCTTTTACAACCAGGCGCGCATGAGCGCGCTCGGCATCCCCCAGATCGCCGTCGTCATGGGCTCGTGCACCGCCGGCGGCGCCTACGTCCCGGCGATGAGCGATGAGACCATCATCGTTAAGGGAACCGGCACCATCTTTTTGGGTGGGCCGCCGCTCGTCAAGGCGGCAACGGGCGAGGACGTAAGTGCCGAAGAACTGGGCGGAGCCGACGTCCACACGCGCAAATCGGGGGTCGCCGATCATTTCGCCGAGGACGACGACGACGCGCTGGACATCTGTCGGAATATTGTTGCAACCCTCAACCAGGAAAAAAAGCTGTCCGCCATCGTCATTCCCCCGCAAGAGCCGCTCTACCCGGCCGATGAGATTTACGGCATATTGCCGCGCACCTTTCGCGAGACGTACGACGTGCGCGAGGTGATTGCCCGCATCGTCGACGGGAGCGAATTCCGCGAGTTTAAAGCGCGCTACGCCCCTACGCTCATCTGCGGCTTTGCGCGCATCGCCGGGTATCCGGTCGGCATTCTGGGCAATAACGGTGTGCTCTTCAGCGAGAGCGCGCTCAAGGGCGCCCACTTTATCGAGCTCTGCTGCCAGCGCAGCATTCCGCTCCTTTTCCTGCAAAACATTACCGGCTTTATGGTGGGCAAAGAGTACGAGGCAGGCGGCATCGCCAAGGACGGCGCCAAGATGGTCAACGCCGTTGCCAATGCCGCCGTCCCCAAGCTGACCGTCATTATCGGCGGCTCGTTCGGCGCGGGTAACTATGGAATGTGCGGGCGCGCCTACGACCCGCGTTTTCTGTGGATGTGGCCGAACGCGCGCATCAGCGTGATGGGCGGCGAACAGGCGGCGAACGTCCTCCTGACCGTCAAGCAGGAACAACTGGCCCGCGAGGGCAAGCCGGCGCTTACCCGCCAAGAGCAGGCCGAGTTTATGCAGCCGATTCTCGACAAGTACGAAACCGAAGGCAATCCCTATTATTCGACGGCGCGCCTCTGGGATGACGGGATTATCGATCCCACCCAAACCCGCCAGGTCCTTGGCCTTGCGCTCTCAGTCGTCCTTAAAGCACCGCCTGTCGAAACCCATTACGGGGTGTTCCGGATGTAAAGATTGCACTACAAAGGACGCCAAGTTCATCATATTTTTCTTTGCGCCCTTCGCGCCTTTGCCGTTCCAGTATCATTTCCAATGTTTGACAAGGTATTGATTGCCAATCGCGGCGAGATTGCCGTCCGTGTGATCCGAGCGTGCCAAGAGCTGGGCATCCGGACCGTCGCCGTTTTTTCTGAGGCGGATCGGGGCGCGCTGCACGTCCGCCTGGCCGACGAGGCGCGGCTGCTTGGTCCCGCCCCGGCTCGGGAATCGTACCTTTCCATCGACAAGGTGATTGAAACGGCGCTCGCCACGCACGCCCAGGCGATTCATCCTGGCTATGGGTTTCTCTCGGAGAATGCCGAGTTTGCGCGTCGTGTTCGCGCGGCCGGGCTCGCGTTCATCGGCCCACCGCCCGAAGCAATCCGGGCAATGGGAGACAAGGCGGAAGCGCGCAAGCTGATGCAGGCGCGCAACGTGCCGACAGTCCCTGGGTATCAGGACCTGGATCAAGACGCCGCGCTCCAGCAAGCCGCCGACGCGATCGGCTATCCCGTTCTCGTCAAGGCCGCGGCCGGCGGCGGCGGCAAGGCTATGCGCGTGGTCAATACGCAGGCGGATCTAATCGACGCCCTGGGCGCGGCACGGCGCGAAGCGCGGCATGCGTTTGGCGACGAGCGGCTGATTATCGAGAAATATGTCCGGCACGCGCGCCATATCGAGTTCCAGATTCTCGCCGACGCGCACGGTCGCACCGTTCACCTGTTCGAGCGTGAATGCTCGGTCCAGCGGCGGCATCAAAAGATTATCGAAGAGACCCCATCCCCTCTCCTCGATCCGCCCCTCCGCGCGGCGATGGGCGCGGCGGCGGTTGAGGCCGCGCAGGCGGTCGGATACCAGAACGCGGGCACAGTCGAATTCATTGTCGACCCTGAGACGCGACATTTCTATTTTCTGGAAATGAATACCCGCTTGCAGGTGGAGCACCCGATTACCGAATTGACGACGGGGTTAGACCTGGTGCACTGGCAGTTGCGTGTGGCCGCGGGCGAGCCGCTCGGATTCCAGCAGGGGGACCTGTACCAGCGCGGGCACGCCATCGAATGCCGCGTCTATGCCGAAGACCCTGCCAATGGGTTTCTTCCTTCGACCGGCTGCCTGCTCACCGTCGTCGAGCCGCGGCGGCCGGGTCTACGCATCGATTCGGGGATCGCCACCGGCGACGAGGTCACGGTTCACTATGATCCGTTACTCGCCAAGGTTATTACATACGCCGAAACACGCGCGGATGCGATCCGCCGCATGCAAATCGCGCTGAACGATTATGTGCTGCTCGGCGTTCGCACCAATCTCGACTTTATGCACGCGGTGCTCGCCCATCCGGTCTTTCAGGCAGGCCAGGTCACGACCACTTTTGTCGAGGACCAGATGCACGCCTGGCAGCCTCCGACCGGCCAGATGCCCCCGGAGGTATTGATCGCGGCGGCGCTCTCCGAGATGGCTGCGCCCACCCGTATCGTGTCGCCCGCGACCGGGCCGACGGGCAACGACCCATACAGTCCCTGGACCGATCCCCGGTATTCCCGGTGACCTTTGCCTTATGCGCTTTACCTATCAAATGGGCGACCAGGTCTATACCCTGGACGTCGAAAAAAAGAATCAGGGATATCGCGCCTCGCTGAATGGCGAAACCTACGAGATCGAATTTGTTCGCTCCGAGCCGGGCGGCCTCTCATTTATCCTGGGCGACCATTCACACCTGGCCCATGTCGCCGTCGATGGAGCGAACCGATGGGTCTTTATGGATGGCCGTTCCTTTGTGCTCAAAGCGCCTACCCCGGTGGCCGGGCGCACCCGCGGCGCGGCTGGTCACGCCGGTAGCGGCGACAAGCTTGTCCTCTCCCCGATGCCGGGCCAGGTTCGCGCTGTTCAGGTTGAGCAAAACGCCTCGGTAGAGAAAGGGGAAACCCTCCTCCTGCTCGAAGCGATGAAAATGGAAATTCGGGTCCAATCCCCTCGCGCGGGCCGTGTTACGCGGCTGCTGGTTCAACAGGGCCAGACTGTAGACCGCGACCAGGTGCTAGTCGAGTTAGAATAGCCATTAGCCGTCAGCGGCCGGTTGTTAGCCGTTATTTGCTAACAGCTACCGGCTAACAGCCGACAGCTACAAGGAGTCAATCATGCCAGGCAAATACTTTGAAGAGATCGAGGTCGGCAGCAAGATCAAGCATTACGCCGGCCGCACGGTCACCGAGATGGATAATACGCTCTTTTGCTCGATCACCATGAACACACAGCCGCTACACATGGACGCAGACTATGCAAGCCACAGCCCGTTTGGGCAGCGCATTGTGAACGGCATCTATACCCTGGGCCTGGTCGTCGGCATCAGTGTCCCCGACCTGACTGAGGGGACGCTCCTTGCCAATCTCACCTATGACCATGTGGCGCATCCCGCGCCCTTGTTCATCGGCGACACCGTCCATGTCGAGACCGAGATTCTGGAAAAACGCGAGAGCAAGACCAAGCCGGATCGCGGCATCGTCCGCCTCAAACAGATTGGGCGCAAGCAGGACGGAACCGTGATCTGCGAGGTTGAGCGGACTGTCATGTTCTTGAAACGGCCTCAGTAGGAATATAAAATGCGAGCACGTCGAGCGCTATTGTATGTGCCTGGGAATGAACGGCACAAAATCGAAAAGGCAGCGACCCTGAGTGCGGACAGTGTCTGCCTTGACCTTGAAGATGGGGTCGCCGTAAACCGCAAGGTCGAGGCGCGTGAAACCGTCGCCGACGCCCTCCGTTCGCTGGAATTCGGCAAAAGCGAACGGCTGGCGCGTATCAATATCGTCGGCTCCGGGCTGGAAGCGGACGACCTGGCCGCGGTCCTGCCGGCGCGTCCGAATGGCATTGTAATGCCCAAAGTGACCAACGCCCGGGAGGTGCACTGGGTCAGCGACCAGATTGGAATTGCCGAGCGGAGCATGCGGCTGGAACCCGGCTCGATTCGATTACTCTTGATGATCGAAAACGCCCAGGGAATCGTCAATCTTCCGCTGATTGCCTCCGCCGACCGGCGGGTCGATGCGCTCATCTTTGGCTCGGAGGATTTTGCCGCCGATATTGGCGCGGTGCGAACACGCGAGGGGTGGGAGGTTTTTTACGCGCGCAGCGCGGTCATCACCTACGCCGCCGCTTACGATCTACAGGCCATCGACCTGCTCGACACCGACTTTAAGGATATCGAGCGGCTGCGCGAAGAATCGCTGCAAGGAGCGCGGATGGGATTTGGCGGCAAGCAGATCATTCACCCTAACCAGATTACGCCGGTCCAGGAGGCATTTACGCCGAGCGACAACGAGATCGCCCACGCGCAGCGCGTCATCCAGGCCGCCGCAGAGGCCCAGGTTATCGGGAACGGCGCTTTTGCGCTGGATGGCAAGATGATCGACCGCCCCATTATCAAGGCGGCGGAACGGATTATCACGCGCGCCCGCGCAGCCAACAAGATCAGCTAAAGGAAAAGTGATGCGAGTCTTTCTTACGGGAGCGACCGGATTTATTGGCAGCCATCTTGCGCGCAAGCTTATCGCACGCGGGGACACCGCCGTCTGCCTGGTCCGGGACCCTGGCAAAGCGGTTGAATTGAAACAGATGGGCGCTGAGCTCGTCGCCGGCGATATTACGAATCGTGCTTCGCTCAAGCCGGCAATGCAGGGCGCAGACGCGGTTGTGCATCTCGCCGGCATGTACGAACTGGGGCGCCGCTATTTCGACCGCATGCGCGCGATCAACGTCGACGGGGCACGTAACACGCTCGAAACGGCGGCAGAGCTTGGCATCCCGCGTATCATTCATACCAGTACGGTCGGCGTTTTTGGCAATACCCGCCAGCAGGTCGTCGACGAATCCTATCACATCTGGAAGAGCCAGCTTCCCTCCGAGTACGAGCGCACCAAATGGGAAGCGCACTATGAAGTTGCGGTCCCTTTGCAGCAAAAGGGCGCGCCGCTCATCATCACGCAACCGGGCGGCGTGACCGGCGCCGGCGACACCAGTCCCCACGCGGTCCTGTTTGATTTCTTTCTCAATCACATGCCAATCATGTTTGGCGCCCGCTCGGGGGTCACCTTCGCCCACGTCGACGACATCGCCGATGGGCATATCCTCGCCCTGGAAAAAGGGAAACCGGGAGAGTCCTACATTCTCGCCGGACCGCCGATTACCTACAAACAGGTGATGGAACTATGCGAAAAGGCAACGGGTATCGCCGGTCCCAAAATCTGGCTCCCCGACCGGATGGCTGGGCTCAATGCCCGCCTCCTGGCCCCTATCGAGCGAATGGGCATTCATATCCCCATGCTCTCAGCAGAATCTCTGCAAACCCTCGACCACTATACCTTTTGGGCCACCGCCGATAAAGCCAGGCGCGAGCTCGGCTGGCAAACGCGGCCGCTGGAAGAGACGTTTAAAGAGGTGCTGGCGGACCGGTTGAAAAAACGCAAGCGAGGAAATTAGAGAACCGGCGAGGTCTGGTAGACCTCGCCGGTTCTCTTGATGGCGCTGGTGGGACTCGAACCCACATGAGGAGTTAACCCCAGCGGATTTTCATACCACTATGGTTTTCACCACCCCCGAACGGGGTTTGTGGTCTGGACTCTACCTTGACCCTAGGTGTCCGCCTTAGGTCCCAACCGTCAAGTCTCTACACCTTCTTCTTGCCGCCTCTATAATTGTCCGTCTGTGCATGACAATTAGGACACAGGAGGAAAACCCAGCAAGAACCTTAGTTCGGGATTGCCACGCCCTTGCGGACAGAGGGTTCCCCGAGTTTGGCTGAATTCACACGGAGCGTTTCCGACCCCGGTGCTCAGAAATAAGTCCGCCGCGTAAGCCAATTTCGCCACAGCGCCAATACTTTTCCATTGTATCTGACTCTTTTTTTTTGTCAACGCGCATAGTGATTCCCTTCCCGATCCTCACATTGCCATCGGCCAGTCCTCGTAACGCGCTTCGGCCTGATCCATAATGCTTTTCAAGATGAATGCCAGTTGCTCGGCCTTGATGCCCCGATTGCGCAATACCTTTTTGACCTCGGCGCGGACGGCCGCTTTGATATTCTCGCGATGCGGCTGGGTCCAATCGACTTGGAGGTTGCGCTTGACCGCCTGGACGACCTGGCGGACCACCTCACACATAAACGGACGATCATAGACGGTCCCGCCCAAACCTTGGACCGCATCGTAAAAGGCTAATTCCTCATCGCTCAACCCGGTCTCGGCCTTGCGCCGGTCCTCGGCCTGCATCTCTTGCCGGATGCGGATCATTTCTTGAACGACCTCCGCGGCCGTGACGGCGTTCGCATGGTAGCGGCGGAGCATCGCTTCGAGCATCTCTTGAAAAGAGCGATACTTGGTCAGATTCGCGCGCTGCCGGGCCTGAATCTCGTCCATGACCAGTTTCTCCAGCAGTTTCAGGCGCAGGTTCTCGAATTCTTTCGATTTGAATTCTTCCAGGAATCGCTCATCCAGGATCGAAATGTCCGGCCGCGTGATTCCGGCCGCTTGAAAAATATCCACTACCCCTTCGCTGGCAATGCTCCGATCAATCAGGTCACGCACCGCCCGGTCACGTTCCGCCGCCGTCCGCCCGGTCGGGATGGTCTTGTTCAGCTCGCCCCGGATGAGCTGATAAAAGGCAACCTCCTGGGTACCGGAGATGACATCGGGGAGGTGTTTCACCAGGCTGAACGCGGCCGATACCCGCCGTTCCGCATCGAGAAAACCGTCGCGCCTTTCGTCCGTCTCGATGAAATCACCATAGAGGCGCGCACAGAGATCCTCAAGCGCAATGTGCGAAAGCGTGTGCCAATTCGCGACCGAGACGCCCGGCGGCAAAAGCAGGCGAATCGCGTCGAGCGCTTTGAGAAACTCGGCCTTACCGGCCGCATCCAGGTCTTGTGTCGGCTCGCCAAATCCGTCCGAGGTGAATTTGCTGGCCGCCTCTTTCAGAGATTGACCCACGCCGATATAATCGACCACCAGCCCGCCCGGCTTGTCACGGAACACCCGATTGACGCGGCTAATCGCCTGCATCAGGTTGTGTCCCTTCATCGGTTTATCCACATAGAGCGTGTGGAGACAAGGAATGTCCGTGCCGGTCAGCCACATATCGCGGACGATGATGAGCTGGAGCGGGTCGTCGGGGTCGCGAAAGCGGGCCTTGATCTGCTCGCGGCGTTGCTTGGTCGTGATGTGTCCGGCGTCATTCCACTCGACCGGGTCCTTGTCGGGGCGGTGGGTCATGACGATTTTGATTTGCCCCTTGTCATCTTCCTTCGCTCTCCATTCGGGGCGCAACTTGACGATCTCGTCATACAGGCCCACACAGATGCGGCGGCTCATGCACACGACCATCGCCTTGCCAAACAACGTGGCGCGGCGCGCTTCAAAATGGGCCAGCAGATCCTGTGCAATCTCGGCCAGGCGCTCCCTGGTTCCCGCCCCGGCCTCGATCTGGGACCATCTGGGCTTGAGCGCTTCGGCCTCTTCCTCGCTTTCGGTAATCTCTTCCAATTCCCGGTCAATCGCCTCGTTGACGAGGTGTAATTTCACAAGGCGCGCCTCGTAATAGACCGGAACCACGGCCTTGTCCGCCTGCGCCTGGGGAATATCATAGGTGTGGATGACATCGCCAAAGACCGCTTGCGTATCGCGGTCGGTCAAATCAATTGGCGTGCCGGTAAAGCCAATGAACGAGGCGTTGGGCAGGGCGCGGCGCAGGTAATGGGCGAACCCATACGCCGTGCGGATTTCGCCGCTCGCCCTGTCGCGGATCAGATGCGCCTCAAATCCATATTGGGTGCGATGCGCCTCGTCGGCAATGACGATGATATTGCGCCGGGTCGAGAGGACCGGGTGCTCTTGCTCCCCCTCCTGCAGCCGGAATTTCTCAATGGTGGTAAAGACGACTTCGCCCCCCTCGGTTTGGAGCCATTCCCGCAATTCGGAAACAGTATCGGCATTCTGGACATCGCCGACCAGCGAACGCGCCGCGACAAAATTATCATAGAGCTGCGCATCAAGGTCATTGCGGTCTACCTGGAGCACAAAGGTGGGATTGCTCAGACGCCGCCGCAGGATGCCGACAAAAAAGATCATCTCTAACGATTTGCCCACGCCGGGCGTGTGCCAGATGACGCCGATCTTGCGGTCACCGTCCGGCTGGGTGGCGCGCAGGGCTTGCTCGACGGCAAACCGCACGCCAAAGAACTGGTGATACTTGGCGCCCTTTTTGGCGATGACCTCGTTCACGGATTCAAAGAGGATAAAGTTGCGGATATAGTCGAGCAATCGCTCTTTCGTAAACAGCCCTTCAATCAGGCTCTTCATCGTGGCCGTCCCGGCGGGTTCCACCGTGCGCCCGTCAATCGACTTCCACGGGGCGAACCAGGTCATATCCGCCGAGTGCATGCCGTGCAGGGTCGTGACGCCGTCCGAGATGACGCAAAAGGCGTTGAAATCGAACAGTTGCGGGATGTCGCGGGCATAGTGCTGGATCTGATTATACGCGCCCTCGACGGTGGGGTTCTCGTCATAGGGATTCTTGAGCTCGAATACGACGAGCGGCAGGCCATTCACATAGACGATGAGGTCCGGGCGGCGGTCGTTGGCGCCATGAATCGGGAGCTGGCTGACGACGCTAAAGTCATTCCGCGCCGGCTCATCCCAGTTGACGAGATAGAGGTGCTCGTATCGCTCCTCGTCCGCTGGGGTCTTGTACTTGACATCGAACCCGCGCGTGAGCAACTGATGAAAGGCCCTGTTCCGGTGGAGCAGACTCACGCCGTCGGGGTTGATCGCCTGGCGGATGGCCGTTTCGATGGCCTGATCGGGGAGGCGGGGGTAGCGTGCGCGGAGGTGACGGCGGAGCGTGTCCGTTTGGACCACCGCATCGAGGCTAAAGTCGGGATTCTCGCGTAGTTCCTTGCCATCTTGGTGCTCGTATCCTAAAAGCTCAAGACGGTCAATTGTCGTTGCTTCAAAGTGCGATTCATTGGGAAAGCGGATGATCATCGTTGACTCCCGCGATCTGTTCTTCGGCAGCCTTTACTTTTATTTCGCCTGATAGCAATTTGGGCAGTAAATAATCGCGCGTTTGCCTGAGCAAACGAGATTCCAAGTTATTGCTAATGATCTGATCAAGTATTGGTTGCATTTTGGCATTCATTAGTTGGAGCATTTCACTCGACGGAACCGCCGCCAAAGCCTGATGAAGATGCTCCCGCTGGATATGACCCATAGTAGTGGCTTTTCCTGCTGCAATTTCCCGAAAATGGGGCAAGTGATGCTTGATCCATTGGTAATAGAACCATTTTGGATACTTGGATGAGGTGACTTTGAACAGGTGCTGATTTAACGCGCCTCGGCCATCACACCAGATGCAGACATCAAGGCTGCCAGACCAAGAGAACAGCACATCGCCATCATTGACGATATATTGACTCGGAATATCTTCACTCGCACGATCAGTTGATTCGGTGATTCCCCTGTGAAGTTCCGCGATCTTAATCACTGGTAGAGAAGAACCGTTTTTCGGCGGGAATTTCTGTAGTGCCAACCCATTCAGGAAGTCTGCAATCTCATCCAGTGGTTTGCCTTCTCCATCTTTTTCAGAGGTGGCAAGCCAATAGTTGAAGCAGGTTTCCGACATTACCTCTAGCGTTTTGTTCACATGGCGGTTGCACTCGATCTTGTCGTCTAGCGCGCCGAGGATATCGGCAATGCGTTGTTGGACGAATAGAGGGGGAACCCTTACCCACATTTTACGTTGATCAGTCAAACTCAGATACGCAGCCATATCCGTCTGGCCCTTTAGCGCATCCATTTGATGAACAAATTCACCTGACTGCATAAAATAGTAAAGGTAGCGGCGGTTTAGTTTCCCGCATTTGTTGACTCGCCAAAACGTTGTTTGAGGAGAACACACAAAAGTTTCGTACTCATTGCCTGCAATAGCAATAGAACCGACAGTGCCCTTTGATGAGAGAATAATGTCACCGGGATGCGCGATACCTTTTCTAATACGCTTGAAAGCGGCGTCATTAATGCGCTCTGCACTTGCAAAGTCAATGCGGCCATTTTTCATATCGCCGGCGCGAACGAATGGAATCCCATCTTTGACAAATTCATTGGAGCGCGGACGGTATTCGCCATGATTACCATCTTGAACGAATAGGTCGCCGGTTGTTTCCAATTCAAAGGCGCGCGAGATTTTCCAATCGGGTTTCAACTCAGCATCTCCAACTCGCGCACAATCTTTTCTTGCAGCGTATTCGACTCGGCAAATTGCGCCTTGAGCTGCGCAGTCAGTTCTGCCATCTTGACTTCGAAAGGCGTGTCATCTGTTACCTCTTGCTCTGTGCCAACATAAACGCCGGGCGTCAACTTGCAGCCGTTGGCTTTCACCTCATCGAGCGTGGCCGTTCGACAAAAGCCCGCAACGTTCTGGCGCTCGCCTTCCACGTCACGGTAATGATGATACACCGCAGCAATCCCGGCAATATCTTCGTCGGTCAGCACGCGCTGGCGGCGGTTGACCATTGTCCCCTTTTTGCGCGCATCAATGAACAGGATTTCTCCCACACGTTTGCGATATTGGCCGCGCCCGTCACGGTTACGGCTCAAGAACCACAAGCACGCGGGGATACCCGTGCCAAAGAACAGCTTGTCGGGCAATTGCACGATGCAGTCCACAAGCCCTTCTTCTACGAGCGCCGTGCGCGTATCTTTCTCATCCTTCAGGTTGGTCGTCATTGCGCCGTTCGCCATCACATAGCCAGCGGTTCCCCCGCTCTTGAGATGAAAGAGAAAGTGCATCATCCAGAAAAAGTTGGCATTGCTGTTCGTCGGCAGGCATTTGCGGCTGCCAACTTCGAGTCGCTTGTCCCTGGGCGAAACCCGGTCGGCGCCCCAGTCTTCGGTGTTGAAGGGCGGGTTGGCGATGACGAAATCCGCGCGCAGGTTGGGAAATTTGTCGTCGAGGAGCGAATTGCCCAACTGAATATCACCATTCAGGCCGTGCAAGAGCAGGTTCATTTTTCCAAGGCGGAGGGTCGTGTCCACGCTCTCTTGCCCAAAGAAAGAGAGGTTGTCGCTGTGCTGTGCAAACAGGGCAGATTGCACGAACATGCCGCCGGAGCCGCACGCCGGGTCAAAGATTTGCCCTTGCCGTGGCTCCATCATGGCTACGAGCAGTTTGACGACCGCGCGGGGCGTAAAGAATTCGCCTCCGCGCGTCCCCTCGGTGCTGGCAAAGTTCGTGATAAAGTATTCGTACACCCGTCCGAGGAGATCGCTTTCACGGCCCGCGTCGGCCTTGAATGAATCACGGGAAAAGAGGTTGATCAACCCGGAGACATTCTCGCGGCTCAGATTGCTCCCCGCATATTTGCGTGGGAGCACCCCCCGTAGTTCGGGATAGGTCTTTTCCAGCAACTCCATGGCATCGTCGAGTTTGATCGCAATGTCGTCGTCCTGGGCATGCTGCACGAGGTAATCCCAACGCGCGCGTTTGGGAATGATGAAGGCGCCGACCCGCTTGTATTCATCGGGGTCATTCAGGACCTCTTTCGCGACGTTGAGGTCGGACGTAAAGTAATCGGACGCCGGGTCCTTGAGCGCCAGGTCCAGTTGCGCGTACCGCCGCTCGTATTTGAGTGAGATATAGCGCAAGAACAAGAGCGGCAAGACAAAGTGTTTATAGTCGGAGGGCGCGATATTGCCCCGTAACTGCACAGCGGCTTGCCACAGGTCCTGCTCAAAGTTAATGTCGGCGGTTGCGCCGTTGCCGGGAACGACCGGGAGGATCGCCGGTTTGCTCTCGGCCGGGGTCTTTTGTTTTTTGTGGGCCTTGTAGGTAACCTTGGGCTTGGATTGTGTCATACGAAGCGTGCTCTCATCCGATTTTATATGAATGACTCGCGTGGCGGAAAATTAAGGCCCGCTCTGGGGCATGGCACAAGCGGGCTCTCATTCGCCCGCGCCGTATCGCGCCCGGGCCGTTCTGGGGTGTCGCTAAATCATTGAGCGTATCCTGCTATCCGATTACTCCGATTCTAGCATAGGAGCGGTGAAAGGACAATTGTCCGTTCCTCGGCGCGGTGAGGTCCCTCGCTGGTGGTTATTCACATCTGGTAGGGGCGACGCCTTGTGCTCGCCCGACTTGGGCAGGGATCCAATCCCCATAGGGGGACCTACTCGGCGGGGACTCCCTTTGGTCGCAAGCCGCTGCCCCTACATATGAATAATCACCAAGCCTCTCGCGCTTGACGCCGTCCCCCGACTGAGATATAATCTTTTCACTCGATGATAATCAACAACATCGAACCGGAGGAGTAAGCTTACTCAAGGCGGTAGAGACGAGGGGCCATCGGGTGCAAGCCTTTCGCGCCGAGACAAGCCGAAGGTCGCCGGGGAGTTGAGCCGATGAAACGCGTGGACTAGTCGGCTCCGGGTCAGCCCGTTACAGCCAGGAGGGGTTACAAGCCTCAAGTTTCAGGACACAGGTCACAAAGAGTGAATGCAGCCTGTCACATGCGACTTGTAATCTGAATAAAGGTGGTAACGCGGAATCCCTTTCGCCCTTGAGGTGGAAGGGATTTTTTTGTTATGCTGTTGGAGTCATCCGAATGACGACGAGCCGATTACTATTGAATACAACCTGGCTGGGAGGCATATGGGGATTGGGCGCAGGCGCTTTGCTTGGTCCTCTGTATGGCGCGGTGTTGGCCAACATCGTATTATTTTATGGAATTGGGCAGCAAGATTTGAGCGGTTTTGTCCCGGCTGATATCGGGCGCGGGATCTTTGCCATTTTTTTGATGGCGCTATTGGGCGGCATTGCCGGAGGAATTTTTGGCTTGCCCGGTGGGCTCATCCTCGGCACGCTGGGTGGGCTGGCTATCGGCGTGTTGACCCGGATCGGCCTTTTCGCTGCGCCGGACGGCAGCCCCCATCGCGGCCGCGTCATCCTGTTTAGCGCGCTATACGGCGCCGGCGGAGCTTTTATCGTGTTCTGGCTCATTCTGACCCTTTATTCGCGAACCCATACAATTGCTGTCGTTGTTGCCGCGGCGATCGCCGGCCTCCCTGCGCTCATTGCCGGCGCCATCGCCGTACTCATCAGCTTGAAAATCATGCAATGGTATCAAAATACAACCAGAGGAGCTATCCAAAATGGCTAATGAATTGAGCAAGACCTACAACCCTCAAGAGGTGGAAGAACAGCTCTATGAGTGGTGGGAGTCGCAGGGATATTTTGCCCCCAAGATTGACCCCGGCAAGAAACCGTTCGTCATCGTGATTCCCCCGCCGAACGTGACCGGCGAGCTGCATCACGGGCACGCCATGTTTATTACATTCGAGGACCTGCTCATCCGCTGGCGCCGCATGCGGGGCGAGCCGACGCTCTGGCTACCCGGCACTGACCACGCGGGCATCGCGACGCAGACGGTGGTGGAACGGTTCCTGGGAAAACAGGGAAAAAAGCGCAAAGACCTGGGACGCGACGAGTTTGTAAAGGTGGTGTGGGAGTGGAAAGAGGAATACGGCGGAATCATCACACGCCAACTGCGCCGGATGGGTGCATCGGTGGATTGGACGCGCGAGCGGTTTACCATGGACGCGCAGCTCTCACGCGCCGTGCGCGCAGCATTCGTACAGCTCTATCAAAAAGGGCTCATCTATCGCGGCCCGCGACTGGTGAACTGGTGTCCCAAGGATGAAACCGCTATCAGCGACCTCGAAGTGGACCACAAAGAGGCCCAGAGCAAGCTGTATTATGTGCGCTACCCCCTCGCCGAGGGAGATGGGTATATCGTCGTGGCGACCACACGTCCCGAGACCATGCTGGGCGATTCGGCCGTGGCGGTGAATCCCGAGGATGCGCGTTACAAGCATCTCATCGGCCATAGGGTGATCCTGCCCGCGGTGGGGCGTCGCATTCAGATCATTGCCGACGAGAGCGTGGACATGGCGTTCGGCACGGGTGCAGTCAAGGTGACGCCGGCGCATGACCCGACCGATTACGAGATGGGCCAGCGGCATGACCTCCAGTTCATCAATATCATGAATGTCGATGGGACCATCAACGAAAACGGCGGAATCTACGCGGGGATGGAGCGGTATGCGGCGCGCAAAAAACTGCTGGCAGACCTGGAGCGCGAGGGACTCGTCGACCATATCGAGGATTACACCCACTCGGTGGGCCACTGCCAGCGCTGCGGAACGGTGATCGAGCCGCTTATTTCGACGCAGTGGTTCTTGAAGATGAAACCGCTCGCCGAGCCCGCAATCCAGGTGGTCAAGACCGGCGAGCTCAAGATTGTGCCCGAACGGTTCAACAAGATCTATTACCAGTGGATGGAAAACATTCGGGACTGGTGCATCTCGCGCCAGCTCTGGTGGGGCCATCGCATCCCGGTATGGTACTGCGAAAACGGCCACATGACATGTCAAGTGACCGACCCGGGCCAGTGCGCGACCTGTGGCTCGACCGATCTGCGCCAGGACGAGGACGTGCTCGACACCTGGTTCTCATCCGGGCTCTGGCCTTTTTCGACGCTCGGCTGGCCGGAGGACACCGAGGACCTGCGCTATTTCTACCCCACCTCGGTGCTCGAAACTGGCTACGACATTCTCTTTTTCTGGGTGGCGCGCATGGTGATGATGGGCCTGGAATGCACAGGCAAAATTCCGTTCCACACCATTTATCTTCATGGACTCATGCGCGACGAAAAAGGCGAAAAGATGAGCAAGTCCAAGGGAAACACCGCCAACCCCCTGGATATCGTGCGTGACTATGGCACCGATGCGCTGCGCATGACCATCGTGACCGGGAGCGCGCCGGGGGCCGATATGAAGCTGTTTCCGGAAAAGCTGGAACAGTCGCGTAACTTTGCCAACAAGATCTGGAACGCGGCGCGGTTTGTGATCTCGAATCTCGGCGACGAAAGCGAACTCCTCGACTGGCCTTTTGCCAACTTGGACAAGCTCTCGTTGGCCGACCACTGGATCATTTCGCGGCTGCACCGGACTGTGAACGAGGTCAATCAACAACTCGAAGACTACCGATTCAACGACGCCGGGCAAGCGATCTATCACTTTTTGTGGGATGAGTATTGCGACTGGTATATCGAAGCTTCCAAGGTCACGCTGAACGGCGGTGATGCAGAAGCCAAGCGCATCACCCGCAGCACCCTGCGCTATGTGCTTGACCAGGCGCTGCGCCTGCTCCATCCGATGATGCCCTACGTGACCGAAGAGATCTGGCAGCACCTGCCGCACCAGGGGCCGAGCCTGATGCTCGCGCAATGGCCGTACAGCAACGCCCAGCTCTTTACAGAGGCCGAAGAAGCGTTTGCCACCATCATGGCGACGGTGACGGCGATCCGGAACGCGCGCAGCGAGTTCAAGGTAGAACCGGCCCGCCGCATCCCGGCTATTCTCGCGGCGGGTCAACACGCGACCTCCTTTGAATCGCAGCGCGAAAGCCTGGTCACGCTGGCGCGACTCGACCCCGACAAGTTGCAAATCATGCCACGCCTCGCCGCCAAGCCTTCCCAGGCCTATGCAACTGTGGTCGAGGATATCGAGATCTATCTTCCCCTCGCCGGGATGATCGACCTTGACAAGGAAAAGGCGCGCCTGACCGGCGAGCTGGACAAGGCCCGCGCCGATGTCCAGCGCACGGAAGCCAAGCTCAACGGCGACTTTGGCAAGCGCGCGCCCGCGCAGGTAATCGAACGCGAGCGCGAGCGCCTCAGCACGGTCCAGGAGCGCATCGCCAAACTGGAAGAGCAGCTTGCCGGCCTGAGCGACAGCAAGCCATAAAGCGATGGACAAGACAGATCGCCTGCAAGAGCAACTGATCGAAGAATTAAAGCGCGCCAGGTTTATCACTCGACCGGAGGTTGACGCGGCATTCCGCGCGGCGCCGCGTCACCTTTTCCTGCCCGATCTGCCCGTCGCCGAGGTCTATACCGACAAAGCCATCCCGACCAAGTACGAGAGCGGGGTTCCGATCAGCTCCAGTTCCCAGCCGGCCATAATGGCGATCATGCTGGAGCAACTGCAGCTTGCTCCGGACGAACACGTACTGGAAATCGGCGCGGGGACGGGGTATAATGCAGCATTGATGGGACATCTGCTCGGTCCCGCCGGCCGGGTGACGACCATCGACATCGATCAAGACATTGTCGATCAGGCGCAGGCGCACTTGCAGCAAGCCAGGACACTGAACGTCGACGTGATCTGTGCGGATGGTGGCTACGGCTATCCGCCGGCAGCGCCGTACAATGCTATCATCGCAACCGTCGGGGTCTGGGACATTAGCCCACACTGGCTTGAACAGTTGTGTGAAGGCGGGCGGATGGTCCTCCCACTGTCGCTGCGCACCCTCCAATTTTCGACCGAGTTTGAAAAACGGGGAGAGCGGTTGGTGAGCACGAGCATCCGGCAGTGTGGATTCATGCCCCTCCGTGGGGCATTCGCCGGACCCATGGCAACCGTCCAGATTGGTCCCATCACGGTCGGCGCCGAGGATGCCGGACAACTCAAGCCCACCCTTGCCAACCTTTTGGAGAAAAAGGGGCGTGAGCAACACCTGTTTGGCGCATCGGGCGATATCTTTCGCAGCCTGGTGGAATACATCGCTCTCCACAGTTCAACCTTTTTCACGCTGATCGATTATGAGAAAGAGAAATTCGATCAAGAGTTTTCGTTCGCGATGATGGCAGGAGACACCGGCCTGGCGATCCTGCTGCCGCCCGCCCCGGAAAACGGGCATCGGGTGAGCGTACGGGTGTATGGCGATGATGCGGGGCTGGCCCTGCTCAATCAGCTCATTGTCGATTGGGAAGGCTGGGGCCGGCCTGCGCTCGAACGGGCGACGATCACCGCTGCGCCATTGGGGAGTATGCCTATCCTTCCCGATGAGCTCGTGATTCCCAAAAAGTGGATGGAATACCACATTCGGTATTGATCAATATGCGAGTCATCTCCGGTTCAGCTAAAGCAAGAAAGCTAAAGTCCCCCCCCTTATCCACGCGGCCGATTATGGACCGCGTCAAAGAGGCGCTGTTTAACATCCTGGGCGTCGACGTCATCGACGCCAATGTCCTCGACCTATTTGCCGGCGCGGGAAGCGTAGGGATCGAGGCCCTCTCCCGCGGGGCGCGCCTGGCGACCTTTGTCGAAATGAACGACGAGGCGCTGAGCGTGCTGCGCGAAAACCTGCGAACGACCAAGCTCGCCGGCAAAGCGCGTGTCGTGCGAGAAAATGTGTTCAAATTCGTCAAACGCGATCCGGTGGAGCTATACGACCTGGTCTATGTGGCGCCGCCGCAATACAAAGAACTCTGGTCCGAAACGATGGGGCACCTCGACAAGCGCCAGTTCCTTACGCCGAAAGGAGCAATCATCGTCCAGATTCACCCCAGAGAGTACCGCGAATTGGAATTGCAATTGTACGAGGAGGTGGACCAGCGCAAGTATGGGAATACGCTCCTCTGTTTTTACGAGAGAAAGCAAGCAGCCAGTTAAAAGGTCGTCCTACCGATCCTTTAACCGGCCAGCCCTCTAACCCGAATGAGTATTGTCTTTGATCGTGCGATTGAATATTATGACCGGACGCGGGCGCTGCCGCCCGAGGTTGCCGACAGGCCGCTCGACGCGTTAATCCAGGAAACCCATCTCCAACCGGGCGCCAGGGTGTTAGAGTTGGGAATTGGCACAGGAAGGATTGCACTGCCGCTTGCGGCCAAAATCGGGCGCATCTCGGGCGTCGACCTCTCATTCGCCATGATGCAGGTGCTGCAGTCCAAGCTGGCCGCGAATCCGGCGCCGGTCGACGTCGCCCAGGCAGATGTGCTCCAACTCCCTTTCCCCGAGAATACTTTTGATGTCATCTATGCCGTGCATGTGCTCCACCTGGTGAACGGATGGGAAAATGCGATTGGCGAGGCGCAGCGCGTGATCAAACCCGGGGGCTATTTGCTAATCAGTTGGCACCGCCGCACTTCGGACTCGCCCAACTGGTTGGTGCGCCAGGAACTGCACCGGCTGGTCGAACCCTTTGGCGTTAGTACCAAACGCCCGGGCGCCCAATCCGAGGAGGAGATTATCCGGGAACTGGCAAAATGGGGAAACGCGCCGCGCCTGGTCGATGTGATGGATTGGACTGAGCCCGCGACCCTCGCCGAGACCCTTCGCGAGATCGACCAGCAGATTGCCTCTGAAACGTGGGCCATCCCCCGGCACGTCATGGATGCGGTCATGCCCGAACTGCGTCAATGGACCGAGAACCATTTGGGCAGCCTCGACCGCACGATCCACTCCCCGTACAACTTTCGCTGGCTGATTGTGCAAAAGAGATAACCGTTAGGAAAGGGCTTATCGCCAACAATAATCGCTCCTCTATCCCGATTAAGGATAGAGGAGCGATTATGACGTGCTTTACAGAGCGTCCCCGGTGAGGCTCGAACTCACAACCTCAGCCTTCGCAGGGCTGCGCGCTATCCAATTGCGCCACGGGGACAAACGATATAGGATTGCGAACAGGTCCGTTCATCCACAATCCACAGTCGAGAGCGGAGGGGGCGGGATTTGAACCCGCGCTAGAGGTATAACCCCCTAGACCCACTTAGCAGGCGGGCGCACTAGACCAGGCTATGCGACCCCTCCAAGTAACTTCACACCCCGGATTATTAGGACTCTATTGGCAAACTCATTTTCGGTCGCTGAGGCGACCTTTCAAATTCAGGCGGGAAATTCCATTCCCCGATACCCGGATTTATTAGCCGGCGACCGAAAGGGACGCAGTCCGTAATCTGAAATCTTTTCCGGCGGAGCAGGAAGGATTCGAACCTCCGTGGCTCATCGCCCATCCGCTTTCAAGGCGGCGCCGTTAGTCCACTCCGGCACTGCTCCTTACTGGACGTGCCGTATTGTAGCAGAGAGCAGCAAAATCGTCAAACTGGAAGCGGGTAGACAAGCAAACAGGCAGACAGGCAGCCCGTTCGCTCCCCGTCTACCTGTTTCCCTGTTTACTTGCGACTGCAAGGAGTCCCCATGGGATTTACCTGCCCACTCCGGTTATGGATAAATCCCGCGCAACTGAGTGGACTCGGCCACGCGCCTGGCCGCAATCATGATCGCCGCCGTGCGGTTATCAACATGAAACTCTCGCGCGGTATCGACCACGTTCTCGAACGCATAGGTGACAATGGTACGCAATCGCCGCTTGATATCATCTCCATCCCAGAAAAAGGATTGGAGGTCCTGCACCCACTCGAAATAGGACAACGCCACACCCGCCCCATTCGCGAGAATGTCAGGGAGGACAAAAACGCCCTTATCGAAAAGGATTCGGTCCGCTTCCGGCGTGGTGGGCAGGTTTGCCGCCTCGGCCAGAATCTTGGTCTGTATCTTGGGCGCATTTTCCGCCGTAATCTGGGATTCAAGCGCGGCAGGAATCAGGATATCGCAGGGGATCTGGAGGATCTCGCCGTTCGTGATCGCATCGCTTCCGTTATACCCGGTAACCGTGCCGTGCTCCTGTTTCCACAATTCCACGGACGCAGGATTCAACCCGTTGGTGTTGAGGATTCCGCCTTTGGAATCGCTAATGGCAATAATCTTGCAGCCCAACTCGTACAAGAGCCGCGCTGAATAGATACCCGAATTGCCAAAGCCCTGAATGACCACACGCGCCCCTTCCAGGGGGAACTGTAAATGCCGCGCTGCCGCCTCGACCACCATTTGAATTCCCAGCCCGGTTGATTCATCTCGCATCTCCGAGCCGCCAATCGCGACCGGCTTGCCGGTCACGACGCCAGTCACCGTATGCCCCGAATGCATGGAATAGGTATCCATCATCCAGGAGACAACCTGGGGAGTGACGTTAATGTCCGTGCCGGGGATGTCCAGATTGGGGCCGATCAAGAGTTGGATTTCCGTAGTATAGCGCCGGGTCAGGTTTTCCAGGTCGCTTCGGGTCATCGGTTTGCCGGTTCGCTCGCCGCGCGGGTCGCAGATGACCCCGCCGGAGCCGCCGCCAAACGGTACATTGATGATGGCCGCTTTCCAGGTCATCGCCATCGCAAACGCCTTGACCTGTTCGAGGGACACATCCGGATGATAGCGGATGCCCCCTTTGGCCGGACCGCGTGTCAGGTCGTGATGCACGCGATAGCCTGTAAATACCCTGGTCGTGCCATCCGAAAGCCGGACCGGGAAATTCACGGTCAGTTCACGCTGGCACTCACTCATGACCACGCGCAGGCGGGGGTCCAGATTGAGCTTGTCCGCCGCCCGATTAAACTGCTCCCGGGTCGTGGTCCACAGGTCCTGCTGCTTGTCTGTTTTTGTAATTGGCGTAGGTGCCAATAGAGCCGTCATCAGCTTGTCCTCCTCATTGAGTTTTCAGTCTTGTCCACAAGGTTCAATGTGCCTTTTGGCTGCCTTGCCAAAAGAACAAGAGACTGCCCGGGTCTCGCCCAATCCGGTCGAGACCCACGAATGGCAGAATTATACGCTCGATTTTCCTCAGTGTCTAGGGGTAGATGCCGCGCAGGCGCGTCGCATCGGCCACGCGCTCGATCGCGACAATGTTCGCCGCGAGGCGCAGCGGAATGGTCATCGCCTGGGCCTTGGCATTGACCGCGTCGAATGCCGCATCCATGACGCGTTTGAGCCGGCCATTGATATCGGCCTCGTCCCAAAAGAACGACTGCAAATCCTGCACCCATTCAAAATA
>JBAVQS010000071.1:0-5645 GCA_049694275.1 Anaerolineae bacterium | reverse complement strand
CAAGATGGGGTTCGGCGGCGAGTTTGTCGAGCGCATCGGCGCGTTCGATTATGTGGTCAACCGGCCGCTCTATTATCTCTATGCGGTCGTGCGCCCGCGCTACCTCGCGCGGTTGAGACGGAGGCATAACCTCCAGTTGGCCGAATAACCCAAGACTGCTGGTCAAAGCCTGCAAGCGGTCGTATCAAAGGGGTAAGATGTACAGGTGCGGATTTTCTCCCTTCTGTTATTGGTCTGCGGTTATTCGCGCCAAACGAGCGGGTATCTCTCGGGGTTTTCGAGCGCATCCAACTCAATGTCCGTATCCAGTTCGGGCCAATAGAGTTGTCTGGGGCCAATCTGTTTTACTGCAAAGATCTGCTCGACAGGCGCTTTCAGAAAAGCGGGATAATCGGAGAATGGGACGAAATACTCGACGTTGTCAGCCAAAAGCCAAAAACCGGTCGAGGCAATATTTGTAACCTCACTGACCAAAGTGGAGGCCCCAGGCTCTTTTAAACTCATCTTGATGCTCCCTGACAAGCGTCTCTATTCTCTTGAGTTCTTTGCTATTCAGATTATGGTATGATGCAAGCGCAATCTTGGCTGACATCAATTATAGCATGCAGTCATTTCGAGCGCAGTGAGCCGAGTAGGTCCCCTTTGGGGAAAATCTGGGTTGGGGGGCGAGATTTGCCACGAAACCGGCTGCTCAGAAACTTGTTGATCGCTGGCGTGGCTCACTATCCGAGGTTGTCATGAACATTCGTATTCGCCAGCCCTTCCATACCTGGTTATTCCTGTTCTTGTTACTTCTATTCGGTTCGGGGTGTTCGGGCGGCCCTTTGAATCTACCGCTGATTAGTCAGTCGGAGCGGACCATAACAAACTCGGCCTTGCCACTCAGTCTCAAGTGGATCTTTGAGGCCCCGGCACGGACCGAAAGATACCCTGACATCCAGGCCGGTCTAGTGCTTATACGCACGAATCCGCTCGTCATTGCACTCGATCCAAAAACGGGAAAGCAACTCTGGCAGGTGGAGGCCGGGGCCTTTCACTCGCCCGGGGACGGTATTCGTGCGCAGGGTAATATCCTCGTATTTGGCGCTAACAATAATCGCCAGGTGAAAGCGGTGAACGCTCAGGATGGCACCGTCCTATGGACGGTCACCCCCTGTGGGAATTTCTATCTAGTTGACGACCTGGCGACGGATGAGAATCGAGTTTACGTCGGTCTAATGCGGTCAGGATTTCCGCTTTGTGCTTATCGGTTGTTGGATGGCCAAGAGGAGTGGCATCTGGACTACCCTCCCGCTACTGGGTCTGGGACAAATGGTCTTTATGTCAGGGAAAAAGAACTGTATGACTACATCAAGGGCGATCTATATGTTCTCGATCCGAAATCTGGTGCGATCAAAGATTCCGTAGAGAATTTCCTTGGGGAAGGCTCCTCGATGCGGATGATTGGTAATCAAGTCTATATCTGGCTAAAGAAAGGAATGCAGGTTAAGGATGCGCGTACCGGTCTTTTGCTCTGGCAGACGGATACAAGCCCGGACTTTTATAGTGTCATTAATCATCGAGTCTACGTCGCGTTTTGGTGCTGTACGTTAAGTGCCTTTGATGAGACGAGTGGTAAATTGCTATGGCAGCATAAACTCGCGGCAGAGCCGGAATCCGATCCCGTGGCAATCGATGGGATCGGCTATCTGATGCTCAGGACTGGAACAATTACTGCCTTTGACCTGGAAACGGGCGAGGACCGTGGGAAACTCGAGACGAACCCACCGGGTGTCAACCCCGAAGTGCCGACGCATGGGCTTGCGACCGACGGCGTCATGCTTTATGCCACTTTTGGGGATAACAAGGTGTTTGCTTTGGGGAAGTGAACAGTGCACCTTATATGAAGATTCAAGTGCTATTCCTTTCCGTCCTACTTTCCAGTCTGGTGGTTCTGCTTGTAGCCTGCTTACGGGCAGAACCTACCCCATCACGTAACTTTAAGATACAGGACCTCTTGATTGATCTGTCGGTTATGCCCACGGATTGGTATGTTAGCAATCCGCTCCATCCCTTTCCAGAAAATCGCGGGCAACAGGAGAGCATAGAAATTCAGTTTGATGCCAAAAGCCCGACCCTGTACGGCACACAACATTTGGTATTCAGATATACTACCAAGAGTGCTGCGACATGGGAGTATCAGGATCAAGCCCAAGGAGAGTTTGGCGTCGCACTGCTAGTCAAGCCGTGGCATGCGCCACCTGAACTTCCCTATACCAGTCCAATTGCGGACCAGTTTCGCTTCGAGTGTGCGGATGTCAAGTTTTATGACGTTCAAACAAACTGCGTAGCTATGGCACAGTACGATGAATACATTTCCATCATCAGCACGCATATGGATCCAAGTTTGATGACTTTTGCAGACATGGGGCGAATTTTGAGGGCAATTGATGCCAAGATGGCACAATATTTGGGCAAGCCGATACCCAATACGATTTTGCAAGACGCCACCACCACGGCCTTTGATACGCGGAATAGTCTGGCGAATGCCATGACCCTGCACTAGATGAGAATGACAGGTGAGGAGATTTCTCCTCGCCTGTGTTATTATTTTGAAAAAATAGGAAGGAATTATGCGTACACTTCATTTCGTTTCTCACACCCATTGGGACCGGGAATGGCACGAGCCGTTCCAGATTTTCCGGATCTGGCTTGCCCGGACGATTGACAAGACGCTGGATATTCTGGCTAACGATCCTGATTATCGCTATTTCATGCTCGACGGCCAGACGATTGTGCTCGAAGATTACCTTGAAATTGAGCCGGCACGTGAGGCTGAACTGCGGGAACATGTGCGAACCGGGCGGGTGCTTGTCGGACCGTGGTACGTTTTGCCGGACATGTTTCTGGTGAGCGGCGAGGCGATTATTCGCAATCTCCAGCGGGGTATGCGGATGGCGAACGAGTGGGGCGGCTCGATGCGGGTCGGGTATATTCCCGATCCGTTCGGGCACATTAGCCAGATGCCGCAGATCTTACAGGGGTTTGGAATTGATGTGGCCATGTTCCGGCGCGGGCTGGCGGACGAGCCGACCGAGTTGTGGTGGGAGGGGGCCGACGGAACGCGCGTGTTTACAACCTATCTCCGTGATGGCTATGACAATGCCGCGTGGCTGGTCCGCGACCCGGAGGGTTTTGTCTATGGCGTGAGCAAGTTGGTCGAGTCGCTTGCGCCGCATGCCGTGACCGAACACATGCTGATGATGCACGGGACCGATCACATGCAGCCGTGGGAAGGCTTGCCGGCGATGATGCGGGCTGTGGAATCCCGGATGCCCGAGACCCGCGTGATTCACTCGACGCTGCCGCAGTATGCCAAGGCGGTGAGACAGGCGCTGTCCGAGGAGGACAAGGCGGAGTTGTGCGTGGCGCATGGCGAGCTGCGCAATCCCAAGCGCCATCACCTTTTGCCCGGTGTCGTTTCGACCCGCATGTGGATCAAACAGCGTAATATGCGCGCCGAGACGCTGCTCGAACAGTGGGCTGAGCCAATGGCCGCGGTGGCGATGAGCCTGGTGACTGCCGCAGAGCGGGGTAACCATACAGGAGAGGGGAGTCATACGGAGGAGGGCAGCCACAAGGGACTGCCCCTACAAGATTGGCGGCCGGAGCTTGCGTTGGCGTGGAAATATTTGTTGCAGAACCATCCACACGATTCGATTTGCGGATGTAGCGTGGACCAGGTGCATGCCGAAATGGCGCCGCGGTTCGACTGGGTCGAGCAGATTGGCGCGGACGTCGTCCAGCACGCCCAGGCCGCGATAATCCCGGCCATTGATACGGAGCGCGCTGGGATAGAGAAGGCGATTGCCATTGTCGTATTTAACGCGGCGCCGAGGTCCTGGGGGCAAGCGGTGACGGTGCAGGTGGATCTGCCGCGTGGGTTCGAGGCTTACCAGGTCGTCGATGAAGCGGGTGCGGTAGTCTCGTTATTCGAGCTTGGCGGAAAGGTGGAAGAGTATGCGCGCGTGACAGCGACCCCCGAACAGTTGCGGTGGACCTTCGGCGCGGCGCAAGCGGGGAGCGTTGATGGCCGCCAGTTACGCGACTTTTCCTGGAGGATTGACGGGGACCAGGTCTATGCCGATATTAGCGTATCGAATCAGGGCGCGCAGGATATGGCGATGGTCCAGCGGGGGCTCGAACAGTTGGCGCAGTTGGTCGCCAATCCGCAGTTGAAATTGTTTCATCTGGTCATGCATTCCCTTCGCAAGGTGGACGTGACCTTTTTCGCCCGCGATCTGCCAGGGTATGGCGTCAAGACCTTCTGGCTGGTCCCCGCCAATTCTGCGCCTGAAAAGCCGGCGGTCGTCGCCGCTACCGTGGTCGAGAACGAATTCCTTCGGGTCGAGGCCAATCCTCAGGATGGAACGCTCACGGTGACCGACAAGGCAACGGGTATGGTGTTTACGGGGGTAAACCGGTTTGTGGATGGCGGCGACCGAGGCGATCTCTATAACTATTGCGCTCCTGAACAGGATGCGGTTATCCCACAGCCCGCACAGCCTCCGCAGATCACGCGCCGAGATGACGGCCAGGTTCGGCAGGAATTGTGCATTGACCTGGTCCTGAGCATCCCGGCGTCTCTTGCGGCCAATCGCTCCGCGCGCTCCTCTGAGCGGGTCGATATCCCAATCTCGACCGTCGTGACTCTGTATGCGGGCGCGCGGCGGGTGGATTTCCAGACGCGGGTAGAGAACCGGGCGCGCGACCATCGCTTGCGCGTCGAGTTCCCGACGCCGGTTCAGACAACCCAGTCTCTTGCGGACCAGGCGTTTGATATTGTGGCGCGCAGCCTCAGGGTTCCTACAGACACGCAAGGGTGGGTCGAACAGCCGGTTCCAACCTTGCCGCTCCAAAAGTTTGTCATGGTAGAGGACCGGGAGAAAGGGGTTGCACTCGCGACGCGTGGATTGATGGAGTACGAGGCACGGGATCAAGGGGGAGCGACTATTGCGCTCACTTTGCTGCGCTGTATCGAGTGGCTCTCGCGGCCTGATCTGAATAACCGAAATGGAGATGCGGGTCCAGAGAAACAAACTCCCGGGGCGCAAGAACAGGGCGTGCACGAGTTTGCTTACTCGCTCATCCCGTACTCGACGAGCGCTCGGCAGCGTCTTGAGGGAGGGCGCGAAGCTGACAGGTCGTTAACCAGACGCGGGGCACAGGCCGAGGCCCTGGCGTTTGCGTCGCCGCCTCAGGCGATTGCGACTGACCTGCATGTCGGGGGGATTCCAGGCAGTGGGAGCTGGGTCGAGATTTCGCACCCCGATTTCATTCTGACGGCAATCAAACCGCCTGCTCTGGGCCAGGGGATGATTGTGCGGGGGTATAACGCCGGCGATGCGCCCATCGCCTTACGCTTGCGCCCATTCCGGCTGTTCGCCCGCGCCGCGCGCCTCAATTTGAACGAGGACATCCTCGCACCGTTCGAGTGGAATGCACTAGGGCAGATCGAGCTACAGGTCAACCCGCGCGAGATTGTCACGGTGCGGTTTGAAGATTAAACGGTATATCCCAGGTGATTATGTTGACCCTTGAACAATGGAACCAACGCGGCGCAGGTAGATTGCCCGAATTGTTGGGGCTGGAAATTGTCGAAATTG
>JBAVQS010000070.1:0-8982 GCA_049694275.1 Anaerolineae bacterium | reverse complement strand
TCCCTTGAGATCGCCGCCTACTTGAAAAGGATCGAGGAATTGCTGTCCACCGATGTTGTAACGCAAAACCTGGCTGCCTGACGTGATATAAAGAAGATCCCGATTCACGTCATACACCATATCGACGCGGTTAGGGGCCGAGATAAAACTGTTCCCGGCGAGGACGGGGTGGGCAGAGCCAAATCCAAGAAGGAGCAGTACGAAAACGGCGAGAAGCGAGAGCCACCAAGAGCGGTTCAGATGGAACTTCATTGTTACCTCCTGTGCTTGATATATCAGCATGACCCTGCGCCGCCAAAACCGGCTAGCCTCATGCTGATACGCCAGCGGAAAATAGAATGCCCCGCGCGGAACGAACCGCGCGAGGCATTCATCACCTCTTATTGTATGGCGGTATTAGACTAAATGATATCTTAAGAGCATCTCTGACACACGCGTTATAGCCCAGAGGTACTATTCATGGATGCACCTTGCTTGAACGGGTCTTAATCACCCTACTTCTTGCGCGAGGAATCCCGCTTTTTGCTGCGCCTCAAGCTCAATGTGGGCACGCGAAAAGCGAACGATTGGGCGCGCCTGTTTTGGGGCCTGGATTGCAGGGGGAGAAACGCTTTGAGGGAATCCAGGAGCGAGGTCTGCTCCGATGCCGCCGGTTCTCCCTGGGGGACTGCAAGGGCTTGCAGTTCAGCGCGCCAGTCCTGGGTCTGATCTTCGAGCTCCTTCTCGACCCGTTTCAGCAGCGCTAGTATCGAGCTCTTTTCATCCTGAACGAGGTCAACATCGTCTCCCGCGGACTCGGGCGCAGGGGGGCGGGCCAGCTCATTATACCCGTGCTCGACATCGTCAATCAGCCGGCGCTGGTCGCCTTTCTTTTCTTCCAGTGCGACCAGATACGCGTTGATCGCCGGTTGGCACGACCGGAGGTTGCCCGATCGAAATCCCGCAAGAAATTGGTGAGTCAAATCCCGCGCATGGGCCTCGCGCCACGAGGTTGTCGCCTCGATCCATCGGTAACAACGATTCCAGAGAGCTGGTAGTTGCATATCCGACCTCCACGAGAGAACCGGACTAACCTATCCCTACCGCATGCTGGAATACTAGCACGGAGGCAGATAGCCGTCAATCTACCCATAAAGATCTAAAATCAGTCTATCGTCAGTTGTGCAGACGGTAGCGATCCTAACGTTACTCTGCTCCCTCGTCAGGAGCATAATCGGCATCACCTGCTTCTCTTGACCGGTGAACGTCGAGGCGGCTGCTTCTGTCCGGCTGATCGAGTTGCAGAGAGAGCTGTGCGCGTGATTGGACCCTTTTCTGTAGGACTTGGACGAATTCAGGCAATGGCGGAATATTCGGATTGTTGCGGAAAGCAGCGAAAAGTTGATCGATAGTTGCCGATGTCATGCGAGTGGGAACAAGATCAAGCCGGTCTGGTGCGTGTTTTAGATCGTAGAGCGCAAATACGGTCGAGTGGTCAGTGTGAAAGCCGATGTTTTGCAGATTGTATCGGGTCGCGAAATAGTCGTAGATATGCTCTTGGACAACCCAATAGATTTTGTGACCCCAACTCTCCAGGATGACGCCTTTGTTGAGAATCTGTGTAAAGGTCCGTTTCCAGATGTCGTATGTGTTCAATCCGAATTGATAAGTCTTGTTGCTCACATCCTCGCCGTGCATGAAATCGACAAACCCTTGAACGAGCGCGCCTGTGCTCGTTGTCTGCCCGGTTTGAAATTCGATCACGGCAAAATCTTCTATCTCGGCTGAGAGTGGCTTATGCCTGACCATGACAAAATCGAAATTGCCAATCTTTGAGAGGCCCACTTCGGGAAAGACCAGGATATCATGCAGCGTGCCAAAATGATGCTCCGCAATATCTGCAAATACTCTGTTCTGATCCAGAAACCGGCGCGGGCAGATGGCAATGTTGTTATCCTGGGAATGGCAGGAACAGGCGCCAAAGGGATAATCGACAAGCCGGCTCCGCTTGTAGCACACGCGGTCGACAAACGGGCACCAGTGATTCCGACGGTCCGCGGTGGCCTTCGGGTCGGTTGCATAATAGGGATGGCCGAAGATTTCAGATGGAAATTTTGGCATACTTATTTGCCTAGCGAACTGCGCCACAGCTTGATGATCGTCTCGTCTTCCAGATCGGTTTCGAGACAGTATCCCAAAAGTCTCGCGCAGTCACTGCAAAAATCAAAACTGTTGTCTTGTCGGACCGTATCCATTCGCGAATAGACGTGCGCCTGCGAGCTAATCTCTCGCGGGCAGAGCACGAGGATGCAGTCGTGCTTGAGTGCCTTGAGCTGCCGAATATGCACCGAAGTCGGATTCTCCGATGAGATCGTAAAAGAGTTTACCAAGCGGAACCCGCCCCGGCGAAGCGATATTGTGAGACGCGCCCAGGCATCTGGATTCCAGTGGTGAAATGTAAAGACCAATCGACCGTTTGGCTTGAGCACACGATGGCATTCACTCCAAATACCACTCAGTACACGCTCGTACTTACTTCCATCCTGATCGGTCTCGGCGACGGCGCTGGCCGACTGCTCATAATCCCAATTGGCCCTACCTGGTAGTAGCCAGCGTAACCAGGCATGGAAAAAGTGGGCGAGGTCGCTGTACTGAACGCTGTCAAAGTACGGGGGGTCCGTGACGATGTAATCCACCGATTGATTGGACAGCGGCATCTTGGACGAGTCCTGCTGCCTGACGAAAAAGGCTCGCAGGGAGTCCCTTAATAATTCCGGCGTTTCCACGGCGTGCCCGCCATCCAATTCGCCGCTGACATTTATCTTGGCCCAGCCCTTGGCGGAGGGTTGGCGCTCTACGGGCGCTTCTGCCCATTCCGAAGCAGATTCGATGCGGTCTGCGAACAAGAGCCCTAATGTGCCGGACGAGTTTTTGCTGAACACGGGATTATTTTCGAGCGCGGTATGGGGCAGCGAATAGGCGTGGTGAGAGAACACGTGACGGATTGCGCCTGCCCGCTGCTTGTCCGCACCCTTGTAGCCACATAGGATCGAATTGAACTCTAGCGATGTCGAGATCAACAAGGCGAGCCAGAGGCGGTGCTTGTCCTCAACCTGGTCGAGCAGTTCCTTGCAGGTCGCCAGGTAAATCAGTTGCCGGTCGGTGAACAAGTCGCCAAAAGACCGCACTCCCTTGTTCAACAGGTCATCCGACTTGGGTCCCGATGGAATTGCGAGACCGCTTGAAGGGAGTGTGAGTTTTACGCGCAGTTGGCGCGCTTTTTTGAGCATCTTCAAATCCGATGCGTCGGCGGGCTTGAAAAAGAGGCCATGCCGGTCACATGCGCTCAGGACGACGATGGGTACATATCGCTCCGCAAATCGAACATCCTTCAAATGCTGAAACGGCTCTCCACAGTTTGGACACACTCGCACGGTCTTTTCGTAAAGAGGGCCTTGAACAGGGGCAACAACATCAGAGGTTGAACTGACCTGGTGCTGGTCTGGACTTAACTTGATCGTTGACCCATTCGACTCTTCGCGCAAGAGAAACGAGTCGACGAAAAGGGCCTCACCACAGTTGCACTTTTTGCGCAGCGCATAGAGGAGGAACTGTGTCTCGCAACCGGCCTGGCAGATTGGGCATTGCGTCTGAAACAGAGGGGCAAGCCGCGCCGCGAGGTTCTCAAAGAATTGCGAAAAGACTGCCTGCCGCTCGGTTAATGGGATATGGGTCAGCGTGGCTTGCGCTTGGAGGGTGGGTATGGGATCAATGTCAAACCCGATCACGCTCGCGCCCAGGCGAATCGCCTCGTGAAGCGTGGTTCCTCCGCCGAGCATGGGATCGAGAATGATCTGCCCTTCGAGTCCGCCGGCGTGATAATAGTCGCGTCGGTGTGGATCGGCGACTAACTGTTTGAGGATATATCGAAAGGTGGTGCCAGGTCGGCGCGCCCACCATTTATGCAAGTAGGTGTTCGGTCTAAAGTAATGCTTATTGAATGACTCTAGCCGCGCAAGCGCATCGGCTTGGGCAATTGGAAAGGAAGAATCGATTGCTGGAGCAACAGCATCACTTGCTACCGGCTCCTCATCTGTGACGCTAAATGCGAGTCCAAGTGCAAGTTGTCGCGCCTGTATGCGAGTTTTCATTCTCGCCACATTCTAGCGTTAATATCCTGCCGCGTCAAAGAGAGAAAAAGCTATCCCGCAGCCTTTGATAAGCAGGTTCCATTTGCAGCCAAAATAATGTGGCCCGCGCTCGGGTAAACGGGGGGTGGGCTTTTTGTTCGGAGTGAAGAGGGGCGTATAATGCCAGTAATCTGCGCCATAGAGAAACACCGGAATGAAAAGAAGTCGCTCATAATGCGCTTGCTTTTTTCACATCCACACCGGAGAAATAGGAGAGTATGTCCTATACGGAACTACTGCTCAGGTCATTAGGTCTGTAAGGATTGGCGGGCTCATCCTCACAGAGGTCAACCTCTATAGAATCATCTCCCCGCTTACGCCTGCCAGTCTCCTTTCCAGAGGAGAACTCGTCTTGAACTTTCACAGAGCTGTTGCGCGGAAGGGAGATCAGGTTACATTCGAGACCTTGAACAGCGAGGCATCACCTGTTCGTCTTGGTGATTCCTACCGATAAGGAGCAACATGAAACCTACCCTGCTTGGGAATGCAAGTGTGAAGATCTCAGTCTGCGCCGCTTTATTACTGTTGCTTGGGTGTGTGAATTTCAAGCCGTTCGCTGTGACATGCCGCGATTTTTCTTCCATAGCCGCGTCCGACCGGGAATCCATCCAGCAAACTTCAATGGACATTCTCAAGCAGATCGCGGCAAGCCAATTCGCCCAGGTCTGGGCGAACGCACATTCTCAACTGAAAAAGACAGTTGCCCAGCAGGATTTTGAAAAGCAGTCCCAGGATGTGCAGCTACGGTTACGGTCACTGGAGCAAGCCCAACTGGTCGATGCGAGGCTGATCGAGTTTTCCAGCGTTGGCGGGCAGAGCGCGCAGGTCGCGTGTGGATCGGTCGATCCGAAAGCCCCGAACTATCTCCAAGTGCAGGTGGTTCCCGGATCGCTCAGGCAGGCGGTGGCACTGGTTGAACTACCGCACGAGCCAATGCGCTATGTCGCGAGCCTACAACTCGCTGAAGAGGCGGGAGTATTCAAGCTGGCCGGTCTAACCATGAATCCATCGAGCTACAAGGGCAAGGCGGCTAAAGATTATGCACAGAGCGCCGAGGATATGCTCGGACAGCACAAGCTCTTGTCGGCGTACGTCGATTCCGCCACAGCCGCGCTCCTGGCCCGTTTGGGTCCAACCCTTCATTCCTCGCAAGAGATCCAGCTCAACGCGCGCTATGCAGAAATTGAAAAGAATCAGGAACTCAAGCCCGAATTGACGAGTTGGCAGGTAAAGGGTACAGATTATCAAATCGTTCGGATTGGTCTGACGAGCACGCTCGACGACCTTGTTCCAACGGTTTTGTATCTATCCCATCAAAAGCTGAGCGAGAACCCTATTACAGTCGAGGCCACATCGATGATGGAGTACGTGCGCGGAAAATACCCGGAGCTTGGTTTGCAGTTTGTGGCCGTACTCTTCCAGGCCTACAACGAGATTCCCTCGGACCCCAATCACACCTATGCTTATTATCGCGTACCCATCTTCTTTCAACCGCAGTAGTAGCCAAGAACGAGGCAAGCGCAATTGAGTCGCCAAATAAGGCCCGCACTTGGTTTTCCGAGTGCGGGCCTTTTGGTTGGAAGGGAGGTTGACAATCCAATCGACGGGATGCTAGAATTCATCATCTTGGTGACGATTGAGGAGGAGCAAGTGGCAGATTTTGCTTATATTGACAAGCCAACCGATAGTGGACCGGTTTATATCAACCTGGACTATGTAACCCGCATCTATACCGGCCTCGACCCCCGTGAGCCAACGGAGGTCATATTTGTGGATGGCAGCACCATGAGTATGACGCGCTCTCAAGGGGGCAAACTTTTGGCGCAGTTAAATCTATGCTGCACACCGAGACCCGCGGAAACTCTTCCGTCAGGACGGTCGGTGCGCGCAGCGGCGGGGCAGAGCGCCTCCAAAGCGGGCGCAAAAAAGCGGGCTAGACGGAGCGCCAGATGAAAGTGCTGCGCACACCGGAAGAACGCTTTACGAACCTGCCCCAGTACCCCTTTGCCGCGCACTATACCGACCTGGAGGGTCTACGCATTCACCATGTGGATGAAGGACCGGTGGGCGGCCCCGTCGTCCTGATGCTGCATGGCGAGCCGAGTTGGTCGTACCTCTACCGCAAGATGATTCCGATCTTGGTCGCTGCCGGTTATCGGGCAGTCGCCCCTGATCTGGTGGGGTTCGGCAAGTCAGACAAGCCGGGCGAACGCCAAGACTACTCTTACCAGCGTCATGTCGATTGGATGACGCAATGGCTCTTTTCTGTCGATCTACAGTCCATCACGCTCGTTTGCCAGGATTGGGGCGCGCTCATTGGGCTGCGCCTGGTCGCCGAGCATCCGGAGCGATTTGCGCGAGTCGTGGTGGCCAACGGGGCCCTGCCGACCGGAGATCAGGAAATGCCGCGGGCTTTCAAGGCATGGTTGGCTGCGTCACAGCGGGGCGAGCAACTGGACATCGCCCGAATCATCCAATCGGGCGCGATGACAGAGCTGAGCGCGGAGGTCCGGGCCGCCTATGACGCGCCATTTCCAGATGAAGAGTACAAAGCGGGGGCCCGGGCCTTTCCGACGCTGGTCCCCATCCGGCCCGATGATCCGGCTTCTGAGGCCAACCGCCGCGCCTGGCAGATGCTGCAACGTTTTGAAAAGCCCTTCCTGACTGCTTTCAGCGATGGCGACCCGATCACACGCGGCGCCGATGTCCTCTTTCAGAACCTGGTGCCTGGCGCCCGCGGGCAGCCCCATACCACGATTCGAGGCGCCGGCCACTTTATACAGGAGGACAAGGGCGAAGAGCTGGCTCGGGTTGTGCTTGACTTAATGACTTGACCGGCGCTACGGCCCCGGGACCGGCGTCAAGACGACGCTGCCGCGATTGCCCGCCTCGTCCAGATAATTACAGGTGAGTTGCGCGGGCGCGGCGCCGAGCAAACAATCAAAATCAAGCGCGTGGGGCGGAGTCGCGGCATTCCCTAGATCGACGCTAAAAGTGACGCGATCGCGAACGAGGTCGCCCGTGATAATGTTCCCCGCCACCGCCGCGCCATCTGCCGGCGTATTGACGAAAGCGCCGCGAAGCGCGTGCCCGATCTGGACGAACGAGAGCTCGAACCGGCCCGTCGGAATCGCGCCCGACCAGTGCGCCCCCAGATTCGGCCAGGCGGGCGTCGCCGTCGGCAGCGCCGGCGAAATCAGATAGACGGTAATCGCCGGTGAGTTGCCGGTTTGACCGAGCTGGTCGACGACGCGCGCATAGAGCTGGACAACGCCCGCTTGCGGGGGGAGCCAATCGACGGTGAGCGTCTTGTCCGTGCTGCCCTTGATGGTATCGGTAAACACCAGGATGGGCGTCGTTTCGCCCTGGTAAACTGCCCACAGCTCGACATGGTCCAGTTCATCCGCGCCGTGCGCGTTGAGCCGGATATGGAGCGGGCCATCCAATTGCGCGGCCGTAGGGTCCTGGACCGTGCTCACGAGGATCGTCGGCGGCGCAGGCACAATGACCTGCGGCGTCGCCGTCGGCGTGGGCGGAAGCGGCGTCGGCGTGGGGCGCGCCGGCGCGGTCGTGGCGGTGGCCAGGCGCGCCCCGGCCGGGCGAACATGAATCACCTGCGCCGTACTGCTCGTGGACAGCCCAGACCGGTCATACGCGCGAACCAGAAGCGTATGGTCCCCCACGATATTGCTCACCGGCCAGACCAGCGGCGTATCCAGCACCGTTTGCCCATCGGGCGTCACGCTGTTGGCGGCGTCCGCTAATTGGTCGTCGGCCCACAACTCGACGCGGGTCACCCCATTCGGCGACAGCGCCAGCACATGGACGACCAGCGCGTCATTGACGAGCGCCTCATCGCGTTCATAATCGGCGACAAGGGCCGGCGGCGAGGCCGGGAGCGCGTTGACCAGCAGGGGGGGCGAATCACCGGTCTGGTCCTCGCTGTCGTGCGCCCGCAAATAGAGCTTGTGCGTGCCGGGCGTGGGCGGGACCCACATGAGGCTAAAAGCAAAAGGGGTCAGGCCCGCGCCGTGGTCCGGCGCCACAAAGGTAAAGAACGAATCGTCCACATACAGGTCGACCCGTGTGATGGCGACATCGTCTGTCGCAACTCCTTGCAGGAGGAGTGGGGCGCCGACCGAGAGGTCTGTCGCGCCGACGAAATTGGTGAACTGGACTACCGGGTGCCGGTTATCCGTCACCACGTCAAAGGTCAGCTCAACCGGCGGGCTCTGGTTTCCGGCTATGTCAAACGCGATAACCTGTAGATGGTGCGGGCCGGTGCGGAGCGGTTTCCAGGTGAGGATTGTAGAGAACAGGTGCGGCGGCGGATTGGGCGCCCGGGTCGTGCTGTACAGCTTTTTATCGTCATAGAGCTCGATCCGGGCGAGGCCGGTGTTATCGGCGGCAAGCACGCGTAGCGCAATCGCCTGCTCGGAAGAGACCGTCCCGCTGAGCTGTGATGGGAATACTTGCAAGATCGGCGGTAAGGTTTCGGCGATGGGTCTCGTAGATGCGACCGGCGTCGGCGTGGCGGAGGCGCTGGCGGCCGTGGTGGCGGTCTGCGTTGGCGCGAGGCTCGGCAGCGCCGTCGCCGGCAGGAGTGATGGCGATGGCGTCACTGCCGGCAGCGCTATATCCGTTGGCTGTGGGGGCAGGGTCGGAAAGGGGGTTACGCGCGGCGGCGTGGCCGTCGGCGACGGCACGCACGCGACGAGCAACACGCCTGTGAGGATGATGAATGCGAGTGTCAGTGAACGCATAAAACCGCGTACAAGCGAACGGGGCTTATTGTAACACAAAGTCGGCGAAA
>JBAVQS010000069.1:0-3294 GCA_049694275.1 Anaerolineae bacterium | reverse complement strand
GTCCCCAGCGATAGGGGTGATCGACGCCGGTGCGCCCGTCAAAATCCAGCCCAATGCGAAAGACATTCGGTTGCGCGGGGAAGCCGCGTGTCTGGAAGGTCTCCCCTTCGTTGTAGACGAATCCGGGATCAGGGCCTTCCGTGGCGAGCGTATTGTTGGAGTTGTTCTTGACCGTGACGCTGATATTGAGCAACTGGCCCGCCGTCACCGTGGTGGGCGAGAGGCTGCCGGCGGTAATGGCCGGCGGCGTGGGTGGGGGCGGGATGCCCGCGGTCTGTTGGAATGCATTCCAGGCCGGGCGGTGATTGCCCGCATCGTCCACCAGGCCCCAACTCTCGCCGCCGATCTTGTATGTGAACCAGAACGCCTGCGCGACCGTGTTGCGTCCGAGGGTTCGCATGAGATTGTACGCCTGGGTCAGGTAGGCGGCGACGGCATCGGCCGAGTTGACCCCCGCCTGCCAGGTCCAATCCAACTGCGCCCCGATCTCGGTGATCCAGAGCGGCTTGCCCCCGAGCGTGCGCGCCGAGCTGAGCGAGTTGCGCAGCTCGCCAAAGCCAAAGCTGGCCATGGGATAACCGTCGACGCGCTCGCCATACGCGTGCCAGCCGGTATAGTCATAACTGCCGCGCGCCACGGCCGCGACATGCCGGATGTAATCGATATTCTCGCCACAGCAGATGCCCGCTGAGATCACCGGGAGATTGCTGACCGCCTTGATCTGCGGATAGACGGCGTTGAGCAGCGCGCCATAATCCTCCGGCGCGACCCCCTGCACATCCGGCTCGTTAAACACCTCGATGGCGCCGATCTGGTTCTTGTAATAGCCGGCGATTTTGGCGGCGAGGGTGGCAACCTGGCCGATATAGCCGCTGGCGGCGTCTCCCCAGCCGCTTCCGTGGGGCGGCGGGACCTGGCCGACGGTCTCGGTATTGACGAGCGCGAGAATCTTGATATTCATCCCGCTCACGCGCCCGAGCAGCCAGTCCAATTCCGTATTCTGACCGGTCTGGGCATTTTGATACTGGGAAAAGAGCAGGACGCGCAGCCACTGCGGGCCGAGGGCGCGCAGTTCGTCGGCGCTCGGCGTCACCGTATCGCGATAGCCGGGGTTGAGGCAGAGGCTCAGCTTGAGGTCCTGCACCGGCGGCTGGGTGGCGGCCGAGTCAAAGAAATTCAGAATGTGGTTTTGATACGAATACTGGCTGATGTACCAGCGCGTCCCCTGATAGTCGAGATAGCCGGACACCGGGACATCGATGTCGGTCAGTTGGCTCACAATGGCATACCCTGGGAGCGATACGAGGGCGGTCGTGCCATAGACATGCGCGGGGATGCTCTGCACGACGACCTGGCTGAACAAGTCCGTGGGGTTGGCATTGGCGTCGGTCGCCATCTGCGCGAAATTGACCGTCGGCCCCGGGCAGTTGGCGCGGTCGATCGGGTCGATCTCGTAATGGCCGATCAGGTTCCGGTGCGCCGTCCAGGTGATAGGCGCGCCGGTGTGTCCCAACTGCGCGGCGACCCATTTGAGCAGTCGGGTGTTGGCGGCGTACATCGCGGGGGTCCAGGGGTCCTGGTAAGATCCCTCGTGCTCGACGCTGATGGTATAGAGATTCGGATTGACGCCGGCGACGATATCCGCCCAGGGCGGGGTTTCGAGGCGGGGCGGGTCGGCGGGGGTGTACCAGGCGCCGTTGGTCCACCGCAGGCCGTTCGCCCACGCGCTGTCCCAAATCGACACGAGCTGGGCAATGCGGCCATCCTTGGCGATGACAAAATGGGCGGACGAGTTGGGATTGGTATCGGCGTTCGAGAGCCAGGAAACGGCCCCCTCATAGCTCCCCTGGGCAATATGCAAGACGACGGCCCGGCGGCCCTGATTGCCGGACCAGAATTTGGTCGTCGGATAGCGGGTGGCAAACGGGCACCAGCCATCCGGCGCGTTGGGCGTGGACATGGAACGGCTCCTTTGAGGACAAATAGATAGGGGCAAATATCCCCACACCGGATTTTAGAACGGGCGGGGGGGAATGTCAAGAGCGACTATTTCTTTAAACGGGGCATTTCAAAAGTCGGACTGTCATGCTGAGGAAGCGCCTTTTGCGACCGAAGCATCTCGTTCGCGTGAGCGAGACCCTTCGCATACTCAGGGTGACAACTTTTGTCAAGCGAGAATTGAAACGCCCTGTTTCTTTAAACCGACGATTTGCCTGCGCCGGTCCCGATCCCTTTCCACGCGGTCACGACGGCGACCGTGATAATGACCGCGACGATAATCTCCGGGATGCCGTTGGTGATGCCGATGCCCACCGCGGTGGCCGCATCCAGGTATCCCCGGACGACGATCATGGTGAGGACGAGGACCGTGTTGGTCAGCGTGCCGACGACGGCGGCCGCGCCGATGGCCATAATCTCCATCTGGTTCCGGTGGGCGTAATAAGCAAACGCGCCCGCCAGCCCGATGCCGAGCAGTACCATGAGTCCGCCGATGATGTCATAGAGCACAATCGCCGATTGGCCCGTCAGCGAGATCCACGGCTGATTCGCATCCGTCCCTCCAAAATTAAAGGCGAGGTTTTGCGGAGGGATATAATCGAGCGCGCTCTTGGCAAAGACGCCGACCAGCACGAGGATGAGCGCGGCGACGATATAGCCGCCGGTCCGGTTAATGCCGCGCAGGGCGCGATAGACGAAAAAGGGGGTAATCCCGATAAAGATACGCGGCAGGATGGCGACGAGCGGGTCTTTGAAAATCTGGGTGGTCGATTGCAGAAACGAAAAGAGGCCAAAGATGGCGCCGATCACTGCGCCGACGCCCCAGCCTTCGAGCACGCCGCCGATGATCGCGGGGATGTGCATGATGGTCGCGTTCCCGGCTGGCGAGGGGACGGGGATAAAGCCGAGGCGGGTATAGCCGAGAAAGATGGCGACGCCGCTGAGGACGCCGGCGACGACCACGCGCCGCGCCGGCGAAGAGGGAACTGCCAGGGTTGAGGTAGCCATTATAGACTCCTTTATGCTAATATCAGTACATCACGAAATGTCATTCCGAGGCGTTTTTTGCCGAGCCCATAGGTCCCCTTTGGGGAGAATCTCGCTGGCGCAAACCGAGATTCTTCACCCGCCAAAAGCGCGGGTTCAGAATGACAAGCGATTTCGTGATCTACGGAATATGGTTGGGTCACGGACGATGCTCAATGTTCCGCAAGGAATCACTGGCACGTCTATTATAACGTGGGGGTAAAGGAATTGTCAAACCATGTCTGAAATATTGCGCGCTGCAAGCCGCTT
>JBAVQS010000068.1:0-14787 GCA_049694275.1 Anaerolineae bacterium | reverse complement strand
TACGCTATGCAATTCGCAACGGGTTGATCGGCAGCGAACAAGAGTCCTGATCACTCTCCAGGCCAGCGTCTTCCAGCGCCGGGCAAGAAACACATGCCCTTTAACACGCCGTCTACAAATCCAGACGAGCCGCTCGCGCCGCTGCTTGCCAAAGCGCCCCATTCGTCCTACAATTATTTCAACGGCCGGAATTCCCGGAGAAGGCCTGGCTCTTTCCCCCGAATTCCTTCTCTGCGTGTGACCTCGTTTACATGGAGGCGTACAATGAGTAATTGGACGATTCAACCGGCGCCGAACAGCGCCGATGCGCTGACGAATGACATGGCGCTGGCCCCCAATGGGATCGCGGGGAACCTATCCCTGCGCTGGTTCGACTCGACGCTCGCGCCGCAGGGCGCAGAGATTCAGATTGCCGCCGATGGGAGCAGTCACGGTCCTACCGTTAGCATCAACCCTTCCACTGGCAACGCCCACGTGGCCTGGGAGTGCATGCAGAACCCTCTGGAAGGGCAAGCCGATCTTTGCCTATCATCGCGTCAATCTCTTGCGCCAGCGGGAGATCATTGTCATCCGCAATGGACAGTCCGAAATGGTCGACCAGGGCTGGTTCCCCACCCTCCGCGCCGGCGCTGCCCTCTGGATCGCCTACCGCCATGCCCCTACACCCATTGAGCAGCGCGTCGCCTTTACCTCATCCTGATAGCTCGTGACACCAAAATAAAAAATGCCCGCATGTGTGTGCGGGCATTTTTTCCAAGATCGCCAAACCTGATCCACTCAAGCGCAACAATCATACGGCGCGATCGCGCATGAGCCTATTCACAGGACCGCCTGAGCCGTTGGTCCATCGTTCATTGGCTTGTGCCTACGGGCCCATCGTATTTTCCGAGCATCAACACGACATTCTGCCCGCCAAAACCAAAGGCATTAATCATCGCCGTGCGCACCGGCATTTGTCGCGCCTGATTGGGCACATAGTCCAGAACGCATTTGGGGTCGGGGTTTTCGAGGTTGATTGTCGGGGGAACAAGGCTGTCGCGAATGGCCAGGACTGCGGCGACCGCTGAGACTGCGCCCGCCGCGCCGAGCAGATGGCCGACCATCGATTTGGTGCCGCTGATCGCCACATGGTGGGCCGCCTCGCCCAATACCGCTTCAATCGACTGGGATTCGGCCACGTCGTTGAGCGGTGTGCTTGTCCCGTGCGCAAAGATGACGTCCAGGTCTTGAGGTTGCAGGCGGGCGGACTGGAGCGCCTTGCGCATGGCGCGGCGTGCGCCATCCCCCTCGGGGTCGGGGGCGGTGATGTGGTATGCGTCGCTGGTGAGCGCCCCGCCGAGCACCTCCCCATAAATGCGAGCGCCGCGGCGTTGGGCGTGCTCCTCCGTCTCCAGGATCAGGACCGCGCCCCCCTCGCCAAAGACAAACCCATCTCGATCACGGTCAAAGGGGCGGCTCGCGCGGGCCGGCTCGTCATTTCGCTTGGAGAGAGCGCCGGCGTTGCCAAAACCGGCGATGGCGATCGGCGTGACGATTGATTCAACCCCGCCGGCGATGATCACCTCGGCCTCACCCCGCTGCAAAATGTGTTTCCCCTCGATCAGCGCCTGGTTCCCGCTCGCGCAGGCCGAGGTCGAGGTAATCAGCGGCCCCCGCGCTCCCGTTTGGATGGAGACATGGCAGGCCGGCGCGTTCGCCATTGAATTCGGGACGACAAAAGGGCTGACCCGTCCCGGACCCTTTTGCTTCATGACATAGGCGCCCTGCTCCACTTCGCCGATGCCGCCGCCGCCGGTATTGATCACCACACCGACGTTATCGCGATTCTGCGCGTCAATGGTCAGCCCGGCATCGGCGAGCGCCTCGCGCGTCGCCGCAAGCGCGAAATGAGCCGAGCGATGGGTGCGCCGCGCCTCTTTGAAATCCATATAATTGCGCGGATCAAAGCCCTTGACCTCGGCGGCGATCCGCACGTCAAAGCCCGTCGCGTCAAACGCGGTGATCGGACCGGCGCCGGAAACGCCGTTCGTCAGGTTTCGCCAAAAGTCCGGCGCATTGAGGCCAATGGGAGTGACCACCCCCACTCCGGTGATGACCACACGTTGCATGCTGTCTCCTCCTGATTAATGATCCTGTTTATCGGTGCTCGAAATTCAGGTCCGCTTCCGCCAGCAAGGGCAACCCCAGATCGCGCTGCGAGAGAAGCGGCGCCTGCACCGGCCATACGACGCCGATGGCTGGATCATTCCAGCGCACGCCGCGTTCCAGCTCCGGCGCATATTCGGCGGTCACCTGGTAATTAAAGGTTGCCTTTTCGCTCAATACACAATAGCCGTGCGCAAAGCCGGGGGGAATATAGAGCGCGAGCGCGTTATCCGCCCCGAGCTCGGCCCCCAGCCATTTGCCGAACGTCGGGGAGCCCGGTCGGATATCAACCGCCACATCAAAGATGGACCCTTCGGAAACCGAGACGAGCTTGCCCTGCGCCTGTGGATGCTTTTGATAGTGCAGGCCGCGCAACACGCCGCGCGTCGACTGGGAGGTATTGCACTGGACAAATTGCTCGACAATGCCGTGCGCCGCAAAGACCGAAGCCTTGTAGGTCTCGCGGAAAAAGCCGCGCCCATCGCGGAAAATCGGGGTTTCGATCAAGATCACATCAGGGATTTCCATGCGCCGGAACCCAAAGGGCATCTCGCTCTCCTCGAAATAAAGTTAAAACACAAGGGCTGGACGGGTCTATTTTACACCCGCCAGCCCCCAGCATCAAACCATCCCGTCGGAATTTACAGGGCCTGTTTTTCGAGCGCCGCGCGAAGATTCCGCAGATGCATCGTATCGTTGAGCAGCGCCAGGCGAAAAAGATGCGGCCCAGCCTGGGATTCGATCATACTGAGCGAGGCATTTTCCAACCGCCACTTCCAGAAATGCGCCAGCGGCAGGCCGAGCGCCTGGAGTAACAGCACGCGAATCACGGCGTCGTGAGAGGAGAGAACGACCGTCTGCCCGCTCTGCTCGGCGACGATGCGCTCGAATGCGGCCCAACTGCGCCGCGTCACATCGTCCAGGGATTCGCCTGCGGGCATCTGCACCCGGTGCGGCTCGGTTTGCCATTGGGCATATTCATCGGGGAAACGCTCGACGACCTCGGAGGTCGTCAGTCCCTCCCAATCGCCGTGATGGATTTCGGCGAGGCCGGGTTCGAGCTGAACCGGGAGCCCGTGCGCGCGGGCCAGGGGCGCGGCAGTCTCCTGCGCGCGTTTTAATGGACTGGAATAGATAGCGGCGATTCGCTCGCCGGACAGGCGGTGGGCGATCTGCTCGGCCTGCTGGCGACCGAGCGCCGAGAGGGAGATGTCCTGCCGTCCGGTGTATTTGCCGCAATGATTCCATTCACTCTCGCCATGCCGGATGAGATACAGGCATGTCGTCATAGCTTCAACACCTTGGCCCATTCAATATTGGCCTGAGCTTGCAGATTTTCCACGACGCCATCGGGCACGGCGTCGTCCAGGCTCAAGACCATGATCGACTCGCCGCGCGGCGCATCGCGCGCCACCACCATTGAGCCGATGTTCACGTCGGCCGTGCCCAGCAACGTCCCCACGACGCCGATCATCCCCGGCCGGTCGCGATGGCGCGTCAGGAGCATATAACCCTCGGCGCAAAAATCCACCCAGTTCCCGTCAAGCTGCACGATATGCGGCTGGTCCTGGAGCACGGCGCCGGCCACTCGCCGCACGCCCTTGAGTGTGATCAGGTTCTCGAAACGGGACTCGGCATGCGTGCGCCGTTCGATGAGATTGAGCCCATGGCTCTTGGCGACGGCCTGCGCATTGACGAGGTTGACCCGGTGCGAGTGCACCGACCCGAGCAGGCCCTGAATGACCGCCGCCGTCAGGATGGACGTATCCTGACTGGCCAGCGCCCCGGCATACTCGACCTCAAGCGGGCCCAACGGCCCGCCGACCCATTGGAGATAAAAGCGGCCCAGCCGTTCGGCCAGATCGAGATACGGGACGAGCAACGGCTCCAGGGCCGGCGGCACGAACGGCGCATTGACGGCAAACCGGTTCGGCTTGTTCGCGAGCGCGGCCAGCACCTCTTCGGCAATCTGGATGGAAACGCGCACCGCCGATTCCTCAGTCGAGCCCCCAATGTGCGGCGTCAGCACCACCTTCGGGTGATCTAACAATCGCGTGTTTTCCGGCGGCTCCTTGTCGTAGACATCCAGCGCGGCGCCCGCAATCACGCCCGCATCCAATGCATCCAGCAGCGCCGCCTCGTCGATGAGCGCGCCGCGCGCCGCGTTGACGAGCCGCGCCGTCGGCTTCATCAACTTGAATTGTTTGGCGCCCATCAGCTTTTTCGTTTCGGGCGTCGCCGGCGTATGGAGCGAGATAAAATCCGAAGTGCGCAACAAGTCGTCGAGGCCCATCGCCCGTACGCCGAGCTGCTGAATCCGCTCTTCGGACACATAGGGGTCATACACCACGACCTCCATGCCCAGCCCGCGCGCCCGCCGCGCCACCTCGCTCCCGACCCGGCCCAACCCCACCAGGCCAAGCTGCTTATCGACCAGCTCGACGCCGGTGAATTTTTCGCGCGTCCACTGACGGGCGCGCATGGAATGATCGGCCTGCGGAATCTTGCGCGCCGTTGCAAACATCAGCGCCACCGTGAGCTCGGCGGCCGAGACAATGTTCGTCGTCGGCGCATTCACCACGATCACCCCACAGCGCGTGGCCGCCTCGACGTCGATATTGTCCACGCCCACGCCGGCGCGCCCGACCACGACCAGGCGCCGCCCGGCTTCGAGAATCTCCCGGGTCACCTTGGTGCCCGAACGAACAATGAGGGCCTGATAGTCTCCCACCGCTTCTTTAAGCTCGGCCGGCGACAATTTCAACCGGACATCCACCTGCGTCTGCGCGCGGAGCATTTCCATGCCCTCTTCTCCCAACGGCTCTGCCACCAGCACGCGCGGTTTTATGTTTTCCATTGTGTGGTTTTATCCTTGCCTTGCCGATTCGAGATAGGCGGACATGGCGGTGAGCAGGTCCTGCATCTCTTCGCAGCGCGTATCGCCCATGTGCGCGATACGAAAGGTCTTGTCCTTGAGCTGGCTATAGCCGTTCGAGATTTGCATCCCCTGTCCCTTGAGAAAAGTGTTGAGCGCCGCCACATCGATCTGGCGCGTGTTCTTGACCGTGGTCACCGTATAGGAGGAAAAGCCGGGCTCGGGAAAGAGCTCGAGTCCATTTTCCCGGACCCACGTTTGAGTCATCTGCGCCATCTGGATATGGCGGTTGAACCGCGTCTCCAATCCTTCGGCCAGCATGTCGTCGAGCTGCCGGTCGAGCGCAAACATCAAGCTGATCGCCGGCGTCGTCGGCGTCTCGTTTTTGACCAACGATTTTTCCAGGCTGAGCAGGTCGAAATAATATCCGCGATACGGGACCTCCTTCGCCCGCGCGAGCATCCGATCGCTCGCCGGCGCAAAGGCCAGTCCCGGCGGCAGGCCGAAAGCCTTTTGCGAGGAGGCGACCAGCATATCAACTCCCAGCCGATCCACCTCGATCCGTACTCCGGCTGCCGAGCTTACGGCATCCACCAGGAACAGGACATCGGGGAATTCCTTCATCACCTGGGCAATCTCTTCGAGGGGGCTCATTGCGCCGGTGCTCGTCTCGTTGTGCACGAACGCGACGGCGTCGAACCCGCCCGCCCGGAGCGCATCCCGGATCATCTCGCCGCGCGCGGCGCAGCCCCATTCGAGCTCGATCGCCACGACCTGCTTGCCGTTTGCCTGGCTCGTGTACGCCCAACGCTCGCTAAACGCCCCGTTGACGACGTGCAGCACCTTACGTCCCTCGCGGATGCCGTTGCGGCTCGCCGCCTCCCACAACCCCGTGCCCGAAGAGGTCGAGAGATAGACACGCGCGGCGGTATAAAACACCTGGCGTAGTTTCTTTTGCGTACGCGCAAAGAGATCGGTAAACGCGCTGCCGCGGTGCCCGATCATCGGCTGCGCCTGCGCCTGACGAATCTCGGCGCGCACCTCGGTCGGCCCGGGAATGAACAGCTTGACGTGATCCGGTTTCATGTGCTCCTTTCAAATAAAAAAACCTCTCCGCGGACGGAGAGGTCGTTCTCTCGCATAGGGGCTGGATTGTTTACACGAATCTATCATATAACGAATCAGGGGTTTTGTCCATTTCGCCCGATTCACGCCGGGGTTTTGGCCCAACGCTCCGGGACTCGGGTTTTCTCGGGCCGGTTGCACAAGGCGCGTACCTCTGCTACAATGCCATCCAATATGAACGCACGATTGGCTTTTCTCGTTCGACGCATAACCCTCCTGTTTGGCGTGAGCCTCTTTTTCCTGACCCTGCATGTGATTGACGACGCCCTCTCGACCGGCGAGCCCGCCCAGTATGGCGTCAGCATTCCAGAGTTTCTCCTGTACGCGGCGCTGATCTACTTGATTATTCCTCCGCTGGGGCTGTTCCTGGCGCGGCGCGGGAATGTGGCCGGGTTGGTCATCACGACGCTGTACGGGTTCCAGGCGATGTACGGCGCGGGGCTGAATCATATTCGGCACATGTTTGGCGATTTCAGCGGGTCCAAGCTCCTGCCGGGGATTCTCGCCAATCTTGGAATTCATATCACCGATATTCGCGGGTACGGATTCGGCTCGGTGCTGATGGGAATGGCGGGGCTGGGGCAAACGCCGCCGCACACTCATACCTTGCTCTCATCGCTCATTGCCTTTATCGATATTGGGTTAAACGCAGTCTTGATCGGATTCTGCCTGGCTGCGCTGTGGGCCTGGTGGCAGGGACGCGCGAGCAAGGCGAGCGCCGTCGTTTCCCCCCTGTCGCGCCAGAAGACCTAGCAGCGCGTTTTCTCGTATTGGGCCGAACATCTTCAGGGAGCTCGCGAAATTGGGCAAGGCGCAGCATTTCCAACTGACCATCCTCAGCGATTTTTCCAACCTCGGCGCGGTCGCCGATTTCATCACGCACGCGGCCGGCGAGAGCGGACTGGACGAGAGCGCCAGCTATAACGCTCAGATGGCGGTCGACGAAGCCGTCACCAATGTGATCGAACATGCCTATCACGGCCGCCAGGATGGGCAAATCTTTATTTCGTGCGAGTCGGACGATGATGAATTCATCATCGTCATCCAGGATTACGGCAAGCCCTTTGATTTCAACAAGGTCCCCAAACCACGGGTCAAAGGGCCGCTGGCCCGGCGCAGTATCGGCGGACTGGGGGTCTTTTTCATGAAAAAGCTGATGGACAAGGTGGAGTTTTCAAGCAGTGCGGACCGGGGAAACCGCGTCCGTATGGTCAAACGCATCCGATGAGCGCGCAGACTCCGGTTATCGTCCACCCACAGGGACGCATGGATGCCGCCCGCGCGCCGGCGCTTGAACAGGAGCTGCGCCAGCAACTGGCGCACGGGCATCACCGGCTCATTGTCGATCTGAGCAAAACCACCTATATCAGCTCGAACGGCCTGCGCGTCCTGCTTGCCGCGCACAAAACCGCGCAGCAGGATGGCGGGAGTCTCAAGTTGTGTTGTCTTAGCCCTCGCCTTCTTGAGATCTTTGAGATGGCCGGGTTTGACCAGATATTCGAGATTTATGAGGACCGCAACGCCGCGGAAAATGCGTTCGCAAAGGTAGGCGGGTAAACAAGGAGACAAGTAGCGCCTGAGCTATCTTTACACCGTGGTTCACCGTTCTACTGCACTCATGCGTTCCGAATTGCCGCGTCTCGCTTATACCTTTACCGTCGGCGTTGTAGGAATCGGTCTCCTCGTCATCATGACCGATTTTCACGCCCTGGTGGGGCTGGCCCTCCCCCTGGCCGTGTTTGTCCTTCTCTCTTTCATTGTCAAGCGCGCCGGCGTGTACGCAGGACCGGAGACGCTGCACAGTCTCGTCGGGATTGTCGATCTCGCCGCCATTTTCCTGTTTGGCCCTGCCCCGGGCGCATGGGTGCCCGCCGTGAGCAGTCTCCTCTTTGTAACGGTCGGCGCCCTGGAACGCGAGCGCACCTCATCGCGCAGCCTTATCGAATCCTCCCTGGGCAACACGGGGCTCAAAGCGCTCATGGGGGTCGCCACCGGCGGCATTTATCTGGCGCTGGGCGGTCCGATTCCCCCGCATGACCTGAGTCTCGCCGATGCGTTTCCGACCGGCGTGGCGATCCTCACCTGGTACCTGTTCGATAATCTCGGTTGGGCGATCTGGGAAGCGCTGCGGCTTGGCTGGAGCACATTCTATCGCCTGTTTCGTTCCACGCTGGGCTATTCCCTCCTCGTCGAGCTCATCCCGCTCCCCTTTGCAACGGTCATTGCGGTGGTCTACACCGTCTTTGGCGGGATTACACGTCCCATCTTTTTGCTGATGGCGGCAGGGCTGATCGAGATCGCATTTGTCCTCCAGCGCTTTGCCCAGGCACAGAGAGATTTGCAGCGGCGCCGGCAGGAACTGGTGTTGTTGAACGAGTTCGGGCAAGCTGTGGCGCAGGCGGGCTTTGACACCGATCGCATTGTCGAGCTTTTTCTGGAATATGCCCGCCGCATCTCGCAGGGCAATCTGTTCCGCCTCGAGCTCTTGAATGCGGAGCGGGACGGCGTGCGCCTGCATGTTGAAGCGCGTGGGGGCAACAGCGAGTGGATTCGCTCCAGCGCGTCCTCCCCGGCCGTGATCTACCTGCGCGACAACCCCGCTTCGATTCGCGTGCAGGACCTCGGCAAGGAAAAACTCCCGTTTGAGGCGAACGAGTGGATCAATGGCCAGCCGGCGCGTTCGGCCATTTATCTGCCGCTCCTGGCCGCCGAAGAGGTGATCGGCGTCCTGACGGTGCTCACCACACAGCCCAATCGCCTGTATCATCACACGGCCCGAAACCTCAGCTCGATGACCACCCAGGCGGCCACGGCGATTGAAAACGCCAATCTCTATGCGGTCGAGCGCCGGCGCGCCACGCAGTTGGCCATCGTCAGCGAGGTCAGCCGCCAGGTCGCCCAGTTCCTCGACCTCGACGAGCTCTTGCAGCGGGTCGTACAAGAAATCCAGGTCCGTTTTGGGTATGCCGAGGTCCATATCCTGGCGCGCAACGAAGATAATGCGTTGGTCTTTCGCGCGAGCACTCATCCAGATGTCGAATCCTGGCGGCAGCAAGGCGAGAGTGTGCCTTATGGGCAGGGGATCGTCGGCTGGGTGCTGGCGACCGGTGAGCCGCTCCTGGCGGCGGATGTGAGGAAAGAACCCCGGTATATCACAGGGCCGGGGCACGGGCTCAAGGATACGCACTCGGAACTGGCGGTGCCGTTGACGGTTGGCAAAAAGGTGCTCGGCGTACTGGATGTCCAGAGCGAGCAGGTTGGCCGGTTCGGACAAGAGGACCTGTTCGTCCTCCGCACCCTGGCGGCGCAGATCGCCATTGCCATCGAGGATGCGCGCCTGTATGCCGTACAAAAGGAAGAGTCATGGTACTTGAACGTGCTGCTCCAGGTTTCGGAAAACCTGGCGGATACGGCCACGCTGGATGAGGCGCTGGAAACCGTCGTCCGCATCACCCCGATCCTGGTCGGCGTCGCTCGCTGCGCGGTCTTTCTCTATGACCCTGCCGAGCGTGTGCTCTTTGCAACCAAAGAGTATGGCATTCCGCCAGATCAAAAGGACCAGTTCTTGCGACTGCGATTCAAGCTGGACTCGAACCAGACGAACGAATTGAGCCGGCTGATCGATCCGCAATTGGTTCGCGCGTTTGGCATCGAATCGTTGGTGATGAACCCGCTGATCTATCGCGGGGCGCTCGTCGGCGCCATGCTTGTGGACCAGGGGACGCGGCGACTGTCGCCCCATGAAGTCCAGATTCTGACGGGAATCTCAAACCAGTCGGCGGTCGCCATCGAGAATGCGCGGCTGAATGAACAGGCGGAAATCAAAAAGCGGCTGGATTATGAGATCGGCCTCGCCCGACGGATCCAAACCTCATTCCTTCCGCCCTGCTGCCCCAACGTCCCCGGTTATCAACTATCCGCAACGTGGCGCGCAGCGCGCGAGGTGAGCGGTGATTTTTACGATTTTGTTCAGTTTCAAAACAATCGTCTCGGTCTGACGATTGCGGACGTGTCGGACAAGGGCATGCCGGCCGCGCTCTTTATGGTCCTCACGCGCACGCTCATCCGGGCCATGGCGATTGGCCGGCAGGCGCCGCAAGAGGCACTGGAGCGAGCCAACGACCTCATCCTCGCCGACGCGCGCACCGACATGTTTGTCACCGTTTTTTATGCGGTGCTCGACGCGACGACCGGGCGGCTGCGCTTTGCCAATGCCGGGCACAATCCGCCGCTGTGGTATCGCCATACGACGCAGGATCTGGTCGCGCTCAAAGGACACGGGATGGCGTTGGGGTTACGCGCCGGGATTCACCTCCCCGAAAAAAGCATCGAGATGGCGCCCGGCGACATTCTGGTGTTCTACACCGATGGCATCACCGACGCGCTGAATCTCCAGGAGCAGGAATTTGGCGTGCCGCGCCTGTCCGATCTCATCATCGCCAACAACCACCTGAGCGCCGGCCAACTGGTCGACGAAATTCTGCGCGCCGTTTATGATTTTTCCCAGGGCGCTCCCCAGTTCGATGATATGACGCTCATCGTCCTCAAACGGGATGACGATTCCGTTTCACCCGCCGCCTGATGGCCGGGGTCCAGGAGACTCGGTCGATCCAAAATTCACAGGTCTCTTTTTTCCCCGGTTGCACGTGCATGGAAACGGTGCTAAAGTGGGCGCGCGAAGGAGAATCATGCAGCCCATCGTCGTCCTGGGCGATATCAACGTCGATGCCCTGATGCCCATTCCCACCTATCCCCACCCCGGCCAGGAAGCGATGAGCCGGGAACTGGTGCTGGGGCTCGGCGGGTCAGCGGCCAACACGGCAGTCGTGCTCGCCCGGCTCGGGTGGCCCGTTCGCCTGATTGGCCGCGTCGGCGCCGATGCGTGGGGCGACCTCGCGCTCCAAACGCTCGCGGCGAGCGGCGTTGACACGACGGGGGTGCGCCGTGATCCGGTCCACACGACCGGGCTGGCGTTCATCCCCGCGCTCCCCGATGGCGGCCACGTCATGTTTTGCTATCGTGGGGCGAACGATTATTACGCGCCTGAAGAGCTTCCTGCGGAAATCATGGACGGCGCGAGCCTGCTGCATCTTTCGGGCTATGCGCTCGGTCACGCCCCCCAGCGATTCGCCGCCGCGCGGGCGGTGGAGCTGGCGGCCGAGAAGGGTGTCCCACTCTCGCTCGATACCGCGCTCGAACCGGCGCTCCGGTTTACCGGCGAGATGCGGGTGCTTTTATCCCGGCTCGACCTGTGCATACTCGGCCCGCAAGAGGCGCAGGCGTTGACGGGCGCAGAGACGCCCAGCGCGGCGATCGCAATGTTGCTCGCGGCCGGCGTCCAGCGCGTCGGGTACAAGCTCGGCGGCGCGGGATGCATCGTGGCGAGCGCGGCGGGGAGCTATCGCATGTCCGCTCTGGCGGTGGCAACCGTCGATACCACCGGCGCGGGCGACGCCTTTAGCGCGGGACTCATCGCCGGCTATCTCGCAGGGCGCGATCTCGCCGCGAGCGCGCGACTGGCCACGGCACTCGGCGGGCTTGCAACAACCGTCTGGGGCGGCGGCGCGGCTCTGCCCGAGCGCGCCGAGCTCGAACAACGCCTGCACGCGCTGGCGCCCGAGTTGGAATTCTGAATACACAATCTGCAATTGAATTGAGAGGTTCTTATGTCAAACCCATTTATGATTGGCTCGAGCAGTTCCCCCACCGCAACCCACCATCCGAAATTACAGGTTGCGCCCGCGGTCTCGCGCGCCCTCGCCGCGCACCGGCCGGTCGTCGCCCTCGAATCGACGCTGATTACGCACGGGCTCCCCTATCCCGACAACCTGGAGGCCGCGCAGCAGATTCAAGAGAATGTCCGGGAGGCGGGCGGAGTCCCGGCGACCATCGCCGTGCTCGGCGGGCAGATTACGGTCGGGCTGGACGACGAGCAGCTCGAGCACCTGGCGACCGCCAAGAACGTGCGCAAGTGCAGCCGGCGCGACCTCGGGACCGTCGTCGCATACAAGGAGGACGGCGCGACCACCGTTGCCGGCACGATGATTATCGCGGCGATGGCGGGGATTTCGGTGTTTGCCACCGGCGGCATCGGCGGCGTTCATCGCGGGCGCCCGTTCGACGTCTCGGCGGACCTGGCCGAGCTGGCGCGCACGCCCGTCACCGTCGTCTGCGCGGGGGCCAAGTCACTGCTCGACCTTCCACTGACGCTCGAACAGCTCGAAACGCGCGGCGTGCCAATCATCGGGTATGGGACAGACGAGTTCCCCGCCTTTTACTCGCGCCATTCGGGGCTGCCGGTGGACGTGCGCGCCGATACGCCTGAACAGGTGGCCGGGATTATCCGGGCGCGCTGGAACCTGGGACTGTCGGGCGGCGAACTGGTCGCCGTGCCGGTCCCCGCGGAGGACGAGCTGCCGCACGACGAGGCCGAGGCCGCGATTGAACAGGCGACGCGCATGGCGGACGCGGCGGGCATCACTGGCGCGGCCCTGACCCCGTTCATCCTCGCGCGGATTGCCGAGCTGACCGGCGGGCAGAGCAAGCGCGCCAACATGGCGCTATTGTTCAACAACGCCCGCGTTGCCACCCTGATTGCCCAGGCGCTCGTCCAGGCGCAGGCCGCACAGCCGAGCCGGATTAGCCTGTAACTTGTCTGGCTGTTAGCCCGCGACCTGCGGCCGGTAGCTTGTGACCTGTGACCTGCCATGAAATCAATCATCATCGACACCGATCCCGGCGTTGACGACGCCATGGCGATTCTGTTCGCCCTCAAATCGCCCGAGCTCACGGTCGCCGGCCTGACGACCGTGTATGGGAATCATTATATCGACGTGACCACGCGGAACGCCCTGCGCCTGCTCGAGCTCGCCGGGCGTCCCGATATTCCGGTGGCGCGCGGCGCGACCGGCCCGCTCTTGCGCCCCTACCGCGACCCGCCCACCTTTGTGCACGGCGAGGACGCTTTGGGCGATGCCGGCCTCGCGGGGGAGTCGCGCCTCCGCCCCGTGACGGTCTCGGCCGCCGAGTTTATCGTCGAGACGGTGATGGCGCATCCCGGCGCGATCACCCTGGTCCCTATTGGCCCGCTCACCAACATTGCGCTCGCCTACAAGCTCGAACCGCGCATCGCGCAGGCGGTCCAGCAGGTCGTCCTGATGGGTGGAACGATGGTCGCGCCGGGGAATGTTTCGCCGGTCGCCGAAGCGAACGTGCACAACGACCCGGAAGCGGCGGCCATCGTCTTTGGCGCGCCCTGGCCGGTCGTCATGGTCGGCCTCGATGTGACTACGGCCATCGTCATGGACGCGGCCTATCTCCGCGACCTGGAAGCGGCGCACACCCCCTATACGGACCTGATCGCCCGCATGATTCCGGTCTATCAAAAGTATCACGACGAGCATTACGGGATGAAGGGGGGCATGCACACGCACGACCCGTCAGCCATCGCCTATGTCCTCGATCCGACCCTCTTTCGGACGGTCCATCATCGCGTACGGATTCCGGTGGCGGGCTATGCGGATGGCATGATTATCGCCGACCGGCTTGCCCAGTGGTATGATGGGCCGGCGACGGAGATTTGCACCGGCGTCGATGCGCCGCGGCTCTTGCAGCTTTACCGGGAGCAGATTACAGCCTCGTGATGGTCATTGACCTGGTCGCCTTTGGCATCATTATCGACGATATTGTATTTGCCGACGGCCATACCGCGATGGGGATGCTGGGCGGCGGCGGGCCGCAGACCGCGTTTGGCATGCGCCTGCCGGCGCTGGCCGGATGGATGACCATCCCGTACGGCGTGGGACTGGTCTCGGGCGTGGGCGCGGACCTGCCGCACGCGGCACGCGCCTGGCTGGATGCGACCGGCATCGACCTGACGGGACTGCGGACCACCCCTTTTCCCACGGCACGCGCCTGGCAGGTGTGCGAGAGCGATGGCCGCCGCCGGCAGCTTGAGCGCGTGAGCGGCGAGGTGCTGGGCGCGCAACTGGCGCGCACGCTCGACCATCTCCCGGACGCGTACCGCGTGGCGCGCGGGTTTCACATGGGGATTCACCCCGACGAGCCGGACCTGGAATGGCTGGCGCAGCTCCGCCGAACCGGGTCCGCCCTCCCTCCGGTAATCAGCCTCGAACCCTTCAAGCCGGCCGACCGTCCGCCGACCGACGCCGCACTCCGCGCCCTCTGCCGCGCCGCCGACATCTTTTCCCCCAATCTGGAGGAGGCGCAGTCGTTGGTAGGCGATGCGCCGCCGGAGGAGCTGATCCGGCGGCTCGCGCAGGCGGGCGCGCCCATCGTCGCGCTCCGGCTCGGCCCGGAGGGGTCGCTGGTGCATGAAGACAATGTGCTGGTGCACATCCCGGCCGCGCCGGCGCAGGTGGTCGATCCAACCGGCGCGGGCAATGCCTACTGCGGCGCGTTTCTCGCCGGCTACCTCCAGACCGGCCATATCCGGCGCGCCGGGCTCTATGGCGCGGTCGCCGCGTCCTTCCTCACCGAGCAGGCCGGACTGCCACTCATCACCTCCGAACTCCCACGCGAAGCCAATCGCCGCTTGCACGTGTTAGACCAATCGTAAAATTGTGCTATCATAGAACAGGGCTATGTCAAACCTGATTACGCTCACCACCGATTTTGGTTTG
>JBAVQS010000067.1:0-9622 GCA_049694275.1 Anaerolineae bacterium | reverse complement strand
TCATCACCGGCAACATCTTGCCCGGCTCGCGCATTCTCCAGAAAGACTGCCGGTCATAGTCGCCCCAGAAATGCACGAGCTCAAACCCGGCGCGAACAACGAGGTGCTCCAGCTCGCGCGGAAAGAGATAGGAGAGATGCAAGTTGCTGACCCATTCCTGCTGCAGGCTGTCATCGATGTACATGCGGTGCCGAAAAGTCGCTTGAATCTGCTGGTTGTAGAGGCTATACACCACCATGCTCTCGCGTTGCAGGCGGATGCCCAGATCGCCAAGCGTCTCATCCATCTCCGGCTCCCATTGCGGCTGGTTGGCGCTATGGGCCAGGCGCTTGACGTCCGGCATAAAGATGTCGAATGCAAAGACCCCGCCCGGCGCGAGGACGCCGCGGACGGCGTCGAATACGGCGAGTTGGTCGGCGACTGTCCGCATGAGCAGAAACGAGTTGAATGGGATATAGACGAGGTTGAATTTCTGATCGCTCTGAAAAGCGCGCATGTCCCCTTCAAGTAGGGCAACGCGCGTCCGGGCCTCGGCCGTTAGCCGGTCACACTTGGCTCGGGCCTGTGCGAGCATAAAAGGGGACTCGTCAATCCCGGTGACCCGGAGGCCATTCTCGGCGAGGGGAACGAGGACGCGCCCGGTCCCGCATCCCAGTTCGAGCGCGGCGCCATCGTTCCCCGCATACTCGCTCGCCAGCCGGACCCAGTAATCGATATCGTCCGTCTTCCACTGGGATTCCAGGTCATAAATCTCGGCATAGCGGGGCTGGCCGTAAATACTATCCGGTTCTTGCACGACAGGCTCCATACAAAATATCAGATTTTGGATTGAAAGGGGCAATCTGATATCTGAAATCTGAAATCCCTAATACGCTTTAGCGAACACGACGCGCCTCTCCGATTCCGCCCCATCGTAGATGCACACGCCCTTTTCCTGTGGCGCATCGAACGGAATGCAGCGGATCGTCGCCCGGGTCTCGGTCTGGATCGTCTTTTCGCACGCGGGGTTGCCGCACCAGTGCGCCATCAGGAATCCGGCGCCCCCCTCCCCCGCCGTTCGCTGCTTAAACTCGTCGTAGGTGTCGACGCGGTGCGTGTTCGCTTCGCGGAACTGTTTCGAGCGGACCAGGAGCGTATCGTGGATGTGGTCGAGCATCTGCTGCGCGGCTGGCAAGAGCTCGCCGAATGGGACGAGCTTTTTCTCGCCGGTGTCGCGGCGGACCAGCACCACCCGGTTCTGGTCGATGTCCTTGGGGCCGATCTCGACGCGAATCGGGACGCCGTGCAGCTCCCAGTCGTTGAACTTGTACCCCGGCGAGAGTCCTTCGCGGGCGTCGAGCTCAACACGGAAGGAGTCAAGGTCCTTTTTGATGCGCTCGGCCGCCTCCATCACGCGCGCCTGCTCTTCCTCCTTGCGAAAAATCGGGACGATGACGAGCTGGGTGGGCGCGAGGCGCGGGGGCATGACGAGCCCCTTGTCGTCGCCGTGCACCATGATAATGCCGCCGACCGAGCGGGTCGAGAAACCCCAGGAGGTCTGCCAGACGTACTGGAGTGTGTTGCTCCGGTCGAGATACTGGATGCCAAAGGCGCGGGCAAAGTTATCTCCCAGATTGTGGGAGGTGCACGCCTGGAGGGCGCGGGTATCGCCCATCATCGCTTCGATGGTATAGGTGGTATGCGCGCCGGGGAACTTTTCCGCCTCGGATTTCTTGCCGATCACCGCCGAGACCGCCGCCGCGTTCTCATAGAAATCGTTATAGGCGTTGTGCAGGATGGATAGAGCGAATTGGTCCGCCTCGGCAAAGGTCGCGTGCGAGGTATGCCCCTCCTGCCAGAGAAATTCGGAGGTGCGAAGGAAGAGGCGCGTCCGCAGCTCGTAGCGAAAGGCGCTGTTCCAGAGGTTGAGCAGCACCGGCAAGTCGCGGTAGGAATGGACCCAGCGGCGGATCGCTTCATTGACCGTCGTCTCGGAGGTGGGCCGGACCACGTATTTCTCTTCCAGTTCCTGGCCGCCGCCGATGGTGACAAGCCAGAGGTTGGGTGCAAACCCTTCGACGTGGTGCGCCTCACGCTCGATGTACGAGAGTGGGATAAAGGTTGGGAAAAAGGCGTTCTTGGCGCCGTGTTGTTTGAACCGCCGGTCGAGGTAGGCCTGGATATTTTCCCAAAAGGCATAGCCGTAGGGTTTGAGAATCATGGACCCGCGCGCCGGGCCATAATCGGCCAGGTCCCCGCGGAGGACCACCTGATTATACCACTCGGCAAAATCCTCACGCCGGTTGGGCAGCTTGTCCGCCATCGTTACGCTCCTTGCCAGGCGACCGGTGGCCGCCCTTCCAGTTCGTGCTTGAGGTGCTCGATGCACTCTTCAGGCGTCGCGGCGAACGTAAGATGCTGAAAGTGCTCGGGTGCGATCGCCAGGTTTTCCTGCAGGGCGCGGATGACGTTCTTCCAGGGTTCGCCGAGCAAGATGATCGGACGATTGAAATGTGGGTCGATGGTAGCAATGTTCCAGACAATCAACAGCTCGGCGAGCGTGCCGATACTGCCGCGCAGGACGATATAGCCATCGCTCCGGACGACGAGATGCCGGATGCGATTATAGAGATCGTCGGTCGGTATCTCTTCGTCGATAAACGGGTTCATCTCGTTGCGGGCGAAAAAGGCGGAGGTGACGCCGATGACGCGCCCGCCCGCCTCGCGTGCCCCTTTGGCGGAGGCCTCCATCGACCCGCTGTAGCCGCCGTTGACGACGGCCATGCCGGCTTGGGCGAGCCGCCGGCCCACTTCGTAGGCTTCGGCGTACTGTTCGCTCTCACGCGCCACGCGCGAGCCGCCAAAGACGGCGATCTTTCGCTGATTGTCTTGATGGTTATCCATTGTGAGTTACCTCCTGCGTGGGTTTGGGGTGTTTCTGGGCGAATGCGCTGCGCCACTGGACGATGATATTGTTGAGTACCCGGGCCAGCTTGCGATTGAGCCGGGGACTGTAATTTTGCACGAGGTCTGTCGCAGCATCCGCCCAATCATAGACCCCTTTTTCGCGCAGGTAATGGAAATGGTCCATGATCCAGAGATAGAGGTCCGCCTCGGTGCGATTGGGAAAATCCTTGAGAATATCCTGCGCGCGAACGATATCGGTAATCGGGCAATAGATATAGTCGTACCAATCGACGACCGCCTCTTCCCAGGTCACATGCCGGACGAAATCGAGCCCCATATAGTACTGGTGCACGACGATGTGCTCGAGGAGGCGCGCATAGCCGCCGGGGCGGTAAAGGCGAATGTTCGCGTCCGGGCGCAGGCGATCCAGTTGCGTCTGTTCGAGAAAGGTTGCATATTCGTCAATCGCCACCAGGTCGTCGGCGTCGAGCCGGCGCTTTTTGAGCTGTTCGACCGGGATGCGGGTCCGGACCTCGATGATTTCGGCCTCGATATAGTCCTGCCCTTTTTGCCGGGCGACCGAGACGCGGTGATGCCCGTCGCGCACGAAATAGAGATGGCCGACCTGATAGAGTTGGACCGGCGGAAGATTTTCGCCGGCGAGGCGGGCCGCGTCAATCCGCTTCCAGCGCCATTTGGTGCGGACCTGGGCCGGCAAAAAGGCCCGGTCAAAGTCCGTATAGCGGTTGGTGGCGGTGCCAACGATCTGCTGGATGGGGATCGTGCGGACCCCGCGATAACTCGAGCCATAGTCGTGGAGCGAGCGGCGCACCGCTTCGAACGAGAGGAGCTCGTTCGGCCGGCGCGCGACGAGCGCGGCCACCTGGCTCAAAAAGGCGCGAAACCGCGCCTGTTCAAAATCAACTTCGGTTTGTGCTTCGTATGGTTCCATCTGGTATATCGATGAGCTTGTATCCAAACGTATTTACGACCAGCGTCCGCCCGCGAATGGTCTGGGTCACGGTCCGCCGGTCGTACACATGCTGGTGGCCGTGAATCAGATAACTGGGCCGGTAGCGGTCAATCAACGGCAAAAAGGCCCTGAACCCGTGATGAGCGCGATCGCTGCCGTCCTGAATGCCGAACGGCGGCGCGTGCGTCAGGCAGATGTCCAGATAGCGTCCGTACTGCAGCCGGTTCATCATCAACCGGGGGGTGAGCCTGGCGATCTTCCATCTCATCTCGCCCTCGGTATATTGGAACTGGCTGCTCTCATTATACCGGATCGAGCCCTCCAGCCCGGCCAGCAATACGCCGCGATAGGTGACGACCCGTCCGTCGATATTTTCGCACCCCTCCGGGTAAGGCTTTTCGCCCCCCATTCCGCCGTGATTGCCCATGACGTAATAGAGCGGCACGTCGAGCGTCGAGACGATATATTCCAGATAGCCGCTGGGAAGGTCGCCGGCAGAGAGGACCAAATCCACCCCCCGCGCAATCTCGCCCAGCGCTGGGCTATACAACGCCTCGACGATCTGATCGCTTACCGCCAGGACACGCATTGTCCAACGCTCTTCATCGAAACCAAACCGTCATCCACATAACGACAAAAGTATAATCAAATAGGCGAATCGCGCAATAGCCAATCGTGAGTCGGCTATTCGTCTATTCGACCACCCAACTATCCCATAAAAACCCTTGACGGCGCGCGCGGTTTGTGTTATAGTCATGGCTGTAACCCGGCGGCATCTTGTCTTGCACGCGTCATCATGCCGCGCATTCCACTTGTACGGCGCTGTCTGTTTCGACCGGTTTCCCTAGCGCTGCAAGTGTGCAACCGCTTGTTTCTAAATCGAGCGGGGCACGCCAACGGCCTGTGTGACGACGCGCCAAAGGAGAATGACCGATGAAACTGTCTTGTACAAAGTACATGCTGTTTCTGGCGGTTGGCCTGCTCCTCTTGGGTCTTGCCGCCTGCACACAAGCAAAAGCGACCCCTATCCCTGCGACCTCTGTTCCTTCAGGGCCGCCGATTCTGCCTCAGAGCGGAACACCTGCCGGGACACCGGGTCTCATACAGGGAACGCCCCTTCCAGCGGCGACGCTGGTAAATCCGGGCACCCCGGTCGCTGGGCAAACACCTGGCGCCGGGCAAACGGCGAACGGGGGGACATCTGTTCCCGGCCCCGCGGCCACCCAGCCCGCGACCGGTCCCATCGTACTGCCTACGCCTACTCCCTTCGGTGGGACGCAGCCGGGCAGCACTCAACCCGGCGCAACCCCGACGACTGGAACTCAGCCGGGCGGCACTCAAGCGGGTGCAGCCTGTGATAATCCCTATGTCGTCCAGCGCGGCGAATGGCTCTATTCGATTGCGCGCAAGTGCGGTGTAACCCCGGGCGCGATTATCGCGGCCAATCCGATGGTTGACCCGAACAATATCTACCCCGGACAGTCCCTCGTCATGCCGGGCGGCGGTAGCACGACCGGTGGCAGCACGACCGGTGGTGGAACGACCAGCGGGGGTGGCGCGAGCAGTGGCAACACCTATGTCGTCCAGCCGGGCGATAACCTGTATCGGATTGCGCTCAAGTACAACGTGAGCATTTATGCGCTCATGCAGGCCAATGGAATCAGCAATCCGAATTACATCTTTGCCGGCCAGGTGCTGACGATACCTTAGCCTGTACGGAATGCCGAAAGAACGAGGCGTGCAATTCCCGTTACTGTGGGATTGGGCGCCTCGTTATATTTCCGCGCGGGTAACTTGAACAGGTGAGGTGCGCCTCCCCCGTCTGCTCATGCCGCGCCGCGGAATGCGCTTGGAGGATACGGAGCGTCACATGGAAGAGTTGATCGAGCGCCGGGAGATTTATCGCGGTCGGATTATTCAGGTGAATAGGGATACGGTTCGCTTGCCGGATGGTGGGCAAACCACGCGTGAGGTGATCGAGCATCCGGGCGCGGCGGTGATCGTGCCGGTGGACGCCGCGGGGAATGTGGTCCTGATTCGCCAGTATCGTTACGCGGCGGGACGCGAGATGATTGAACTGCCCGCTGGCACGCGGGAAAAAGGGGAACTGCCGGATCGGACTGCGCCGCGCGAGCTGGAAGAAGAGACGGGTTATACGGCCGGGAGCTGGGAACTGCTCACGCGCTTTTTCTCCAGCCCGGGCATTTTGACCGAAGAGATGTTTATCTACCTGGCGCGCGATCTGACGGCGGGCGCGAGCAAGACCGAGAGCGACGAAAAGATTCAGGTGTTCACGATGCCGTTGCGGCAGGCGGTGCAGATGGTGGAACGGGGGGAGATTACCGACGCCAAGAGCATCGTCGGTCTCTTGCTTGCGGAAAAGAAATTGGGTACAATATCGACGCCATGAAACTGATCTATGGGGCCAGGACCGCGCTGCGGCGCTTTGAAGAGCGGATGACGGACGCCGAGGTCTCGCGCCTGTACAAATGGGGCCGCGATGCAGACGTGCTCCGTTGGAGCGGCGGCTCGCCGACCGAGCTCAGCGAGTATGATTTTGGCGAGCACATTCGCGCAGAGCGGTTGTACGGCCCGACCAATCGCCGCGCCTATTTGATCTTTGCCCGCGAACCCCACAACCATCTGGAGCTGATCGGGCGCCTGGGCATTTTCGGCATCGATTGGGACAAGCGGCAGGGCGAGCTGGGAATCGTCATCGGGGAAAAGAACTATTGGGGGCGCGGCTATGGCCGCGATGCGGTGCATACGCTGGTGCATCATATCTTTACGACAAGCTCGCTCAATCGCGTCTATCTCTATACCTTTGCCGATAATTACCGCGCACAGCACGCCTTTACTGCGGCGGGGTTTCGCGAGGTCAGTCGGGGGAAACGATATACGCCGGACATTGGCGAATTTGATGGGATCGAAATGCAGGTGACGCGGGCCGATTTTGAGGAGGGCTTGTTCTCGCCGGCGGCGCAGACACCCCACACAGCCGAATAGCGAGAGGGGCGGACTCATGTCCGCCCCTCTGCATGTACCTAGAACAACCCACGCAGCACCAACATAAACCCCAGGATGGCGAGCGGGATGCCGACAATCGCGCCGATCAAGGTGAAGCTGAGGACTAGTCCCACAATCATCACCACGAGCCCGAGTACGATAGCCAACAGCCGCCCGGTCACCGTCAAAATCCCCGTTACGAAATGCCACAGCGCCCAAAAGGGAAACAGCAATACCGGAACATGTGTCCTTGCCACAATTCACCTCCCCGTTGACGTCTCGCCGAGATGTCTCTCCCTGAATCTCCCCTTCCCATGAGGAAGGGGAGCCGGGATAGAATGGTTAGACCGCCTGTGGCGCAGGTGGGATGACGAGCCAGAGGATGAGATAGACGAGAATCCCATGGCCGCCCAGGAGCGCCATCAAGACAAAAATCAGGCGGACGATGGTCGGATCAAAATTGAGATATTCGGCCAGGCCGGCGCAGACCCCGCCGACCATGGCTTGTCGCGTATCGCGATACAAACGCCGTGTCATGGTTTATGCCTCCCGAAAACCGGAATCACATCTCCCCTTTGGGGAATCGGTTTTCTTGTCCTTGCACCTCTATCTACGCAATCTACCGGGGCAAGTTACACTCCTTGACATGCCCACACGACGATGGTATAAAAGTACCATCGTCGTGTTCGAGACAACCCAGTTTCATGGAGGAACCCGCAATGAAATCGCGACTCGTACTTTCGGCGCTGCTGATTGCAGTGCTCATGACCCTCGTAATAGCCATGACCGTCAGCGCGGCCCCGGCCCATGGCAAGGCGGCCCCGGCCAAACCGCGGACGGCGCAGCTCAAATCTCGCGGCCAGGTGAATCTCTCTGACCTTGCCGCCAGGTCGGCAACCCAGGCCGTCCCAGCCAAAGGGATCCAGGTCCCCAAGGGTGCGACCAACCGCCCCATTCCCGGCAAGGCCCAGCCGCAGACCGGCAAATCGCTCGCCCCTAACCTGTTTGAGGGCGCGCCGTTCGTTCCCGGGTTTGCAATCTATAACCCGATTCCGACGCGGACCAAGACCAGCAAAGGCTTGAATGCCTATGACAATGGGTACGCCACAGGCTACAGCGTCGAGCCCCCGGACCAGGGACTGTGCGTCGGCAATGGGTATGTCTTTGAAGCGGTAAACACAGTCCTCGCCGTCTATAGTACCAGCTTTGCCAAGCTCACGTCCGACGTGTCGATGAACACGTTTTACGGTGAGCCGTTCGACAACGTGGGCGACCCCAAGTGCTACTACGATCCCGCCACCAAACGCTTTTTCTTTACCAGCTATGACATTGGCTCTCAGTGGCTTGGCGTCAATATCGCCGTCAGCCAGACGAGTGACCCGCGCCTCGGCTGGAATCTCTACTTTCTGGATACCACCACCTTCTCTCTGGACGGCTGCCAAAATGCCTGCTTTGGCGATCAGCCGCTCATCGGCGCCAACAAGGATGTCTTTGTCGTCTCGACGAATCAGTTCGGCTGGTTTGATCCTACGTTTGCCGGCGCCGATATCTGGTTGATGGACAAAAAGGCGCTCGTCAACGGCGTCCTGCCCCAGGGGATCAATGTTGCCGAGTTCCCTGTCGGCAACGACTTGGCGACGCCGGATGGCGCATGTAACGTGAATGTTGGCGCTCCTTGCTGGTATTCCGTTCAGCCCCAGACTTCGCCAACCGCCGGCGACTGGGATACGCGCAATGGGGGCACGCTCTACGCGCTGAGCTCGCTGGACTTTTTTGGTAGCCTTGCCCACACGGATCGCCCCAGCACGTATGGGGACAATCGGATCACCGCCTGGGCCTTTACCAACACCAGCGCCATCCGCACCGATCCCACGCAGATCAACCTGGTGGACCCGGTTACCTTGCAGAGCGAGACCTATGGCACGCCGGTCTGGGCGGATCAGAAGGATGACGGGATTCTTCCCACCGGCAATGTCCAGTATGGGATCAGCACCGCGGGCCCGGTCCAGACGAACGATGACCGCATGAACCAGGTCGTGTATGCCAATCATCTCCTCTGGAGCGGCGTAAACACCACTGTCAACCAGGCGCCGGCCAACAAGTCGGCGAATCTCCACGCCGGTATCGCCTGGTTTGCGGTGCGCCCGATGTGGACGCTGGGCGACTTTACGCCGCAGCTCGCCAAACAGGGCTACGTCGCGGCCGCGAATGCGGACGTGATGTTCCCTTCCATCGGGATGCTGGCGACCGGGCGCGGCGCGATGGCGTTTAGCCTGAGCGGCATGCAGTACTATCCGACTGCTGCCTATGCCTTCCTGGGTACTAGTTCTAACCCGGATCGCATCTACACCGCGGCCTGGGGCCAGAGCAGCACCGATGGCTTTACCGAATACGATACGAGCCAGGGATATCGCCCGCGCTGGGGCGACTATTCGGCCGCCGTCGGTTCCGGCACGCAGATCTTTTTTGCCAGTGAATACATCCAGACTCCGAACTGCACGCTGGCCCAATATGCCGTCGATACAACGTGCGGCGATACGCGGGACACATGGACGAACTGGGGCACCAACCTCAGCAAGACGAATCCGTAATCGCCTGTTCGAATGAAAACGAGGCCCGCTCCCCGGAAAGGGGGCGGGCCTTTTGCATGCTTAACGGGGTATTCTCTTTCGATGCGGGCATGGGGCGCGCTAGGCGCGCTCGACGGGTTGGCGAATGACGGTTTTCAGCTTGGCCGGGTCGGCGCGGCGTGGATCA
>JBAVQS010000066.1:0-7940 GCA_049694275.1 Anaerolineae bacterium | reverse complement strand
CCGGGACGCGAACTGCCCGATTATCTCGCCCTCTGCGACATCGCGGTCAACCTGCGCTATCCGACGGCCGGCGAGGCCTCGGGCGGTGTCATGCGGTTGTTTGCCTATGGCAAACCGACCATTGTGTCGCGCACTGGTTGGTTTGCCGAGCTGCCGCCCCCGGTCGCGGCGCAGGTGGAGATCGGTATAGGGGAGGTCCAGGCGATTGCGGATTGGCTGCGCCGCCTAGCGGTGGCGCACGCGCATCGTGACCGGCAATCACTGTTGACCGACAACCGCGATGAGCGTGCGTCATCCGATCGCGGTCTCTATGTAGAGATGAGCACGGCGGCGCTGGATTATGCCGCCGCGCGGACGCCGGCGCGTGCGGCGCAGGAATATATCGACGCGGTGCTAGAGCTCATGGCGCAGTCCCATCATGATTATCGACGGCATTTGATTGTTGGTTGTGATGTGTCCAGGGGTGTCCCGAATGTGCCAGTGGAGGGAGATCATGCCCGAGCCGCTTGAGGTCGAACGCGAGCTGGAAGAGTTGCGGGCGCGCGTCCGCGGGATGGAGAGCCGGGTCAAGCCGCCGCCCGAATTGACGCCGCTTCAGAAAGCAATCTCCGGCGTCAATACGAACTGGCATCTCAGCGGCAAGCTCCCGGTTCCCGTCCATGCGCCGCTGGCCTGGCGTGTCGTCTATTTCGTCAAGCGCGTCGCCCGCCGGATCATGGTCGAGCTGTTGAATACCATCGTCGAGCAGCAGAACGGTTTTAATGCCGAGGTGGCACGCGCCCTGACCGAGCTGGCTAAAGAGAACAACGCTTTACGCCAGCGCGTAGAGGAATTGGAAAAGCGGAGAGACAGGGAAACAGGGAGACAGGGAGACAAGTAGAGAGGCTGCGAGCCAATCGCTAACAGCCAGCAGCTATCCGCTATCAGCTATTCCATGAACATTTTGGTTTGCAATGCACAGGTCCCGTTTGTGCGCGGTGGTGCCGAGGAACATGCGGAGGGCCTGGTCGCCGCTCTGCGTGAGCGGGGGCATCGTGCAGACCTTGTGCGCCTTCCCTTTGACTGGTATCCGCCGCGCGAGGTCCTCAAGAGCGCTCTCGCCTGGCGCTTGCTCGACTTGACCGAGAGCAACGGGACGCGCGTGGACCGGATCATTACGATGAAATTTCCCTCCTACGCGGCGCAGCATCCACACAAGGTCGTATGGTTGATTCACCAGTTCCGCCAGGCGTATGATTGGCATGGCACGCCTTTTGGCAGTTTTACCGGCGGCGAGGACGACCGGCGCGTGCGCGCACAGTTGATTGATCTTGACCGGCGCGCGCTCGGCGAGGCGCAGGGCCTGTTCACCACCTCCAGGAACAATGCCGGCCGCCTGCAAAGATATGTGGGGCTAACGGCAGAGCAGCTCTATGCGCCGCCGCGTCTGGCCGGACGTCTGCGCTCTCTGGAACCTGGCGATTACATCCTCTCTGTCGGCCGGCTTGACCAGGCCAAGCGCGTCGACCTGGTACTCCGTGCGCTGCCCGAGGTCCCCCTTGCGCGACTGGTCGTCGTCGGGGATGGCCCGGAGCGGAATAATCTAGTCAAGCTGGCCCACACCCTCGGCGTCGAGACGCGGGTCACTTTATGCGACCGGGTGGACGATGAAACAGTCATCGACCTGTATGCGCGGGCGCGGGCGGTTTTTTACGGGCCGATTGACGAGGACTATGGGTTGGTGACCGTCGAGGCGTACCTGTCCGAACGACCGGTGATTACGACAAACGACGCCGGCGGCGTCCTCGAATTCGTCGCACATGAGCAGACGGGGCTGGTCTGTAATCCTGTCCCGGCTGAGATTGCCGGGGCCATTCATCGCATCTATGCCGATGCGAGCCGGGCGCGCGAATGGGGCCGGGCGGGGCAGCGCCTGGTCGCGGGGATTACCTGGGACCGGGCCGTCGAGCGACTGACGGCGTAGACGATCATGATGAAAACGCACCGAACGGCATGATGAATATTCTCGTTTGCAGTTCCCAGGTCCCGTTTGAGCGGGGCGGGGCCGAGATGCTGGCCGAGAGCCTGGTCGCTGCCTTACAGGCGCGCGGGCATCGCGCCGACCTGGTCGCGCTCCCGTTCAAATGGTATCCCAAATCCGAGATTCTCAAGAGCGCCTTGGCCTGGCGGCTGGTGAACCTGATCGAAAGCGATGCCATTCATGTGGACCGTCTCATTGCAACCAAATTTCCGTCCTATACCGCGCGACATCCCCACAAGGTGGTCTGGCTGGTGCACCAGTTGCGCCAGGTCTATGATTGGTATCAGACACCCCTCTCCGATTTCGGGGATGCGCCGGCGGACCAAAAGGTGCGCCAGCAGATTATTGAACTGGACCGGCGGGCATTGGGCGAAGCGCGGGCGCGTTTTGCCATTTCAAAGAACGTGGCGGCGCGGCTGGCGCGATTCAACGGGCTCAACGCCACGCCGCTCTACCCGCCGCCCCGGCTCACGGGACGTTTCCGCTCGGGAGAGTACGGGGACTCGATTCTCTATGTCGGACGCCTGGACCGCGCCAAGCGCGTGGACCTGCTCATCCGGGCGCTCGCGCACACCCGGCACGGCCGCGCCGTTATTGCGGGCACGGGGCCGGAGGCAGCTCCTCTGCAAGACCTGGCGCGCGCCTGCGGCGTCGCCAGTCGCGTTGAGTTCGCCGGCTATGTCGACGACGAGTGCGCCCTCGCGCTGTATGCGAGCGCCCGCGCGGTCTATTACGCCCCGGTGGACGAGGATTATGGGTTTGCCACGGTCGAAGCGTACCTGTCAGAACGCCCGGTGATTACGACCGGCGATGCGGGTGGGGTGCTCGAATTTGTCGATCATGAAATCGACGGGTTGGTCACGCCCCCCGAGCCGCAGGCTCTCGCCGAGTCCATCGCACGCGTGCTGGAGGATGAGGGCCGCTGCCGGACGTGGGGGCGCGCCGGACACGAACGGGTCAAGGATATTACCTGGGACCGGGTTATCGACGCTCTGGTCTGAACGAATTTGTATGCGCATCGCTTTTTACTCGCCGCTCAATCCGGTTCCATCCGGCATCTCGGATTATTCCGAGGAATTGCTGCCGCTGCTCGCCCGCGAGTTTGAAATCGAGCTAATCGTGGATGAATCCCGGCCGACGGCGCGTTCTCACCATGACGCACAATTAACCCTCGCCGCCAATCACCCTGGCCCGCCGCTTTTCAGCGGACGCAAGGACGCCAGGGCGGGCGGTGCGAGCGCGTCGAGCAATCCGGCCCTCGCCTCCTTTCCAGTCTGGACGCGGGCCGAGTTCAAGCGCCGTGCCGCTGCCTACGATCTCGTCCTTTATCAGATGGGCAATTCCCCGGCGCACGATGGTATCTATCAGACCCTGCGCGAAATCCCCGGCGTCGTTGTGCTGCACGACCTCGTCCTCCATCATTTGCGCGCCTGGCAGACGATAGACCGCCGCGATGTGCAGGGCTATATCGCGGCGATGCGCGCCGACTATGGGGAGGCGGGCGCGGAACTGGCGCGGCTTGAAGCGTTGGGGCTGGCGGGGCTGGACCGTTTTGCCTATCCGCTCAACGGCGCGGTCGCCCGCGCGGCGAGGGCTTTGATCGTTCACAGCGCGTATGCCGCGCATGAACTAGCGCGGATTGTCCCGCAGACCCCTATTGCTGTTGTGCCGATGGGGGTGCCGCCGGCGCGTTTTTACCATGACGCACCGACGGCGCGCGCCCACCTTTATCTCCCTGCGGATGCTTTTATCGTCGCCGCATTCGGCGAGGTACATCCGCACAAACGCGTGACGGTCGCCCTCCAGGCCTTTGCCGATTTTCACAGGCGCTTTCCGAATTCCCTCTTTCTCCTGATTGGCCGCGAATCGGCCAATTACGAGACCGATGATATTATTCGCTTGTGCAAGCTGGAGGGGGCGGTGCGCCGGATTGGCTTTGCTCCGCGCGCCGATTACGAGGATTACATTGCGGCGGCCGATCTCTGTCTGAACCTGCGTTACCCGTCGGCGGGCGAGACCTCGGCCAGCCTCCTGCGCCTGTTTGCGGCCGGCAAGGCGGTGATTGTGACGCGGACAGGCGCCTACGCCGATCTGCCGGACAGCGTTTGCGCCAAAATCGAGGCGGACGAGTACGAGCAGGCCCTGTTGTGTGCACACCTTGAGCTGTTTGCACAGCGCCCCGACCTGATAGCCCGGTTGGGCACCAATGCGCGCGCCTTTGCGGCCCGCGGGCATACCCTCGAACAATCGGCGGCGGCATACGCTGATTTTCTACGCGCGGTGCATGCCGCAGATCCCCGAACGGGGGCGGGGCAGGCGAAATCACGGTCGTATCTGGTCGAGTCGCAGATCCCCGAACTGGGGTGGACTGCTGAGGACCGTACGACCCCGGCCGCCGAGGGTCGTAGATCCCCGAACGGGGGCCGCCTACCGGTCGCAGATCCCCGAACGGGGGTGGCGCACGCACAGACAGGCGCGTCGGTGGAGAACCGCGACCTGGATTTGATGGATTCGATTGCGTTTGACTATGCTGAATTGGGCCTGGATGCGCAGGACCCGTTACTCCAAACCGTGGCGCAGGCGCTGGTCGAGTTGGGACTGGGCGGCGCGCTCGCACCGTGATTGGTGGCGCACGCGCATCGTGACCGGCAATCACTATTGACCGACAAACGCGATGAGCGTGCGTCATCGGTGACGGTTAATTGTGCGTCGTGGTGAGAACGCGCCGATAGCAAGGAAAAGCAAGCGTGAAGAGTTACCTGGCACGATTAGGCCGGACGGGACATCTGCCCGCGCTGGCTCTGTTTACGATCATTACCCTCATGATGACCTGGCCCTACCCGCGTCAGGTCGAGACCTCGCTTTACAACTGGAGCGATGCGCTGCTCAATTCCTGGACGCTTGCATGGGGCACGCATGCCCTGCTTGCGGACCCGGCCAACCTTTACAACGCCAACATCTTTTATCCCTATCCTAACGCCCTGGCCTATTCGGAAAGTCTCGTGCCGCAGGCGGCGCTGGCCATGCCTGTCATTCTCCTGACAGACATGCCCGCCTTTGCGCACAATCTGCTGGCGCTCTCTTCTTTTGTTCTCGCCGCCTTCGGGATGTACCTGCTGGTATTCGATCTCACCCGCTCGCGCGCGGGCGGCCTTGTCGCCGGAATGATCTTTTCTTTTACTTCGTACCGGATGATGCATTTTGCGCATCTCCAGCTCCTCTCGTCCGAGTGGATGCCGTTCGCGCTGCTCTATCTGCACAGGCTCCTGACTCCCGGTACCTGGCGCCAAACGGCGCGCTCGCACCATGACGCACAATTAACCGTTACCGACAATCACCCTGGCCCGCCGCTTTTCAGCGGACGCAAGGACGCCAGGGCGGGCGGTGCGAGCGCGCCGAAGGCCAAACAGGCCGTGCTATTCGCCCTCTTTTTTGCGGTTCAGGCGCTCTCCTCTTTTTACTATGCCTTTTTCATTGCCATCGCTGCCGCCCTCTATGTCACGTATGTCCTGGTAATAGGAATCATTCGGAATTCAAAATTCAGGATTCGGAATTCGCGACTGGCGGGAGTCCCCACGGGACAATCCGCGACTGGCGGGAGTCCCCATGGGCCAATTCCGTGGCGGGTCTCGTCCTCGCCCTCTTTCTCATCGCCGTCATGACCATTCCGCTCGCGCTTCCCTACTTTGCCGTCCAGCATGACCTGGGACTGGAACGGGGAATTCAGGACGCGGAATATTATGCTGCCACGTTGCGCACCTATCTGTCCGTCCCCGATGGGAACTGGCTCTATCACGCGTGGCTGGCGCCCAGGGCGCGATTGACCGGTTCTGGCGAGCGCGATTTTGTCGGCTTTACCGCGATCGTGCTCGGCCTCATCGGCCTGTTCGCCGCCAGGGCGCCGCGGGCCGATTTCAAGCTTTATTATCTCTTGCTCGCCATCGCCGGCGTCATTTTATCGTTCGGGGCGCGCAATGAAATCCTACTCTTTCCGCGGTGGCCCATCATCCACCTCCCGTTTTATCTCCCCTATCGCTATCTCTTTTTCTGGGTCCCCGGTTTCAAGGCGATGCGCGGGCCGGACCGGTTTGCCTATCTCGCCGTGTTGGGATTGGCGGTCCTTGCTGGTTATGGGACCCGCGCGCTCATCGCCAGAATTCAGGCCATCCGGCCCAACGTGCGCTATGCCGTGCCGGCGAGCGCGCTGGCGCTGGTTTCGCTAATTGCCGTCGAAAATATTGCCGTTCCGATCCGCGCGACAAACCCCGCGACGCTCGCCAAGCCGGTCCCCGGCTATGCTCAATACCTGGCGCGCGGCGACCCGAATTCGGCTGTCCTCGAAATCCCGATGCTTCTGGATAACGAGTCGCTCACCTGGCCTCAGTATTATTCGATCTATCACTGGCGTAAACTGGTCAACGGCTTTAGCGGCTTTTTCCCGCCGAGCTATGATGCACTGGTCAAGCTTTCGGATGAATTTCCCAGCGAGGCCAGCCTTGCCGTGCTGAGCGAGATCGGCGTCCGCGACATTGTCGTGCATAACGACCTTTTAAAGGCGGAAGACCAAAAGGCGTTCCTGCAGCGCCTCGCGGCATTTACCGGTCGCGTCCAGCCGGTCTATCATTCGGGGAACGTCGCAGATCCCCGAACGGGGGACGATATTTACGAATTGACCGACGGCGGCCAGGACTGGGCGGCCGCGCTGGCGCAGCAGATTCCGAATGGTGCACGGGTCTGGCTCAAAAACGCGCGTCCGGACAAGCGGCTTGTATTCGAGTTTGCCGCCGCCTTTTTGCCCAACCGGCAGCTTTACGGTGATCCCCAAGCGGCGCTGCGCAATCTGCCAGCACCCGGCGCGAACTCGACCATCGACTATGTGCTCGTCAATGCCGGCGATCCTGTCCCGGCCTCTTTTACCCGGCGCGTTTGGGGGAATGATGTCATCGTGGTGTACGCACGCGAGAGCAAGTAGAAACGGGCTGCGCTCTGCGCCCTGAAAATAGATTCGAGATGGAATGGTCTCAGCTCAAGAGACGGGAGACGAAAAAAATGGAACAGGACAAGTCACAGATTCCCGAACGGGGGCGATCCAACGCGATTGACAAGCTGGCCGGACAGGCGCTACCCATGACCGGGCTGATCAACTATCAGGATGGCTCGGTTGTCAGCCGGACGCTGGTGAACAAGCCGGCGGGGACGATGACGCTCTTTGCCTTTGACGCGGGCCAGAGCCTGAGCGAGCATACCGCGCCGTATGACGCTTTGGTCGTCATGCTGGACGGCGAGGCGGATATTACCGTGTCGGGGAATACAATCCGCGCCCGCGCCGGCGATCTCGTCGTCATGCCGGCGAATGCGCCGCACGCGCTGACTGCGATCACGCCATACAAGATGATGCTAACCATGATCCGATCCTGAAATGATCGGCGCGCTCGCACCGTGATTGTCGGTGACGGTTAATTGTGCGTCATGGTGAGAGCGCGCCGAATGTTCTGCGGGGACACAAGTCGCAGATTCCCGAACGGGGGTTGACGCTTTCAAACGCTAATAGTATGATTGGCCCGCTTGCACCGTAATTGTTGGTGCCGATCAAGAGCCGGTATGAAGGAATTTCTGGCGAGATGGAAGGAACGGGCCCGTGAATTCAAGGTCCAGGTCTATGCGCTCTATCTTGCCTACCATGACCCGCGCGTCCCGCTCCATGCCCGGATTCTGGCGGCGTGCGTCGTCGGATACGCACTCAGTCCGATTGACCTGATTCCCGATGTCATTCCCATTCTCGGGTATCTCGATGATCTTGTGCTCGTTCCCTTGGGGATTGCGCTCGTGGTGAAAATGATCCCGGCGGACGTGCTGGCCGAGTGCCGGGAGAAAGCGCGCGAGACCCTGCAGCAGGGGAGGCCTGTCAATTGGGTTGCGG
>JBAVQS010000065.1:0-11080 GCA_049694275.1 Anaerolineae bacterium | reverse complement strand
ATATGCTACCGCTGGACGAATCCATACTGGGCCAGGAGGGCCTGTCCATCCGCCGAGAGCACAAAATCCACGAACTGCTGCGCCAGGTTGGAGTTGGCGCTGCTCTTAATGACGGCAATGGGGTACGTCGCGATGACGTTGTATTTGTCAGGGATTGAGATCGTGGACACCTTGTCGGCGGCCACCTGAGCATCCGTGGTATACACGACCCCGGCATCCGCTTCGCCCAGACTCACCTTGGACACAACGGACCTGACATCCGTTTCCTTTGACACAACCCGGGCCAGGACCTTTGTCTTGAAATCGGCGCCATAGGCCGGATCAGCCGAGAGCTTGTCGAGCATTTGAAGGGTATAGTTGCCGGCGGGCACGCTCGCATCGGCCAGGACAATTTTGACGCCCGGTTTGGACAGGTCTTGCAATGTGGTCAATCCCGCGGGGTTCGCTTTGGGCGCAATGATCGTCAGAACGTTATGCGCAAACACTTGCGGATCACCGGTCAACAAGCCCGCGGTCTTGAGCGGGTCCATGTTCTTGGCGTCGGCGCTCGCGAACACGTCGGCTTGCGCCCCTTGCTCAATCTGGGCGCGCAGTTGTTGTGATCCTGAAAAGCTAAAGCGGACATTTACGCCGGCGTGCTTGGCTTCAAAGGCCTTGCCGATGTTTTTGAAGGCGTCGGTTAGCGAAGCGGCGGCCAAGACAGTCAGACTAGTTCCGCCCGTGTTCGCACCCACCGCGGGGATTGTCGCGGGCGTTGGCGGCGGAACCGCGGTCGGCGCGGCGCACGCGACCAAAAGAACGGCGAGGAATAATATCAGTGCAAGCTTCGAGTTATGTGGCATATGCCAGACCTCCTACAGTCGTTTCTGAACCGCGCGGCGCATTGGATTGGCGCGCCCTGTAGCCCGAGACGTGGACAGTTCAGCGCGGTTACTTTCCAGCCATTCCACAATGGTGGTTAATTGGCGCGCGCATCGCGCCGGCGACAAGTTACCCCGCCAGGTCCGAACGAGAGGAGGTCGAGCCTACTGGGCTTGAAGCGCGTCTCGAATCGCCCAGGCGCGCATTGCGCCATAGACGCCGACGACCAGGAAATCGACGAGGAACGCGGCATAGAGCCAGGCATTCGCAGCGCCCCAGTTTATCTCATTCCCATACCGGGCCAGCGCGATAAACTGGAGCACCCCAAAGGCAATCGCGCTCGTCATGACGGCGCGGGCGCGGCGCAGGTCATTGTCCCAGACCACCTGGCCGGTTGCAACCCCAAGGCCAATCAACCAGGCGCCGATCGCGCGAGCGGTAAGCGCCGTGAGCGCCCAGGGCCATAGAGGCTGCATTGAATCGGCGAGCAGGAGCAAGAGGAGACCCAACACGAGCAGGACCGCCGTGTTCAGCGCGCCGATTCCCCGCATCCACATCGGCAGCGGCGCGTTGCGCGCCGGCGCGGCGCCGGGGGAGCGAGACTGGAGCACCCACAGGACGACCATGATCATCGGCACCACCGCATAGACTCCCAGCCACATCCAGGTGCCGGCGACGGTGATAAACAGGGGAGCATTCAGGTGAAACTTGTCGAGGTGCACCAGGGTGACGACAAGGGTTAGCGCGGTAAAACAGAATACGGCATGCACCGCAGGACGCGCATTGACCCACAACCGCTCGCGCGCCGAGAGGAATTCGAGGACGAATGCGGACCAATAAGACCCGCCGAGAAAGGCCGCGGTTAAGGACGACTTGATGGTCCATGCAAAAAAGATTTGGGTTTGATCAGACAGGAGAAAAAGCGGAATGCCGATAATCAAGACCAGAATGCTGGCAACGTAAAAGAGTGCCCGCATTTCTCGCGTCAGCTGTTTTGGCCCCATGAGCTACCTCCACAATGCCACATCAAGCAATATCGATCGCGCGATTCTACCATGAGAATCGCCGTCGTGAGTTAAAAAATCATAAGAGTCAGCCCCCATTTGTGCGTCAGGTAATTAACGGAACCTTAATACCGACGCCATTGACGCACGCACTCTATCCCCCCTATAATGAGGGTCACAAAGAACAGATGTGATATGCGCCAGGCGCGACGCCGCGCCGGGGAGAAGATATGGTGAACGACCCGTTCCAGCAGAGGGAGGATCAATATTTCCGTCTGCGTGGGCAGCTTGGGGCAGGGCAGATTACACGCGCCCAGTACGAAGCGGCCCTCAATGACCTGGTGTTCCAGGCTGCAGACGGGCATTACTGGATGCTCGGAGCAGATAGCGGCAAGTGGTACGTGCATGACGGGCAAAAATGGGTGGAAGCAAATCCACCGGCGGCGGCTACACCGCCTTTGCCTGATCCCCTTTTCCCTGCCCTTCCACCCCCGGTTTCTGCGCCCCCGCCGGCCGCATCGCCTCCCGTTGCGCCGCCGTTACCGCCCCCCCCGCCGGCCGCAACTCGACGGTCGACATCACGCGCTCCATTGATCATCCTCGCCGTCATTGTCGTCGTTCTGCTCCTCGTGCTGGGACTGGCTACTCTGGGCGGGCTCCTCACACCAACCAGAACCATTATCGTCGCGCCCTACAGTTCGCCCACGCCTCTCCCCAAGGCGACCTCTCCCGCTGGACTGGTTCTGCCGTCTGCACAACCACCACCTGGGCCGTCGAATGGAATCGCGCTGCTTGCCACCGAGCAGGCAAAAGGACTGAACGCGCAGGCCTTTTCCAACACGAGCGACAGGATACCTCAATGGCCGAGTTGAGCTAGGCGCTGGCAATCGACTCGCAGAATACACGCGAGGTGTTGAACACACGCACACTATCGCCCGGCGATGCCGTGAAGGTGATTGCTGAATATGGGGACCGCTTGTGGAACCCGAGAGTTACAGGGCTGAAAATAGACGGCGAAGGTCTGGGGATCCCGGTTTTTGGTTTTCGCGCGCGCCGGGTTCCTTGAGGGAAAAAATACAAACATGGAGATGCAAAACTGGTGTGAAAATTGCCCTATTTCTCGGGAATTTTGCATTTACTCTTGACAAATAGTGCTTTTTCGATATAATGAAAGTGCTTTCATAAAAATAGTTTCAATTTCCCCCACTATCATTTGAATTAGACAACTGTACGGCTCATACTTGAAGAGGGGCCCACGAAATTCCTCTCACAGGGCGGGTTTTCACCGGATTGGCAAGGTCGCTGGCGGTGTAAATGGCTGAACACACAGTTTACGATGTGGCAAGAAAAGCAGGCGTGAGCATTGCGACGGTTTCTCGCGTGCTCAATAACCCTGACAAGGTCAGCCCGGGCACTCGCGAGCGTATCCTCAAGGCAGTTGACGAATTGGGCTTTGTACCCAAGGCCGAAGCGGCCGCGCGGGCCCGGCGTGCCAGCCGTCGCATCGGCGTCCTCGCCCCCTTTTTTACCTATCCCTCTTTTGTACAGCGACTGCGCGGGGTCGCGACGGCGCTGGCCGGCCGGAATTATGAGCTGGTGATCTATAACGTCGATACCTCGGCCCGGCGAGATGCCTACCTGACCTCGCTCGCGGTTACCCGCCGGCTCGACGGGCTCATTATCATGGCGTTGCCGTTCGATGCTCCCGTTGCGCGCCGCCTGTCGGGGCACGCCATGGAGAGCGTCCTGATCGAATTCAGCCATCCCCACTTTAGCAGCATCGAGATCGACAATCATCAGGGGGGCCGGCTCGCCGCCGAGTATCTCTTGTCGCGAGGGCACCGCCGCTGCGGCTTTGTCGGCGATACCGACCTTCCGACCTATGCCATTCACACAAGCGATTGGCGTCTCGCCGGATACCGCGAGGCGCTTGCCCAGGCGAGCGTCAACCTGCCCGACTCATTCATTTCGCTTGCCCCTGCCCCGCATGGGATTGACATGGCTCACGATGCGGCGCTCCGCTTGTTGAACCTGGACGAGCGCCCGACTGCGATCTTTGCGGCAAGTGACACGCAGGCGCTGGGTGTGCTCAAGGCCGCCCGCGAGCGCGGAGTGCGCGTTCCAGAGGACCTCGCCGTGCTCGGTTTTGACGACATTGACATCTCCGATTACATCGGACTGACAACCATTCGCCAGCAGTTGGAAGAATCGGGCCGCGTGGCCGTCGAACTGCTCCTGGCGCGCCTGGCCGATGACTCCCGTAGTGTGCAGCATATCCGCCTGCCCCTCGAACTGATCCAGCGCCAGACCGCCTGACCGCAAGATCAGAATAGAGAAAGGAGGAAGAACAGAACAAATATCTTCAATCACCTCTTCATCGTTCGAGTGCATTGACCACTGTTATTTACCCGAAAGGGAGGAGAAAATGAAACGCCTGTTACTCGTTACTGCTTTGCTGCTGATCGCGGGGCTCACCCTGATCGCATGCAACAGTGTACCGCCGACAACTGCCCCAACGACCGCGCCCGTGACCCAGCCGACTACCGCGCCCGTCACGCAGCCAACCGCGGCTTCGACCTCGCCCACCACGGCCCCCTCTGCTGGCGGCCAGACGGCGGGTGAGAGTGAAGCGGCCGCACGCGCCGCCGGTCTGACCACGCTGGCCGACGCCTACGCCGGCAAATTCAAGGGTCAGATCGTCACCATGACCGGCCCCTTCGTCGACGCCGACGCCGTCAAGTTCAACAACTCGATGAAGGCTTTCCAGGATGCCACCGGCATCCAGATTCAGTATTCCGGCTCCAAGACCTTTGAAGCCTCCATCACCACCCAGGTCCAATCCGGCGCGCCGCCCGATGTCGTCGACTTTCCGCAGCCCGGCCTCGCCGGCACCTTCGCCAAGCAGGGCAAGGTCGTCGCCGCCGACACTCTCGTCCCAATGACCTGGCTCAAGCAGAACTACAAACAGTCCTGGCTCGACATCCCGACCGTCACCGGCCCCGATGGCAAGCCCATGCTCGTCGGCATCGTCCAGCGCTTTTCCGGCAAGGACGAAGTCTGGTATCCCAAAGCCGCCTTTGACAAGGCCGGCTACAAGGTCCCACAGACCTGGGATGACCTCATGACCCTCACCGACCAGATTGCCAAGGACGGCGACACGGCCTGGTGCCTCGGCATCGGCTCGGGCGCTGCCACCGGCTGGCCCGCCACCGACTGGATCGAAGCGCTGCTGCTCCGCACCACCACCCCAGAGAACTATGACAAGTGGGTCGCGGGCACGCTCAAGTTCGATTCGCCCGAAGTCCGCAACGCCATCGGCGTCATGGACAAGATCTGGAAGAATCCCAAGTATGTCTATGGCGGCACCGCAGCCATCGTCAGCACGCAGTTCAGCGATGCCCCCACCCCCATGTTCCAGAACCCGCCCAAGTGCTGGCTGCACAAGCAGGGCAACTTTATCACCTCCTTCTTCCCGCAGACGGCCAAAGCCGGGGTCGACTATGATTTCTTCTACCTGCCCCCCGTCGATCCCAAGTATGGCAAGCCCTACGAAGTCGCTGGCGATATCATGGTTGCCTTTAACAACAAGCCCGCCACCGCCGCCCTGATGCAGTTGTTCTCCACCGGCGCAGGCGTCAAGGGCTGGCTCGCGGCCGGGGGCGCTCTCGGTCCCCAGAACGATGTCAACCTCGATTGGTATGGCGACCCGATTGAGAAAAAGATCGCAGGGTTCGTCAAGGATTCCACCGTCGTCCGCTTTGACGGCTCGGACTTGATGCCCGGGGCTGTCGGCGCAGGCTCTTTCTGGAAGGGCATGACCGACTATTACTCCGGCGCCGCCAATCTCGATACGGTCCTCAAGCAGATCGATGCGTCCTGGCCGAAATAAGTCGTTCGTTTAGTTAAACTCCCGCGCCGTGCAACTGCCCCGCACGGCGCGGGACGGTCAATCCTTCGGTTGACCATTCTCCGGGGCAATCCTTTATGGCTGCCGGAATCAATAATAGAGGAGCGCGATTATGGACCCAAATGTTGTAGTTGGGGATCCGCTGGTGCAGGAGGCCAAAACGCGTGGGCCGCTGGATTGGCTCTTCACCAACCTCGTGCGGATACTCGTCTCGCTGTTTGTCCCATTCGTGACCTTTGTCGTACTTTACGTTGGATTCATCTTCCTGCGGGACAGCAATACGCCCAAGCTCGTCACTGCCGTCGTCGCCATCGTCTGGGGTGTTGGCGGCGTCGCATTGCTCTATACCGTCTCGAACTGGTTCGTCGAACGATTCGGCGACCAGTGGCGGAGACGGCTCGTGCCCTTCATCTTTGTCGGGCCTGCAGTCGCCATTCTCGCCTGGTATCTGGCGCTGCCCACCCTCCGCACCTTCTGGATCAGCCTGTTTGACGCGGACAATATCAACTTTGTTGGTCTGTCGAACTATCTGGCGGTCTTTACCGACCGCGATATGTTCACGGCGTTCCGCAACAACATCATGTGGATCATCTTTGGCGCATCGTTTACGGTGGTCCTGGGGTTGCTCATCGCCGTACTGGCCGACCGCAGCAAATTCGAAACGCTGGCCAAGTCGATCATCTTTATGCCGATGGCCATCTCGATGGTCGGGGCGAGTGTCATCTTTAACCTGACCTATGCCGTCAACCCCAACATCGGCCTGCTGAACGCCATCTATACCAGCTTTGGCGGCCAACCCGTCGCATGGACCGCTTCCGCCGAGCTCCAGCCCTGGAACAATCTCTTTTTAATCATCGTTATGATCTGGCTGCAAACCGGCTATGGCATGGTCCTCTTCTCGGCGGCCATCAAAGGCATCCCGGCCGAAATTCTGGAGGCCGCCCGGGTGGATGGAGCGAATGAGCTGCAAGTTTTCTTTCAGATCATGATTCCCTCCATTATGGGCACCATCATCACTGTGAGCACCACCGTGCTGATTTTCACGCTCAAGATATTTGACGTCGTCTGGGTCATGACGGGCGGCCAGTTCAATACGCAGGTCATCTCCACCCAGTTCTATCGCGAGTACTTTACTTCACAGAACTCGGGCTATGCGTCGGCCATCGCCATTGTGTTGCTCATCACCGTCATTCCAGTCATGGTCTATAACCTCCGGCAATTCCGTGAAAGCGAGGCATTCTAATGGCTGCTACTGGTATCTCTCGCAAAAAATCCCGGATCTCTACAGGCCAACTCATCATCAATGGCACTCTGCTCCTGGTGGTCCTACTCTGGCTCATCCCGGTTATGGGTTTGCTCATTTCGTCGTTCCGGTCGCGTTTCGACATCCAGACCTCCGGCTGGTGGAATATCCTCCCACATCAGGAATGGTACAAAACCGGGGAGCTGCCTCCGCCGACCAATCAGAACCTGGATGGCGTCATTACCATCGAAGGCGCGCAGGGGACTTTCGAACAGTTCCGCGCCGGGGTGGTCGCGCCGAACGGGGAGCGACTACTCTGGATCGGCAACAAACGCCTCGGGACCATCCAGGTGCAAAAGCAGCAATGGACAGTGGGGATCAACTTTACGCTGGACAATTATGATCAGGTCCTGGGCGGTAAGCAATACCAGATCCGGCAGCCCGATGGGCAGGTCGTCACCGAGCAAGGCGTTGACTTTACGAATGCGTTCCTCAACAGCATCATTGTGACCGTCCCGGCGACAGTCATTCCCATCCTGATCGCCGCCTTTGCCGCTTATGGGTTTGCCTGGATGCGCTTTCCGGGGCGCCGCATCCTGTTCACAACCGTCGTCGCACTGCTGGTGGTACCGCTGCAAATCGCGCTGGTGCCTATCCTGACTGACTATGTGGGGCTGCATCTGAACGGGACCTTCCTCGGCATCTGGCTCGCGCACACCGGCTTTGGACTCCCGCTGGCAACCTATCTGCTGTTCGGGTACATCAGCACGCTGCCGCGGGATATTCTTGAATCGGCGTTCATCGACGGCGCGTCCCACTTTACCATCTTTACCAATTTGATTCTGCCCCTCTCGACGCCGGCGCTCGCTTCCTTCGCCATCTTCCAGTTCCTGTGGGTTTGGAATGATTACCTGGTCGCGTTGATTTTCATCGGCTCGCGGCCCGATGTCCAGGTGCTCACCATGCGCGTAGCCGAACTGGTCGGGTCGCGCGGCAACGACTGGCACCTACTCACCGCGGGGTCCTTTATCTCCATGCTGCTGCCGCTGCTCGTCTTTTTCTCGCTGCAGCGCTACTTTGTGCGCGGGCTACTGGCGGGTTCGGTAAAGGGTTAGAGGGGAACTGCCAAAAGCGGAGAGGATACATGGTGACCTGGAAAGCAAGTCTCGTCCTCTTGACCCTCGGCCTTACGGCATGCCAGATCATGCCATCAGTGGCAGGACTGTCACCAACTCCTTTCCCGGCCAGTCTCTTGGGGTCTGGGCCAACGCTCTCTGCCTCGAAGGGCGCAGATCGTCCGCCCCGCTGCACGACAAGTGGGCAGCGCTGGGTCTCGCCACGCGATGGAGTCACACTCCTCTGCGTGCCCTCCGGCGAGTTTTTGATGGGCGCGGCGGATAATGATCTGGCAGCCACAACTGACGAAAAACCGCAGCACCGGGTGTACCTGGATGCTTTTTGGATCGATGAAACTGAAAGCACCAATGCCGGTTTCACCCGGTGTGTTGCGGATGGGGCGTGTCACCCGCGCCGGTACACGCCATATGTCGATGGAGTATCGAGCGCTACGCGCTTGGACTATTACGTCAATCCGCAGTATGCCAGCTATCCGGTTGTCCTGTACGATGGCGACGAGGCACAAGCATACTGCCACTGGTCTGGGCGACGCCTGCCGACTGAAGCGGAATGGGAAAAAGCGGCGCGGGGCACCGATGGCCGCACCTTTCCCTGGGGTGAGGGCATCGACTGCTCTCGCGCCAGTTATTTCGAATGTGTCAAGGACACGACGCCGGTCGATGTACCGACAAGTGGCGCTAGCCCTTACGGGGCATTGAACATGGCGGGCAACGTATGGGAATTCGTCGCCGATGGCTATGACCCCGCCTTTTACTCGACTTCAAGTCGCAACCCGCTCTCACCGCCCACCTCGGCGGGCTATGTCATCCGGGGTGGCGGCTGGCACAGCCTGACACAGACTCTACGCACGACCGCCCGTGGGTTCGGCGGCGCGGAGCATTACTTTGACAACCAGATCGGTTTGCGCTGTGCTCTGTCCGATCCCTGACCGGCGCCGGCCCATAGGTTTCTTGCCCGGAGGAGCAATCCAGCTATCAAAATATAGAGGTCTCAATGCCTGACAGTCGTTGGCTCGAACAACAACCGGAGATTACCCTGCGCCGGCTCATGCCACGCCTCGAAGAGCGGTTCGCTGCGTATGCCACGCATTCCCCACAGGAATGGGCCGCTCTCAAACAGCGCATCGAGGAACATTGGCCGCGCCTGTTAAGTCTGCTGCTGGAGGTTTACGGCGCACACTATGACCTTTTTTACTATCTTGAGGAGTTGCTCCTGATTCTCGCGCAGACCTGGACCGAACGCGCGCCCGAGCTCAAGGCGCTCGACGCCGAGCGCGAGGTTCACCCCGACTGGTTCCAATCCAACCGCATGGTGGGCGGCGTCTGCTACGTCGATCTCTTTGCCGGAGACCTGAACGGGATTCGCAGCAAGATTCCGTATTTCCAAGAGCTCGGGCTAACCTATCTGCACCTGATGCCGCTGTTCAAGATGCCGCAAAAGGAGAACGACGGCGGCTATGCAGTCAGCAGCTATCGCGAGGTGCATCCCCCGCTCGGCGCCGTCGAGCAACTGCGGACGCTGGCGGCCGAGCTGCGGCACGCGGGAATCAGCCTCGTGCTCGACCTGGTGTTCAATCACACTTCGGATGAGCACGACTGGGCCTTTCGCGCCCGCGCCGGCGACGCCGAAAGCCAATCCTACTATCGTATCTTTCCGGATCGCACCATGCCGGACGCGTACGAAGCAACCCTCCGGGAAATCTTTCCCGACGAGCACCCCGGCGCGTTTACGCCGCTATCGGCCTATGGCGCCCCGACGGCCGGTTCCGAGACAAACGGCAAACTGGACCCACGCCTCCAGACCGGCTGGGTCTGGACCACCTTTCACTCCTACCAGTGGGACCTGAACTATGACAACCCGGCGGTCTTTAACCGGATGGTCCAGGAGATGCTCTTACTCGCCAACCTGGGGGTGGAGGTACTGCGGCTTGATGCGGTCGCGTTTATCTGGAAAAAGCTGGGGACGAGCTGCGAGAACCTACCGGAAGCGCATCTCCTCATTCAGGCCTTTAACGCCGCCGCGCGCATTGCTGCGCCCGCGCTCTTGTTCAAATCGGAAGCGATTGTCCATCCCGACGATGTCGTGAAATATATCCGGCCCGATGAGTGCCAGCTCTCGTACAATCCCCTCCTGATGGCGCTCTTGTGGAACTCGCTCGCGACGCGCGAGGTGCGCCTGTTGCGGCTCGCGCTCCGCGAACGGCACCCGCTCGCGCCCGGCTGCGCCTGGGTCAACTATGTGCGGGTGCATGACGATATTGGCTGGACCTTTTCGGATGAGGATGCGGCGCGCCTCGACATAAACGGGTATGACCACCGCCGTTTTTTGAACGATTTCTACACGGGCCGCTTTCCGGGGAGTTTCGCGCGCGGCCTGCCCTTCCAGGAAAACCCCAAGACCGGGGACTGCCGGATCTCGGGGACCTGCGCCTCACTGGCAGGCCTCGAAAAGGCGCTCAAGGAAGAGACCGCGGCAGAGGCCGAGCTCGCCATCCGCCGCATCCTGCTCATTCACGGCATCATCCTCGCGGCGGGCGGCATCCCGCTCCTCTACCTGGGCGACGAGATTGGCACACTGAACGACTATCGGTACGCAGAGAATCCGGCCAAGGCGCAGGACAGCCGCTGGGTTCATCGTCCGGCGACCGACTGGACCCGCATGGCAAGGCGAGGCGATAGCACGACGACCGAAGGACAGATTTATCAGCGCCTGAGCCGCCTCATCGCCATTCGCAAGGGAGAGGCCGCGTTTGCAGGGAGTGACCTCCAGGTCATGAACATTCCGAACAATGATACGCTGGGGTTTGTACGGCAGGCCGGGAATGAACGCGTGCTCGTCCTCGCCAATTTCAGCGAACAGGAACGGGCCCTCCCCCACAACCTGCTCCGGCTGTATGGCCTGGACTATGCCTTTACCGACCTGATTAGT
>JBAVQS010000064.1:0-45831 GCA_049694275.1 Anaerolineae bacterium | reverse complement strand
CGGCGCTGACTATTCTGCGTGAGCAGGTAGCCTCCCTCGAGGCGCAGCGCTCCTCCGTTGCCATCCCTGTAGAGGAACGACGTCTTGTCACGATCCTCTTTGCCGATATTGTCGGTTCGACGGCCCTAGCCGAACGGATGGACCCGGAAGAATGGCATGATCTCATCGCCCATCTGTTTTCTACCCTGGACCAGCTCATTGAAAAATACGGGGGCGTCGTCGCCAGCCACCTCGGCGATGGTGTCCTTGCGCTCTTTGGCGTCCCGGCCATCAGCGAAGCGGACGCTGAGAATGCGATCCGCGCGGCCCTCGAGATCCAGAATTCCGATTTCAAGATTCAGCCGGCTCTGGCGGCCAGTCTGGAGCCGGCTGAACCCCGAGTGCTCTTTCGCATCGGTATTCATACGGGGTTAGTGGTGACGGGGGAAATTGCTCTATCCGGCCATAAAGAGCTGGCGGCGATGGGCGATGCGATGAACCTGGCAGCCCGGCTGCAGGCGGCGGCGCCACCAGGCGGTATCCTGATCTCAAATGATACCTGGCGTTATGTGCGCAGGGTGTTTGAGGTGATTCCACAACCAGAGCTCGTCGTCAAAGGTAAAAAGGATCCGGTTCAGACCTTTCTCGTGAACCGGGCGACGCTGCGCCAATTCCAGACGGTTACACGCGGTGTCGCAGGGGTACATACCCGCCTGGTGGGTCGTGACGTCGAGCTTGCCGGTCTGCAGGCGGCCGATTTAGAAGCTTGCAGAGAGCAACGCATGGTGTGGCGCCAGTTGATTGGCGAGGCAGGGATGGGCAAGAGCCGCTTGCTGGAAGAATTATATCCCTGGATCAAAGCGCAACCGGAACGCGCCATCATCCTGCGCGGGCGCGCCTTTATCGGTGACGCGGCGCGTCCTTATGCATTGGTCCGGCGGTTTTGGTTTGACCTCTTTGAAATTACGGAGGATCTGCCTTTGTCCGAGGCGGAGACTCGCTGGGTAGCGCAGTTTCAGTTGGCGACCGGGCGTAGCGAGGTTGAACCAGCCCAGGCGCTCGGGCTGCTTGTCGGGCTCCGTTTTGATAACAGCCCTTATATCGGGGCGATGCGTAATGACCCCAAGCAGGTCAAAGGGCGCGCCCTGGTTGTGAGCCGCCAGTTGCTCGCGGCCTTGCGGAGACCGAGGCCGGTGGTGGTGTTCCTGGAGGATCTGCACTGGATCGATGCCGCATCATGGGAATATCTTCAGGCCTTGCTCTTGGAAGGGCCGGTGGGCAACGCAGGTCAGGGTCTCTTTGTGGTTGCGACGGCGCGCCCCGAGTGGATGCCTCCGGCTGTATTGGCCGCGATTCCCGCTTTTCGTACGGTCCAGTTGACGCCGCTCGCTCCCGATTGCAGCCTGGAGTTGGTATCCTCGCTCTTGTCGCGGGTGGAGAATGTGCCCGACGATCTCGTACAGTTCATCGTGACACGCGCCGAAGGGGTGCCGTATTTTGCTGAAGAGTTGGTGAACTTGTTGATTGATCGCGGGGTGATCGATACGCGCCAGGAGGTCTGGCGGTATGTCGCCGGGCGGTTGGATATCACACAGGTCCCCCAGACCTTGCAGCAGTTGTTGCTGACGCGTCTCCTCTCGTTGCCACCTCCTCTGCGCGCATGCTTGCAGTTCGGTTCAATCTTTGGACGCCAGTTTCCCGAGGGTGGCGTGTCGGCGATGGGCCTGTCGCAGACGGATCAGCTCTTGCTCTCTTTGCGGGCGCGTGGGTTCATCGAGCCGGTCGACGCGACCCTGGGCCTGCCTGAGCGCGAGTGGCGATTCCAGCATACGTTTCTGCAACAGGTTGCTTATGAGAGTGTGTTGAAGCGAGAACGGCCCCGGCTTCACCGGTTGGCGGCGCAGTGGCTGGAGGAGCAGGCGCGGCATACCGGGCGCCTGGACGAATGGGCAGGCGCGCTCGGCCAGCATTGCGAACAGGCAGGTGACCTGGACGCGGCAGCGGAATGGTACCTGATGGCGGGTGAGCATGCCCAGGCCGCGTTTGCGTGGGCTGAGGCGAAACGGTTTTGGGAACGGGTGCTTGATCTCTCATCCGATAGGCAACGACGCTGGCGGGCGCTCTGCGGCCGTGAGGCCGTACTCGATCTGCGGGGTGAACGCGAGGCGCAAAAGCTGGATATTGCTGCACTCTTGGCGTTGGCGGATGCGGCGAATGACAATCGGTGGCGGGCAGAGGCGCGCTATCGGCAGCTCATGCGCCTGCGGGCGCTGGGAGACTGGCCCGCGGTTGCGCCGGTTGCCCAAGAGACGATCGCCGCTGCACGGCAGACCGGTAACCGTGCGCTTGAGGCGCGCGGTTTGGCCGTCGAGGTGATTGCACTGGCTCGGACGGGAGAGGGCCCGGCCGCGCGGGTCGTGGCCCAAGAAGCATTCCGCTGCGTCCAGGAATCGCAAGATGAGGCCGCGTTTGCATTTGTCCTGGTACGCCTCGCAATTTATTACAGCGAGTCGGGCGACCCCGTTCGGGCGGCGGGTTTTTATACGCAGGGCGCCGAGATGGCGCGACGTGTCGGAGACCGTGTCCAGGAAGCGCTCGCCGTCGGAAACCTTTCGATTGTTCATGCGTCGATGGGCCTTTATGAGCGAGCGCGTATCAGCTATGAGCAGGTGCTGGGACTAGTCGAAGCAATCGGAGAACGCCGTCTGCGCGCCTATAACATGTTGAATCTGGGTAATGTCATCTGGCGGATTGGTAATGTACCTGCAGCGCGGCGGATGGAAGAGGAGGCACTGGCCGAGCTCATTGCCGTGAACGATGCAAACGGGCTCTTTGCCTGTAAGCTGGAACTGGCAAACCTCCTCGAGGCCGCGGGAGAATTCCAAGAGGCGGCGCTCGGCTATGTCGAGGTGTACGCCGAGTACAGCCGGATCGGTGACAGTGATGCAGTCGCGGAGGCGGCATCCGGGCTGGCGCGGTGTGCAATCGCGCTCGGACAGTGGGACGAGGCGCGGCGGTGGGCGACCAAGGTGGCAGACTACCTGGTTGCACCCGAACAGCAAGAACGTGCGGTCTCGACGCGGGCGTGTGTCACTGTTGCAGATGTGTTCGATGCCTTGCAGAGCACTGTGACTGGCGTTGTAGAGGATGTGCGCCACGGCGATCGCGTGCGACAGGTGATCGAGGTGGGCTATCGCCGGCTGATGATGCAGGCTGCCAGGATCAGCGACCCAGAGTGGCGCCAGTCATACCTGGAGAATGTGCCCGAGAACCGCGCAATTGTGGAGCGATGGGAGCGCCTGGAAAATGCTGAAAGTGCCTCTTGACAAAATTATTTTTGGTTGTATAATTAGTGTAGAATGGACACTAACGAGACGCCCGTTGAGCAAGCATCTGTTACCGTTGACGTCCTGATTCTCTCGATCGATGACGGCCGGCTTTCCGCGCTGCTCGTCAAGCGGGCGGAAAAGCCCTATCCGGGAATGTGGGCCATTCCGGGGGCGTTTATCTGGAAGGGCGAGTCGTTGGAGGAAGCGGCAAAGCGCGTCGCGCTGGACAAGATCGGGGTCGAGGACCTCTACCTGGAACAGCTCTATACATTTGGCGACCCGGACCGAGACCCGCGTAAACGGGTAGTGACGGTCACGTACTTGTCGCTGATTCCCTGGAAAAAGCTCGGGCCGCCTGTATCTAGGCAAGTATCTGAAGTCCGGTGGTTTCCGGTCAAGGAGGCGCCCGCGCTGGCATTCGATCACGCACACATCCTGGAGTATGGGCGGGCGCGACTTGAAGCCAAAGCGAGCTATAGCAATATTGTCTATGGGCTGTTGCCCGACAAGTTTCGTTTGAGCGATCTGCAGCGGATTTACGAGATTATTCTCGACAAGCCACTTGACAAGCGCAACTTTCGCAAGCGGATGTTGTCTTTGGGCTTGCTGGCCAGGACGGGGCAAAAAGAGGTGGTCGGTGCGCATCGCCCGGCCGAGCTTTATCGTTTCAAGACGCGTGAGATTGTGTTCTTTGACTAGACAGATAGAAAAGTGATGGAGGAACAGACCGTTTTTTTTAGGCCTGTAGTTAGTGTTTAACTAACACTAATTGGGCGAAAGCGGGAGGAAAAAATGGATAGGGAACTGACGCAGTTGGCAGAGCAGATGCAGCGGGCGCGATGCGCAGCAGAGGTGTTTGGAGTGTTTACAGGGAATGCCGAGGAGCAGATGGAGCAGGCGGCAGTGGCTTACCGGCAACTGGTCAAGATCGCGCATCCGGATCGCTACAAACACAATGGCGACCAGGCGACGGCGTTAGAGACGTTCAAGCTGCTGCAAGAGTTGTGGCGCGAAGCGCAGGCGCAGATTCAAATCGGGACCTACGGTGATGGGACGCGCTTACAGTCGGTTGATCCAGTGATGGTTCAGGCGGGTAAGCATCAATATGTGGTTCAAACGCAGATGGCGGCCGGCGATTTTTGCAATCTCTATCACTGTATGCCGGTAGGGGACCCGACGCGGGCAGTATTCAAGGTGGCAGTGGACCCGGGCAATAATGACCTGGTCGCGCACGAGGCGCACATCTTGCATCATCTGCACGCGGACAAAGCTTTTGAAAAACTACACATCTATATTCCGACCGTGCACGATGCCTTTGCCTACAAGGACCCCTCAAACGTGACGCGGCGGGTAAACATATTGCAGGCGCTGGAAGGTTTCTATTCGCTCAAGGAGGTGCGAGCAGAATACCGGAATGGAGTGGACCCGCGCGATATGGTGTGGATATGGCGACGCTTATTGGTGGCGCTAGGCCTGGCGCATATCAACGGGGTGATCCACGGCGCGGTACTGCCAGAGCATGTGCTCATTCATCCAGAGATGCACGGACTGGTACTTGTAGATTGGACCTGTGCTGTAATGGTGGAGGATGCCAGTTGCCCGGCGCCTTACATCCCGGCGATGAACGTCGAGTACGAGCCCTGGTATCCACCCGAGATCAAGGCGCGGCAGTCGCCTCTCCCCGGCACAGATATCTATATGGCTGTGCAGTGCATGATATACCTGCTGGGCGGCGATCCAGCAACGGGCGTGATCCCGGAGGCGACCCCCAGGCCGTTCGTACGGTTCTTCAAGGGATGCTTGCAGGCGAGCCCGCGGGCTCGCCCTCAGGATACCTGGAAACTGTTGGAAGAGTTTGATGAGGTGATTGAGCGGCTCTGGGGCAAGCGTACGTTTCATCCGTTCGTGATGCCCCGGCGAGATTTTCCTCGCATGCCGCCTTTCGGCGGTTCGAAGAGCGCCAGGACAGGTTAAAGCGTTTTGAGATAACAATTCTCTCCAAAAGAGAAGAGATTCAGGAAAGGAGAAAGCAAAATGGGTGGCGGAATGTGGTCGACCAACATATACGATGAGCGTGCGCTGGGTAAGGCAAGGGCGGGAATCCCGACTTTTGGTTATCATGCGCATCTGAGCTCAATGCCGCGAACCGCGTGGAAGCCGCATGATACGATGGATCCCCTTGGCGTCAACGTGCGCGAGAGCCGGGACAGTGTCGAGCATCCCGAATCATTGGCGATTGCCGTGATCTTGGACGATACGGGCTCGATGCTTGATATTCCCCGAACACTGCAAACCAAGTTGCCGGAGCTACATGGGCTGATTCTGCGCAAGGGATATGTGGAGCACCCCCAAATTATTTTTGGCGCGGTTGGCGATGCGACCTGCGACGCGGTTCCGCTCCAGGTCGGCCAGTTTGAATCGGACAACCGGATGGATGAGAACCTGGAGAGCCTGGTGCTGGAAGGGGGCGGCGGCGGGCAAAAGACGGAGAGCTATGAGTTAGCGCTGTATTTTATGGCGCGGCACACGGCAATCGACTGTTGGGAAAAGCGACGGAAGAAGGGATACCTGTTCTTGATTGGCGATGAGATGGCTTATGGCAAGGTCAAGCGCGCCGAGGTCCAAAAGATCATCGGCCGGGACCTGCCACAGGATATCTCCGTAAGCCAGATTGTGCACGAGTTGGAAGAGCGCTATCACGTGTTCTTTATCCTCCCCAAGAATGCCAGTCACGGTGGCGACCCTCAGGTGTTGGGATTCTGGAAAAAGCTGCTCGGCCAGAATGTAATCGAACTGGATGATCCAGAAGCAGTGTGTGAAGTGATTGCGCTCATGATCGGGATGAGCGAGGAGAGTATTGATCTAAAAGAGGGGGTCGAACACCTTGAAGAGTGGGGTGTGGCTCCCAAGACGGTCCAGTCGGTATCGCTCGCGCTGCAGCCGATCGCGGCGCGGTCTATGGTCAAGGGCTGGGGCGGGTTGCTTCCGGGCCTGTCTGTGGCTGGTAGTGGGCCGCGAACCGCGCGGCGGATGTAGAGACACATGTGCTAGTGAGAACATTGATAAACACAGATGCACACGGATAAACCGGTGTTTCTTCCGTGTGCATCTGTGTCCCAAAATGAAAAGGGGAGGGGATGAGATGGGAAAGAGACAGGCGATACTGGTAGTGGGGTTGGGATATGGGGACGAGGGCAAAGGAAGCCTGGTCGATTATCTGGTACGCGAGACCCACGCGCACACCGTCGTGCGCTATAACGGTGGCGCCCAGGCCGCACACAATGTCATCGACGCGCGCGGCCGGCATCACACCTTTGCGCAATTCGGCAGCGGCATGTTTGTGCCGGGGACGCGGACGCATCTGTCGCGTTATATGATGGTCGAACCGATGAGCCTGTTCAAGGAGGAGGAGCACCTGCGCGCCCTGGGGATCAGGGATGCGCTGGCGCGCTTGTCGATCGACCGGCGCGCGCTCATCACAACGCCCTATCATCAAGCGGCAAACCGGCTGCGCGAAATGGCGCGGGGGAGCGACCGGCACGGGAGTTGCGGGCGAGGCGTCGGCGAGACGATGTGGGATTATGTGACTTATGGTGACCGAGTGCTGTTTGCGGGGGATCTGGCCGAGCGGGGCAGGGCGCTGGACAAGTTGCGCTTTATTCGCGAGACCAAGCTGGCAAGTTTGCACGACGTGTTACAGCATTTACACAGGACTCCGGAAGTAGATAGAGAACTGAATGTGCTGACCGACGCCTCGTACGACGAATTTTGCGCCGATGGGTATGGCCGTCTTGTCCGGGCGGTGCAGATTGTGGACGAAGGGTATTTTCGGGGATTGACGGAGGTGGATGGGGCACTGGTATTTGAAGGCGCGCAAGGAGCGCTGCTCGACGAATGGTATGGGTTTCATCCATATACGACCTGGAGTACCACGACCTTGAAGAACGCGTACGAACTGTTAAATGAGCAGGGATACGACGGGGAAATAGTACGCCTGGGAGCATTACGTGCCTATTCCACCCGGCATGGTTCCGGCCCCTTTGTAACCGAAGATTCCCACTGGGGCCGCTTGATTCCCGATCGGCACAATGGACTGAATGACTGGCAGCGCGAGTTTCGCGTGGGACCTCTCGATCTAGTTGCCACGCGTTATGCGCTCGATATAATTGGCGGAGTGGATTACATCGCAGCAACGAACTTTGACCGGCTGGCGCAGGTACCGTCCTGGCGGGTGTGTGATGCGTATTGCTATGCCGGATCTGTGGATGACACTATGCGGGACCATTTTGAACAGGGACAGGATGGAGCGCTTGTCCGAATCAAACGCAGCCCGGTGATCGACCTCGATTACCAGGCGCAGTTGACTGACCTGCTGGCGAAATGTGAACCGCGCTATCGGCTCATCGAACGGGGCCGAGTGGATGCGCAGGAGGACCTATTGACCTATATCGAAATGATGGAGCAGGGTTTGGGCACGCCGATAGGAATCATCTCGCATGGGCCGAAGGCTCAAGACAAGCAAAGGCGCAAAGTAAATGCTTTTTGACGGATGGGGCAGGCACGCTTATAATTAATGGGTTGTGCTAATGGATAATGCAAGATGAAGGTCTATCTGACGACGCTGGGATGCAAACTCAATGAGAGCGAATTGGAAGCGTGGACGCGCCAGTTTGCCGAGCGGGGCGACGAAATAGTGAGGGATGCCCGTGAGGCAGATCTGTGCATTGTGAATACCTGTACGGTTACACAAGCCGCGGCCAAAAAGTCGCGACTGCTGGCAAGAAAGACGGCGCAACTCAATCCTGCTGCGCCGGTGGTGCTGACGGGCTGTTATGCGACGATGTCGAGGGAGGAAGCGCTCCGCCTGCCTAATGTTGCTTTTGTCGTTCCCAACCCGGACAAGGACCGATTGGTGGAACTGGCCGCCAGGTACCACGGCGATCCTTCTTTTGAAAGGGTGGCAAACGGCTGCCGGATGCCTGAAGCGGCGAGCGGTGAGCTGGCTCACCCCAGGACGCGTGCCTTTGTCAAGATTGAAGATGGGTGCAACATGTCCTGTACCTATTGCATCATTCCATTGGCGCGGGGGCGGTCGCGCAGTCGGCCGCAGGCTGAGATTGTCGCCGAAGTCCGGGGCCTGGTCGAGAGTGGCTATCAAGAGGTCATCTTGACCGGTGTTCAGATTTCGGATTACCGGTATGACGAGCGCGAGCCCGGACAGGGGCGTTTAAGGGCGCTAAATGAACTGGTGCGCGCGATCCTCAGCGAGACGTCCTTGCCGCGATTACGTTTAACTTCGATTGCCCCCTGGGAACTGGAAGAGGAGTTTCTCGATCTGTTTGCCGATTCGCGCTTGTGCCGGCATTTGCATCTCTCGTTGCAGAGTGGGAGCACGACGGTACTGCGACGAATGCGCCGGCCCTACAGCGCGGAACAGTTTGCCGATGCGGTGGCAATGGCGCGGGCGCGGGTGCCGGAGGTGGGGATTACCACCGATGTGATCGTGGGATTCCCCGGAGAGTCCCAGGTCGAGTTCGACCAGTCGTGCGAGTTTGTCGAGCGAATCCAATTTGCGCGTGTGCATGTCTTTCCCTACTCGGCGCGAGCGGGCACGGCGGCTGCCACGCTGCCCCTCCCGGTTGCCGACCCGGTCAAGGACGCGCGGGCGCGGGCGATGCAAGCGGTCGCGGATCAAAGTATCGGCAATTTCGTGCAGCGGTTTGTGGGCCGGACGCTGCCGGTGCTCTACGAGGCCGAGTCAAGCATGCCTGGTGTCTGGTCGGGCTATACCGACAATTATATTCGGGTGATCGCGCGGAGCCAGGAGAACCTTGCCAACCGGATCATCCCGACGAAAATCGTCGAGGTGATCGAGGATGGCGCGCGCGGAGAGGTAACTCATCATGCCATGCATATTCTGTGAAATTGCCGCCAAACGGGCCCCGGCCAAAATTGTATTCCAGAATGACAAGGTCACCGCATTTCGGGATTTGCATCCGCGTGCGCCGACCCATATCTTGATTATTCCCAATGTCCATGTTGAATCGCTTCAAGACCTTGAAAGCGACGAGCATGTCGCGGCGGCGGCGGAATGCCTGCGAGTGGTGAATGAACTTGCCAAGACGGAAGGGCTGGCTGGCGGCTATCGCCTGGTGACGAACACAGGACCGGACGCGGGTCAATCGGTTTTCCATTTGCATTTTCATCTTCTGGGTGGCCGGCACATGACCTGGCCTCCGGGATGATTGGGAATTGCAGATTGCAGAACCTCGCAGCGCGCTGGTACATCCTGAGATTCGTAATTCGCATTTGAGAAATGGTTCAAGAACAGTTTATCCGAAATTTTTGTATCGTTGCGCATATCGATCACGGGAAATCGACTTTGACCGATCGCCTGCTCGAGTACACCGGTACGGTCTCGAAACGTGAGATGGTGGAACAGGTGATGGACCAGATGGAGCTGGAACGCGAAAAGGGGATCACCATCAAAGCCAAGGCAGTCCGTATGTTCTATCACGCCGACGATGGCAATGATTACGAATTGAATCTCATCGATACGCCGGGACACGTCGATTTTACCTACGAGGTATCGCGGGCGTTGGGCGCGTGCGAAGGGGCGATTCTGGTGGTGGATGCGTCACAAGGGATCGAAGCGCAGACGCTGGCGAACCTCTATCTCGCGCTGGATCAGGATCTGGTGATTATCCCGGTCATCAACAAGATCGATTTGCCCTCCGCGCGGCCGGATGAAGTGGCGGTGGACATTGAAAACTTGCTGGGCGTTCCGGCCGATGAGGTGATTCGCGCGTCGGCTAAGGACGGGACGGGGACGAAAGAGATCCTCGAAGCGGTCCTCCGTAAGGTTCCTCCTCCGCATGGCAATCTGCACGCCTCCCCCCGCGCCCTCATCTTTGATTCCCATTATGATTCCTACAAGGGCGTTGTCGCGTACGTGCGCGTCGTCGATGGCACATTGCACACAGACGAAAAGCTGCGGATGATGTCCACCGGGCAGGAGATTGAGGGGCTGGAGATCGGCATTTTTCACCCCAAGCCGGTGCAGACCGACTCCCTGAGCGCAGGCGAGGTCGGTTATGTCGCAACGGGTCTCAAGAGCATTGGCGAAGTGCAGGTCGGCGATACGATGACCAGCGTGGCGCAGCCGGCAGACAAGGCGTTGCCCGGTTTTCGCCCGGCCAAGCCCATGGTTTTTGCGGGTTTTTACCCCAGCGCCACAAACGATTATCCGCTGCTCCGGGATGCGCTCGAAAAGTTAAAGCTGAATGATGCGGCGCTGACCTATGTGCCTGAAACGTCCGCGGCGCTGGGCTTTGGGTTCCGCTGTGGGTTTCTGGGCTTGCTCCATATGGAAATTGTGCAGGAGCGTTTGGAGCGCGAGTACGACATGGATATGATCGCTACCGCGCCAAGCGTGGAATACAACGTGCTCAAGATGAACGGCGACGTGCTCACGGTGGACAATCCCTCGGCGCTGCCGGACCCGTCGACCATTGAGGTGATCGAAGAGCCTTGGGTAAAGCTCGAGATCTATACGCCGGCCGAGTATATCGGCACGGTGATGGACCTGGTGCGTCGGCGGAGAGGTGAGCACGACAAGCTGGAGTACCTCGACAGCATCCGTGTGCGCCTCGATTTTTTCATGCCACTCTCGGAGCTGATCATCGATTTTTACGACCAGCTCAAATCTCGCACGCGCGGCTATGCGTCGATGGACTATCAGTTCAACAGCTATCGTCCCGGCGAATTGGAAAAGCTAAGTATCCTTCTGAATGAAGAGCCGGTGGATGCCCTCGCAACGATCGTGCACAAGGATTACGCCTATGCGCGCGGCTCTGCCCTTGCCAAGCGGCTCAAAGAGGTCATCCCCCAACAGCTCTTTCCCGTGCCAATCCAGGCCGCGATTGGCGGGAGGATCGTGGCTAGAGAAACAATCCGGGCTTTGAGAAAAGACGTATTAGCCAAGTGCTATGGAGGCGATATCAGCCGGAAAAGAAAACTCCTCGAAAAGCAGAAAAAAGGGAAAAAGCGAATGAAGCAGCTTGGTAACGTCGAACTGCCACAAGAGGCGTTTATGGCCGTGCTCAAGCTAGGCGAGGACGAATAACCCGCGACAGCTCGCAAAGGATAGAGAGAATAGGGGAGGACGATTTTGGCGACTGGAAGCATCGAGCTCGATTGGGTGCGCGATGAAGTGTTTGTGGGGAGCGATGCCACAGGGCGTTCGGTGGTCCTCGGCAAGGTGCCGGGGGCCGAGCCGGAATTTCGCGGCGTCAAGGCCTCGGCGCTGTTGCTCATTAGCCTGGCCGGGTGTTCGGCCCATGACGTCGTCGCGATCTTCCAAAAGCAAAACCAGCAGGTGACCAATTTTCAGGTGGTGGTCGAGGGAACGCAGGAAGACACCGCCCCGTGGCGCTTTACGCATATTCATATTCGGTATAAACTGACGGGGCGCAATCTCAACGAGTCGTTTATCAAGCGTGCGATTGAACTCTCTCAGGGAAAATATTGCTCGGTATATGCGACGCTCAAGGATGCCGTCACGATTACCAGCGAATACGAGATCAAATCGGAATGAACCTCTTCAAAACCCTCAAGTTGGATACGGTCGATCGTATCACCACGGTGACCCTGAATCGTCCACAGACCATGAACGCGGTCTCGCCGCTGTTGATGGATGAACTGGGCGCTGCCTGTGAACAGTTAGCGCAAGATTCCGGAACCCGCGCCGTCATTATCACGGCCACGGGGCGGGCTTTTAGCTCGGGGCTTGACCTGAATGTGTTCGGCCAGATTGGCAAGACGATTCAGCCGCAGGATCTGCCTGCCTTGATCGACCACTGGCAGGCGGTGTTTAATGCGCTTGAGAATCTCCCGCAGGTCACCATAGCGGCGATCAACGGAACTACTTTGGGCATCGGAATCGAATTGATTCTTTGCACCGACTTTCGCGTCGCGTCCACGCGTGCCCTGTTCGGGATGCCAGAGCTCAGGCTCGGCATCATCCCGGATGTAGGCGGGATTCCGCGCCTGGTGCGAACTGTGGGCGCCGCATGGGCCAAAGAAATTATCTTGCGGCCGCGTAACATTAGCGCGATGGAGGCGGTGCGCATCGGGCTGGTCAACCGGGTTTCCGAGCACGGAGACCTGATCGGTCTGGCGCGCAAGTGGGCAACCCAGTTCGCCGCGCTGCCCGCCCCGGCCGTGCGGCAGGCCAAGCGCTTGCTCAATTCGAGTTTTGACATAGACCTTGCGACCTCGCTGCGGCAAGCAAAAGAGGCTCAGTTGCAGCTCTTTTCAACCCCTGAATTCTGGGCCGCAGTTCAGGCGATGCGCGAGCAGCGGCCGGCCGAGGAGAATCTGCCAGAGGAAACGCCCATGCAAGAGCAGCCATGATCTGGACGGCTGTTCTTTTTCTTTATTCTCTGCTTGCCGATATGAGTGGCTGGTGTTAGAATCCCCGCCGCGATGTCGAGTCCGCAGTTAATTCGCAATCGATGGCTGGAAGCGATCCTGTTCGTCCTGGTGCTCGTCGCCGGCGCAACCCTGCGCTGGTACGGGCTAGGCTGGGATGCCGGCTATCTGTTTCATCCTGACGAACGGCAGATTGCGATGGTTGCCTCGAACCTGGATTGGCCGCATTCGCTTTCCGAGTTCTTTTCCCCTTCCAGTCCGCTCAATCCGCACTTTTTTGCGTATGGCTCATTCCCGATCTATCTCTTGCGTCTCATTGCGCCCTTCGCCCCGCCGTCCAATCTCACCGGTCCCTGGGCGAATGATTTTCTAGCGCGCTGGATCGTCTTTGGCCGTGCGATCTCCGGCCTGTTCGATCTTGGGACGATATGCCTGACCTATGCATTAGGTAAACGAGTGTACGGCTCGTGGGTTGGGCTGGCGGCGGCGGCGGGTATTTCGGTGACGGTGCTGCACATCCAGCTCGCGCACTTTTACACCGTAGATACGGTTCTCACCTTTTTCGTCATGGCAACCCTCTATGCGGCGTGGCGGATGGGGGAAATCTCAAAAGGCGCTCATCCGGCAGGGGCTCTGTTCGAGCGCAAGAAATGGCCCCTCCCACGGGATCCCGGGCCGGGCGACTCCCATGGATCGCCCAGCCACAATCGATGGGGGATGGTGTGTGGGGTGATGTTGGGGTTGGCCCTGGCCACCAAAGTGAGCGCGCTCCCGCTGGTCGCGCCCATCGCGTTTGCCATCTGGCATGTTTCAGGGGCGCGCATACCGCCCGGTACGATCAGAGTAAAAATCATCTACATCTGGGGGATCCTGCGCCGTCCGTTATGCCAGCTTGGCGGAATTGCACTCGCCGTTTTCATTGTCACTCAGCCGTATGCAGTGATTGACGGCATTCAGTTTGTAATTGCAGTAGGACGAGAGGGGCTGGTTGCCCGTGGCTGGCTCGATTATCCGTATACGCGCCAGTATGCCAACACCATTCCCTTCCTTTATCAAATTGCCCAGAGCGCAATCTGGGGTATGGGCTTACCGCTTGGGATTGTGGTTTGGGGGGGCGGCGCGTTGTTTCTTTATCAGGCCTATCGCAAGCGCGATGGGGCCTCGCTTTTTCTTTTATTCTGGGCCCTGGTCTATTTCCTGGCGATAGGCGCACAGTATGTCAAATACCCGCGTTATCTCTTGCCGCTTTTACCGGTGCTCTACCTGATGGCCGCGCGGGCGATTTCGACAGGGGCGCTTGTGAACAGGGGCTGGGGCCGGGTCATCGTCGGTGTCGGAACAATGGCGGTATTGACCCTGTCGCTCGTATATGCCTTTGCCTTTGTGTCAACCTATGGTCGCGAGCATCCCTGGCTGACGGTTTCGCGCTGGATGTTTGAAAATGTGCAGCCTGGTGCGACGCTTGCGATCGAGCAGTGGGATGATGCATTGCCGGTGCAGGCGTCGGTCGATGGGGTGGTGCGGACTGGATCGGAATATCCAGCGCTGACGTTGCCGATACAGGACCCGGATGATGAGAATAAACGTAACAGTCTGGCGCAGACGCTTGCCAGAGCCGATGTTGTCGTCATCGCAAGCCAGCGCGGGTATGGGAGTGTCGGACGGTTGGCGGATCGGTATCCGCTGACCGTGCGCTATTATCAAAAGCTATTTAATGGAGAGCTTGGCTATACGCTCGCGGCAACCGCGCGAAATGACATCCAGATAGGGGACTGGCAGATAACCGATAATCCCTGGCAGGGGCTGCCGTTTGCGACCTCGATTCCACTTGCATCGGGGACAAGAGCACTCTGGAACTGGGGTTTCGCCGACGAGAGTCTGACGGTTTACGATCATCCCCAGCCATTGATTTTCGTCAAAACGCGCCCCCTGACGCAATCCGAGCTGCGCGAGGCGCTGGGCAAGTAGCGAGTAGGTTGCAGGCTACAAGGTGCTTGCGACTTGTGGCTTGTGGCCTGCGGCCTGTCTGTTTGCCCGTTTGACGGTAGGATGCTAAAATAGCACAGTTTTTATGGAGAAGTGGCTTGTTCAAAACAAAACAATTCTGGATCGGGCTGGCGGCGATCGTCATCTCGCTCTATTTTGCCTTTCAGGGCATTAAATTTGACGAACTCGCGCAGGCGCTGACGCATATCAACCTGTTTTTCGCCATTCCGGCGTTGGTTGTGTTCTGGTTGAGCTTTGGGTCGCGGGTCTGGCGCTGGCAGTTGCTCCATACGCCGTATCATGTGCGCTGGAGCAAAGTGCTGGCCATGCTCAGCATCGGTTATTTCCTTAGCAATATCACTCCGCTCCGGGCGGGTGATGTGGTGCGGCCTGCTTTGCTGGCGCGTAGCGAAGGAGTCCCGGTCGCCCGTTCCCTGTCAAGTGTGATGGTCGAGCGGTTGATGGACATGGTCACCGTCGTGCTCTTTTTGATCATCCTCCTGCCGATTATCCCGCAGATTCCGGATGACGCTCGGAAATGGGGCGCGGTTTTGGGAGGCGCCGGGGTGGTTGCGCTGATTGCCTTTGCGCTCATTTCGTTAAACCGCGAGCGGGCAGTCAAATTGCTCAAGCGTCTCACTGCGCCGGTCAAGTTTTTGCAGCGCGATTCAATCTGGCATATCATTGAAAGCCTGATTGACGGGTTTGGGGTGCTGCATTCGTGGCGCCCGCTGGTCGGAGTGATTGTCTGGTCGCTTATCGTCTGGTTTTTTGCGGCCCTCTTGAATTGGGTGGTCATGTTGGCGATGGGCATCCCGCTGGGCTTTGATGCGGCGGCGCTGGTGTTGGTTGCCACTTCCCTTGGCGTCACCGTTGTGCCCACGCCGGGGCAAGTAGGAGTTTTTGATTATGTCGCACAGCAGGCGCTTGTCCAGGTCTATAAAATAGACCCTGCGAAAGCCCTGGCTTTTGCCCTGGTGATTCACGCCTATGTCTATCTCTGGTTGATGGTGCTGGGCGTGTTCTTTATGTGGCGCGAGGGGTTGTCGTACGGGCAGCTCCAAAAGGTTCGTATGGGCGCGGATACGCCTTCGCCCGCGCCGACCGATGCATGACCCCATCTATCATTTGATTTTAGGAGATGCCTTTTGACTAGAACGCTTGTGACCGGAGGCTGCGGCTTTATTGGATCGAACCTGATGAATCGTCTACTGGCGCGAGGGGAAGACGTCGTCGCGTTTGATAATCTCTCCCGCCGTGGCTCGGAAAAGAATGCCGCATGGCTGGAATCGTTGTACGGCGACAAATTCAGAGTGATTCGAGGCGATGTGCGCGATGCGGACGCGATCAAGGCCGCTGCGCGGGACGCCGATATCATTTATCACCTGGCGGCGCAGGTTGCGGTGACCACTTCGGTCACGGACCCACGGACTGACTTTGAGATCAATGCCTTGGGGACCTTTAACACGCTGGAAGCCGCGCGTGTCGCTGGCCGCAATCCCATTTTTCTCTATGCGTCGACGAACAAGGTGTACGGCGCGATGGAGGACCTGGAAATTGTCGAACTGCCGACGCGCTATGCTTATCGCGACATCCAGGGATTTGGCGAAGATCAGCCGCTCGATTTTCACTCCCCTTATGGGTGCAGCAAGGGCGCGGCGGATCAGTACGTCCGCGATTACTCGCGTATCTATGGCTTGCGCAGCGTCGTCTTGCGCCAGTCGGCCATCTATGGGATTCGTCAGTTTGGGGTCGAGGATCAGGGATGGATGGCCTGGTTTGTCATTGCGGCCGTGCTCGGCCGTCCGATTACGATCTATGGTGATGGCAAGCAGGTGCGCGATATGCTGTTCGTGGAGGATCTGATCGACGCGTATGACGCGGCGGTGGTCAACATCGATCGTACGGCGGGGCATGTATACAACATGGGCGGTGGGCCAGGCCGGACGATCTCGGTCTGGCAAGAGTTTGCCCCCCGGCTTGCGCAGCTGCTCGGGCGCCCGATCCCTGTCGCACACGGTGATTGGCGACCGGGCGATCAAAAGGTGTGCATCTATGATGTTTCTCAAGCCGAGCGCGAGCTGGGCTGGAAGCAAAAGGTCGGCCTGGATCAAGGGATCGAGCAATTGTACCGTTGGGTCGTTGAGAATCGACCCCTCTTTAGCTAACCTTGTCTAGAAGTGTTTGTTGAATGAAGATACTGATTGCGCTGACCTATTACCAGCCGCATATCAGCGGCCTGACGATCTATGTCCAGCGCTTGGCCCGTGCCCTGGCGGAGCGTGGGCACCAGGTTACTGTTCTGACCGCACACTTTCGCCGTGATCTGCCATACGAAGAGACGGTCGACGGTGTGCATATCATCCGCTCGCCGGTCGCATTCAAGCTGAGCAAGGGGGTCATCCAGCCCGGCATTACGTTGCGTTACCTGGCGCTTGCGCGGGAGCACGACGTGGTCAGCGTGCATTTGCCGCAGGCTGAAGCGGGCGCAATGTCTTTTATCGGGCGGGTGCTGGCGAACAGGCCGGTGATATTGACCTATCACTGTGATTTACAACTGCCCCCTGGTCTGGTGAACCGGGTGATTGACCGGATGACCTATGCGACGAACTGGGTAGGAGGAGTGTTCGCCGACCGTATCGTCGCGTATACGCAGGATTACGCGATGCATTCGCCCCTCCTGTCGCAATTCAAAAACAAGATATTCGTCGTCTATCCGCCGGTTGAGATGCCTCCACCCCAGCCTGAAGCGGTCCAACAGTTGCGCGCCAAATATCAGGTGGACGGGTGTCCTGTGGTTGGCTTTGCCGCACGCTTTGCCGAGGAAAAGGGGGTTGATTACCTCATCCATTCGCTTCCTTACGTGCGCGAAAAATTTCCGCGTGTCAAGTATCTGTTTGCCGGTCCCTATCAGGATGTCATTGGCGAGAACGTGTGGGAGCGGCTCCAACCGTTGATCCAGAAATATCGCGACCACCTCGAATTCCTGGGACTGGTTCCGAACCGGGAGATGGGCAATTTCTTTAACGCCTGTGATGTGCTGACCGTCCCAAGCATCAACTCGACCGAATCTTTTGGGCTGGTGCAGATTGAGGCGATGCTCTCGGGCACGCCGGTGGTCGCCTCGAATTTGCCGGGGGTGCGCGAGCCGGTGCGTGTGACGGGTATGGGCGAGATTGCGCCCATCAAGGATGCACGCGGTCTCGCCGAAGGGATTATCAGAGTGTTGGAGAACCGCCCACGCTATGTGCGCCCTCGAAGCGAGATTGAAGAGATGTTTGCCCTCGACGTGACCGTCAAGAAATATATCGGGTTGTTTGAGGAACTGATAGAGAAAAAGAACGCATCATCAAGATAGGTCCCTAACGTAATTCATAACGAGTGAGCGATCAGGAAGAGACAACGTGAGCGAACAGCCATTTGACGACATCTATTTCAAGAAATGGGTCTATAGCCCTACCAGTATGTACTGGTGGAGCACACGCTATTATGCCAAACTTATCGAGCATCATGTCCCGCGTGGACGCTTGCTCGAAGTGGGCTGCGGCCTCGGTCACCTGCTGGGAATGTTTGACCGGCATTACGAGACGTATGGCGCGGATATCTCGGAATATGCAGTGCGGAGTACGCATGAGAACGCGCCGCATGCCCGCGTACTGGTCGCCGACATTGAAGGGCTGGCGATGTTCCCGGATGGATATTTCGATGCACTGGTTGCCAAGCATGTCGTTGAGCACTTGCCCGACCCGCCCGGCGCATTCAGACAATTTGCCCGCCTTTTGAAACCGGGCGGTATTTTCGTTTTCGGAACGCCCAATACCGAGAGCGCCCTCCGTGGACTCAAGGGCGAACGCTGGTACGCCCTGCACGACAAGACGCATATCGCGCTCAAGGCGCCGGGGGAATGGGCCGCGTTAACGCGTGGGGCGGGCTTGCAGGTTCTGAAAATGATCGGCGACGGCCTGTGGGATGTGCCTTATCTGCCTGTGATTCCGACGGCGGTCCAACGCGTTCTCTTTGGGCTACCGGCCGCCGTGCAGGTGCTGACGGCGACAACCTGGATGCCGGTTCGGCTCGGCGAGAGTGTGATTGTGGTTGCAAGAAAATAAATGAAGCAGGGTGTTCTTTTCCGGCTGAACCTCGTTTCAATTGTTTTTCTGGTCGGTGCAATTTTACTGGCGATCACCGGCCAGTTTTTCTTGGCCCAGCATCTCTATTTGCCGGCGGCCGTGCTGTATGCCGTGGCGTTAATTTACTGGGTGTTTATGATGGGGGACCGCCGGACACTCGTGCCGGCCGCCGAGTTGAACGATCCGCCGGAGGATGCGACAATTTCAGCGAGAAAAACCCAAGGTGAAGATTTCATCGCGGTTTTTCTCCGCAACCGGAGCGCACTCCTTCCGGTTCCTCTTGCCCTGGCCGCATTTACTTTTCTGACTTCAACCAATAATACTTTTACCCTGCTCAATGTGAGCCTGTGGGTGTTGAGCATTGTTTCCTTTGTCGTTCTGTTTGCCGAGCGTCCGACCAGACCCCACGTCAAGAATATCTATCTTATTCTGGGGGGACTAATCTTGCTCCTTCTGCTCGGCGGCTTTTTCTATTATTATCACCTTGACCAGGTGCCTGGTGAAATGACGAGCGACCATGCGGAAAAGCTCCAGGACATTTATGATGTTCTGAACGGCAAGCGCCCGATCTTTTTCACGCGAAATACCGGACGTGAACCGCTCGAGTTCTACCTGGTCTCTTCTTTTATTGCTCTGATCCACCATCGGCTTGACTATATGTCTCTCAAATGGGTGACGGCGACCATCGGGCTATTGGTTGTCCCGGTCACTTTTTTCATCGGGCATGTGCTCTTTGACGATTGGGTGGGGTGGTTGGCCGGCGCCTTTGTCGCAATCAATCTCTGGGGTGTTGGAATTGCGCGGATGGGCCTCCGCTTTCCCTTTACCCCGTTTTTTACGGCGCTTACGTTTCTATTTTTCTTTCGCGCACTCAAATACCAGCGGCGCAATGATTACCTCCTCGCCGGTCTCTTTTTGGGCGCGGGGCTGTACGGTTATCATGCGTTCAAGATCGCGCCGCTGGTTGTCGCCGGGTGTTTTGTACTATGGCTATTGTTAGAGGGGCATATTGGGGCGGCGCTTCGCCGTCGTGCAAATTGGCGTGAAATAGGGCGCGTTGGTTCCAATTTTATGCTGCTTGTTCTGTTCTCGGTGATCGTCTTTATGCCGTTGTTCCGCTATATGGTCGATCATCCAGAGAGTTTTTGGCAGCGGGTTCTAACGCGCGTGTCAGATGAAGAACGCCCGCTTCCGGGCAATCCGGTGGCTATCTTTGCCGACAATCTCAAGAACGACCTGCTCATGTTCAATGTCGAGGGCGATCACTCGTGGCCGAATACCCTTTCCGACGTGCCTGTCCTGGACGAGGTGAGCGGCGGCCTGTTTGTGCTCGGCGTCGGATATGGCTTGTACCGTTGGCTGCGCTACCGGGAAAAGGTCTATGCCTATGTCCTCGCCGTGCTTGTTGGCTTGTTGCTCCCTTCGGCGCTGGCGATTGCCTTTCCAATCGAAAACCCGAGTGTCGTGCGGGCCGGCGGCGCTATTCCTTTCGTACTGCTCATCGTCGCGCTGCCACTGTCCCGCCTCGTGCGCGCGCTGCGGAACATACCGGGACGGCTTGGCTGGGCGCTGGCCGGGGTCGCGATCCTGGCGCTCTTGGCGGTGAGTGTCCAGCTCAACTATACCCGCTATTTTGTGAAATTCGATGAGCAGTACCGTTCCAATTCCTGGAACTCGTCAGAGATGGCGGCGACCATGCTCGATTTTGTGCAACATGGCGGAAAAATCGACCATGCCTGGGTTGTCGCGTTTCCCTACTGGGTGGATACCCGCAATGTCGCCATCAATATTGGGAATATTGAATGGGATAATGTTCTTTGGCATGTCAAGGAGATGCCTGACCCCTCGCACGATCCGGCGCCGCGACTTTATATCCTGAGCGTACAAGATCAAGAGAACCTGCAGGCCTTGGAATCCATTTTCCCACAGGGCGTAATGAGTGTCTATCCTTCACGGACATCCGGTAAAGAATACATCGGGTTTTACGTGCCGCCGCGGCTGAGCAATTAGGCCTATGAAGAGCAATCTGAATCGCTTGATTCTACCCTTGCTGTTGTCAGTCGGACTGGCCGCACTGGCGCAATACCTATTTCAACAACCTGATAGCGGTGGATTTGTGCCAGTCGTGCTTTATGTCGCGGCCGGGTTGCTCTTTGTCTTTGTGCTCCAGCAGGCCCAGGCGGAATCAGTGGCAGATGCGAGCCTGAGTCGGATGCAGTTGCTGGCCCGGCGATTGCTCCAAACGCTCCCGTGGCAATTGGGATTTTTTTGCCTCGCACTCGTGTTCTCGCTGGTCGGAGCGTGGGATGTCATGCGCAGCGATCACCCTGAGCCATACACGCTTGCCATTGCCATGTGGGTGTTGAGCATTGCGGCGCTGGTGTGTGCGTTCATTCCGTGGCCGCAGATGCGCAAGTGGAACGTGCGCCAGGCGGTTGTCGCACTACGCCCTATACGATTCGAGATTGCGTTTGTGGTTGGCCTGGTCCTGGCAGCGTTCATCGTGCGCACCGTAAATCTCGAGCATATTCCGGTCAATTTCGCCGGGGATGAAGGTGAAATGGGGCTCCAGGCCCGCGCCTTTTTGACCGGCGATTTACAGAACCCTTTTGCGACGAGCTGGATGACTCACCAGACGATGTGGTTCTGGCTGCAAAGCTTTTTCATCGGCCTGCTGGGTCAATCGGCGTGGCCGTTGCGGCTCTTATCGGTCATCCTCGGCACGCTCAGCATTCTTGCCACCTATCTGTTGATTCGGGATCTGTTTGGTCGTCCCCTGGCAGTCATCACTGGCGTGTTGCTCGCTTTTTATTCGTTTCATCTCCATTTCTCGCGAATTGCCATCAGCGCGATCGCGGACCCGTTCTGGACGCCGTTGATTCTATTCCTCGTTTATCGCAGTGTGACGACAAAGCGGATAGGGTATTATGTTGCCGCCGGGATTGCATCAGGATACAGTCAGTATTTTTATCATGGCGCCCGCCTGATTCCGGTCGTGGTTGTGGTCTGGCTGGGTTATTGGTTTCTGCAAAACCGTTCGCTCTTTCTCTCCCAGCTCAAGAATTTCCTGACGCTAGTCACCGCCGGGCTGGTGACCGCGGCGCCCCTGATTGTCTATTACCTGAACAATCCATCGCTGTTTGTCGAGCATTACAATGCGATGGGAATTATCCCGTCGGGCTGGCTCAGTCGTACAATGGCGGCAACCGGACAGAGCGCCATTGCGATTTTGCTGGACCGAACCGGGCGCACTTTCCTTTTTTTCAATTCCATTCCCGACTATTCGGGCTTTTACGCGCCGCATACCCCTCTATTGGAACCGATTAGCGCGACGCTGCTGGTTTTTGGTTTTGCCTATGCAATTTATCGGATCAAGGATTATCATTATTTCCTCGTCGTGTCGTGGTTTGTCCTGGCGCTCATCCTGGGCGCCGTTCTGATCAATGACGAGAACGGGAGCGAACGGCTGCTAACGACGACCGTGCCTGTCATGTTCTTTGTGGGCCTGGGCTTGTTCAAGCTTGTCGAGCTTTTCTCCCGGCTTGTGAGCTTGCGTCCTCGCTGGCAGTGGGGGCTTGTCGGGCTGCTCGTTGCCGTGATTGCGCTCGTCAACGTCAAGTTCTATTTTGTCGATTACACTCCGATGCGGACCTATAGCGGGGATGGCGGATCGATGTTTACCGACATGGCGCATTATCTCGCGGCGCAGACTGGTGATTTCAAGGTCTATTTCTTTGGCGCGCCGTATGATTTTATCACCCACGGGACGGTGCAGTACCTGGCGCCGGGCATCGACGGCATGGATGTCGCCGACCCGCTGACCGGACCGCCGGATTTTGTCGATATTTCATCTCGCGCTATATTTATCTTTACGCCGAAGCGGCCAAACGATTTCCAGTACGTCCACACCGCGTATCCCGACGGCAAGCGGGTGGATTTTAGCAAGCCCAACGGCGACCAGCTGTTTTATATCTATGTTGTGGATGACCCAGGCGCAGCGGAAAAGTCGCCCTGACGAATAGCCCGTCGGTAAAGAACAATCAGGATAGGATAGCTTGATATGCGGAATGCGAGATTCAGCGGTTTAGGCGTCCGGTGGTTATTGGGCGCAATCATCATTGGCGTCCTGATCGGGGTGTTGCTCGGACGCATCTCGGCGCGGGCGTTGTCCGGTGACCTGTTAACCGGGTTGGCGCTCCTGGTCATTGGCTTGGGGGCCGCAACCGCCCTCGTTTTTATCGGTTGGCTCCTTGGCCGCGCAAGCGCGGGGCAGAAGCCGAGTACGCTTTTTACCCCAACCATTTCCGATACAGTTGAGCCACAGCCCACTTCGCCGCAGTCTGTTCAGACGGGTTCCGTCCCTGCCGTGGGTTTCGAGCCCGAAACAACTGTTTCTCCGGTCGCTCCTTCTGCTCTGCCTTTGAGTTCCCCAGGACCTCTGCCCGCGGCCCCAGTCGAACCCAAAGCAGCCGGTGCGCGTGTCCTTGCCTTGGGTTCGCATCTCGCTTTGCGTGCCGACGGGGGTAGATTGGCTGTGCGGCTGAGCCGCCTGTTCGGTTATGAAACGCTGCAAGTGGCAGTCGGATTTGATACGGGATGGTTCGCACGCCTTTCCTCCTCGACCGGCCGCCAGCAAATGGCGAGTGAGGGACGCGTCTGGCTCAAGCGGGGTGACTCTTTGCCCTGGCTGCTCTTTGTCGGCGCGTTGCTGGTTTATGCTATTACCCGTCTGGTATCACTCGACCAGTTCCCGATCAACTTTTTTGCTGACGAGGCGGTCCAGGTGACCAACGCGATCGATTTGGTCCACCGTGGATTCCGCGACCCACAGGGTGGCCTGTTCCCTGTCTATTTCAACGTCTTTTTCTTTATCAACCCGGATATCGCCGTCTATCTGCACGCGATTACGGCAAGTCTTTTTGGCGAGTCGATTGTCGTGGCCCGCGCGACTTCGGCCATTCTTACCTTGATCGCTGCCGGGGCGGTTGGTTTGATGCTCAAGCAGGTGTTTAACGCGCGTTACTGGTGGAGTGCGGTGCTATTGCTGGCTGTGACGCCGGTGTGGTTCCAGCACTCCCGTACGGCATTTGACGCGGCCGGCATGGCTGCTTTTTACGCGCTGTTTATTGTTTTCTATCTGCTCTACCGGTATCGCTCGCCGCGCTATCTTTACCTGGCAGTGGTTTTTGCCGGGCTTACCTTTTATGCCTATCCCAGCGGGCAGGTTGCCATTGGCGCCCTGGCGCTTTTTCTCTTGCTTGTGGACATTCGCTATCACCTGCAGCATCTGCGTACCTTGCTGTGGGCGCTGCCATTGGCGATCGTCCTTGTCATTCCCTTTGTCCGGTTTCAGCAATTGCACCCCGATGCAGTAGCCTATCATCTCTCTCAGGATAATTCCTACTGGTTGCAGAATGTGCCCCTGAGCGACAAGTTGGCCCAATTCGCAGACACCTATTTCAGGGTCATTTCTCCTGGCTATTGGTTTCTGCCGAACACGCTCGATTTGATCCGGCACCGGATGGAGGGTTACAGTTTTCTTCCGCTGGTCGAACTGCCACTCCTGCTGCTTGGCCTGGCGCTCTGTGTGCGCTATTTCAAAGAATCAAAATATCGCACACTGCTGGTCGCGCTCATTGTTGCCCCGATCGGCGGCGCGCTGGTCGACGTCGGTATTTTACGGACGCTCGCTTTTGTCATCCCGGTCAGCATCATCAGCGCGATTGGGCTGGAATGGATTTTGACGCGGATTAAGCGTCCTCGCACTGCACTTGTCATTTCGCTGGTTGTATTCGCTTTGCTGTCGGTTATGGGCATCGCGATGCTTCAGGATGCCCTGACGAACGGGCCGACCTGGTTTTCGGACTATACGCTGTATGGAATGCAGTGGGGGAGCAAGCAGATCTATGTTGACAAGCTTCCTCAAGTTCTGGACGACAACCCGGATGCCACGGTTTTCATCTCTGATTCATGGGCCAATGGCAGCGACATATTCCCGCGCTTTTTTAGCGTCGACCCGGCGCGTGTGCAGGTCAAGACCGTCCTCGCGTGGCTGCAGAAAAAGACGCCCTTGCCGGCGAATGCGATCTTTGTCATGACGCCGGACGAATATAACCAGGCGAGCACGAGTCCCAAATTCCAAAATGTAGATGTCCTTGACACCATCCCTTATCCCAATGGAAAGGATGGATTCTACATCGCGCATGTCGAGTATGCGGACAATGCAGATGCGGTCTTTGCTCAGGAGCTTGAGGTCCAGCGTCAGTTGTTGACAGAGTCTGTGACGATCGACGGACAGAAAGCCACGGTTGCTCATACCAAGTTCGATATCGGAAATTTACAGGCGATCTTTGATGGTGATCTCAAGACGGTGGCGCGCGGGGTCGAAGCCAATCCCCTGGTGCTCGACATTCAATTTGCGACCCCACGCCAGATTCAAAAGCTCTCAGCTTATTTTGGCAAGGCGAACGTGCACCTGCTGGCCAGGGCATACAGCGCGGACGGCGGCGATCCTACGGTGTATGAACAGGATTATAACTATATAAACATTACCACAGAGATCCCAGCCGGGCAGGTCGCGGAATTGGCTCTCGACAAGGGCCCGGCCAAAATTTCCCGCTTGCGGGTCGAGATTACCTATACCAACAGTGATGAGACAGCGCATGTGCATGTGTTTGATATGAAATTCCAATAACGTGCGGAAAAATGATTCATAACAAACGCGTCATTGTAGTCATGCCGGCGTACAACGCAGAGCGAACGCTGGAACGCACCTTTCAGGAGATACCGTTTGATTTTGTCGACGAGGTAATTCTCGTGGACGACGCCAGCCAGGATGGGACCGCAGAGCTTGCCCGCCGCCTGGGTATCAGCACGATTGTCCACGAAACGAATCTCGGTTATGGCGGGAATCAAAAAACCTGCTACCGGACGGCGTTATCCCATGGAGCCGATGTGGTGATTATGTTGCATCCCGATTACCAGTACTCGCCCAAACTGCTGGTAGCAATGGCTTCACTCATCGCAATCGGGCAGTACGATGTAGTCCTCGGCTCGCGTATTCTCGGCACAGGTCAACTCAGAGGTGGGATGCCCTACTACAAGTACGTGTCCAATCGGTTTTTGACGCTCATCCAGAACGTGCTCCTTGGCGCAAAACTCTCCGAGTATCACACCGGCTATCGTGCTTTTTCCCGGGCAGTCCTTTTGACCCTGCCGCTCGGCGAAAACTCGAATGATTTCGTTTTTGATAACCAGATGTTGGCGCAGGTTATCGCCATGGGCTATACGATTGGGGAGATCTCCTGTCCGACCCGCTATTTCAAGGAGGCTTCCTCTATCAATTTTCGGCGGAGCGTAGCCTATGGCCTGGGTGTAATCCAAACCTCGTTCCAGTTTTTATTGTACAAGCACAAGCTGGCGAGCTATCGGATATTTTCCCCGCAAGGGAAAAAATTGTATGACTGAGACGGTGGGTTGCGCCTTTTGCGGTTCTTTTTCATTCACACCCCTTTTCTCCGCGGCAGGCTTTGATGATCCAACTGAGCCCTTTGACCTCGTCGAATGCTCCAATTGTCATCTGGTTCGCACTGCTCCTACGTTGACTGGGGAACAACTGGGGAAATACTACCGACTTGATTACTATGGATCTTTTGAAAACAAGTTTAATCCGCTTGTCGAATTTTTGCTGGCTCTTGCGACTCGTGCGCGAGCTGAATTGCTGATGTGGAATCTCCCTTCACCGCAGCGCGGGACTTGGCCGGTTCGGGTGCTCGATGTTGGGTGCGGTCGTGGCTTGATGCTGCGTATGCTGGCCAGGCGAGGGTACGCGTGTTTTGGCGTTGAGCTTCCAGGCTTTGTTTTCCCAGAGCCAAGCGAGGGTATCGTCTGGATGCACGGAAGAATCGAGGAGCTCGGACTGGAGACCGGTTATTTCGATGCTGTTTTGATTTGGCATGTGCTTGAGCATACGTTGGATCCGGCTGTCACACTGCGCGAAATAGCGCGGGTTTGCAAGCCGGGTGGGCTTATTTCAATTGCCGTGCCGAATTTCTCGAGCCTCCAACGGAGACTATTCCAGCGGCATTGGTTCCATCTCGATTTGCCAAGACATACGCATCATTTTTCCAGACCGGTCCTCGAAAAAATGCTGGCGACGAACGGCCTGGCGCTCGTTAATGTGAGAACCGACTCGCCGGTACAGAACCTTTCAGGCTTTGTGTTCAGCTGTCTCAACACACTCTTTCCCCGTTCTCCAAACGAGTTTTATATGCTGCTCAAATCGCGCTCACATCTGGGAAGGGAAAAGCGTGCCTGGGTTATCTTCCTGTTCTATGCTCTGATTGCCCTGTTTTGTGTGCCGGCGGCCTTTATCGAAGTTCTATTGACGTCCTTATTCGGAAATGGAGCGACCCTGGTCGTTTCTGCTCGAAAAATAGATAACCCTCAAACAGATCGATGGGCCTAACTGGCCCGGGAAATTGTATGAGTCAGGTTTTCGGTCTGATCAAAAAGCACAGCACCCTTGTCGAGCTCTGTATCCTTGCCGTCGCCACATTGTTCTATGGGGCTGCTTTTCTTGATTTCAACCCTGCGCACAGGCCGCCAGGTGTCGAGTATCTCAATGCGGTGTCGCTCGGCCAGGTTGCGCTGCAGGCGTTTCATGCCGGGCAATTCCCGTTGTGGAACCCGTTTTGGTACAGCGGGATTCCCTATGCCGCCGATCCCTTCTTTTATCTCGTCAATCCTTTTGTAAGCATCCCCGTTCTGACGCTGGGCGGCATTACCGGCCCCAAAATCGCTTATTTGATTCACTTCTTCCTGACGGCATTCGGTGGATGGTTGCTGGCCTACTCACTTGGCCTGCGGGCCGTTGTGCGGATCTGGGCCGGGGTTTTGCTGCTGGCGAGCGGGAAACTCGCCGCGGTGATTAACAATGGAACGAGCGAGTATGTATGGAGCTTTCCCTGGATGGCCATCTTTTTGGCCTTGCTCTTTTTATTGATTCGCAGGCGCAAGAAACGCTTCATTGTGCTCGCCGCCCTGGCCTGGGCATTCCTGTTTCTCGGTGGGTTTCTCTACTATTTCCTCTTTAGCATTCCCTGTTTCCTTATTATCGCCGCCGCATCACTATTCGATTTCGACCGGGAAAAGTTAAGGTTCGCTGTCGATTGGCCGCTCGCACGCGCGCTTGGCCTGGTGGCCCTCTTTGCTTTTGGCCTATTGATGATCCGTTTTCTACCTGTGGGCGAGCTCTACCCGGCGCTCGAAAAAGGGGGTAATGCCTACGATCCGGACCTGAACTGTTCGCAGTCGGTCAATTGGACCCTGACCAACTTTATCATTCCCGAGGGCGACTTTTATTCGCGTAACATTCCCCCGCAGATGGGCCCGCCACAGGAGTACTATGCTTATATCGGCTTGACTCCCTTTGTGGCGCTGTTGTTTATCATTCCAGCCTTTCGTCCCGGTAAGAGGCGATGGATTCTCACGCTTGGGGCGGTGCTCTTTTTTACTGTTCTCTACGCGACGCCCAAATACAATTTTCTGGCTTTAGTGTACGACCTGGCGCCGACGCTCAAGTCATTATCCTGCCCCGTGCGAATCTATGCGCTTGAAACTGTCGTGCTGGTCGCGCTCGCCGGTCTCGCTGTGGACTATATCCTCGATGCGATGACCCATCTGGCTGTACGCCTGGCGGCTTCCATCGGTTCCTCGAGCAACCCGAGCGCGCTTGTTCGCACTTCTTTTTCGCTGAGCAACCTTGGCTATGCCTTGGTCGTTCTGCTACTCGCACTCTCGGTCAAGGATGTCATGAGCGCGAATCGCGTCGAGCGTTTGGCGGATTACCCGACGCGGGATCGATTGGCGGCGGAGTGGTTGCGGCAGTACGATTCAACGACTTTTTCGGTGATGGCGCGTGATTCGTTTTCCTTCATCGAACTGTATGATGAGCGGATTCCGCTGTTGAACCCGACCTTTCTCTGGCGGCTGCGGCAAAACCCCGAGACCAGCGCCGATCTGGGACAAGGATTGCGCGCCGGCCCTAACTATTTCATCGGGACCTTGACTTCTGACAGCCCAATCACCGGTGCTTTGATCAAGACGTTGTCCTCCGGCGACAGTGTCTACAAGGTCGACGATGCCCTCCCCTTTGCCTTTGTCGTTCCCCGCGCGACGCTGGAAGAACCGCTGCCGAGCGGAGATAATGTTTACTTTCCGACGCATGCGTCGGAGGTTGCCGGCTTGCGGCCAGCCGAGGCTCGGATCGAAGGGACGAACCGAATTGTCCTGTCGGCGAACGGGATAGATGCGTCGGATATGGTCGTGCTCCTGACAAGTTATTATCCGGGTTGGGAGTTGGCGGTGGATGGTCACCCGACCAAGATCGAGCGGGTGAGCTGGTATATGGGCATACCCGCGCTGTCCGGCGCACACACTTATGTGTTCGAGTTTCATTCCCATCCCTTTGAAATCGGTGCGACTATCGCATTCTTGACGCTGCTCGCGATGGGAGGATATCTCCTGGTTGGTTGGCGGAGGACCGTTGGACTGACCAAAGTGTGGAACCGTGGGCCAATGTCGTCGAAAGCGAGCATCTGATATGGATCAAGTAGCAGCGCAAGACAGGGGAGTCCCCGCAGTCCAGCGAAACGCGCGCCCCGCCTGGTTGGAGATTGCCGCGGAACTCGTTTTGTTGTTTGTGCTCGCCCTTCTCTATGCTCCCAACTTGTTGAGCGGCTCCTTCGCGGAAGGGCTCGCATCGCCTGTTATCATCTGGCTTGCTATCCTTCTGACTGGGTTGGCGCAATGGCTGGTCGCTTATATGGTCGGCATGGGGCGGCTTGTACGGGTTTGGTCCGGGGCTATGTTGATGTTCAGTGGCAAGCTGGCGATCCTTATTAGCGCCGGTTGGTTACCCTTTGTCCTTGCGTTTCCCGCGTTTCCTCTCTTTTTTGCTCTGGCGCTTGGGGGCCTTCAGACTCGTCGGATTTTGCTGGCGCCGTTGTGTAGTGTGGTCCTGACGCTCCCGCTCTTGTTGGGCAATGCCTATTATTGGATCTACCTGGTCATTGGCGCGCTTGTCGTGGCGATCATCTATGGATTTGATATCAATGCCAAATCCTGGAACCTGACGGGGAACGGCGCAAACGCTCGGTTTCTTGGGAGCGTTGCACTAGGGGCCGCACTGCTGGTCGCCGTACGCTTGTACCTCCCGGTGACCGTATTGCCCTCGCTGAGCATCGATCCGAACCCGATCCAGTCGGCATGGAGTGGAAGCCAACCGGCGAACTGGGCTTTACTCAATTTTCTTGTGCCCGATCAGGCCCTTTACGACCTGCAGATGGCGGTAAAACCAGGTCCCGCGGTCCAGACTTATGCTTATCTGGGCCTGGCGCCGTTCCTGGCGTTGTTTGGGGTTGTCCCTGCTTACCTGCGGCGCCGGTCGCGTGCGCTCGTGCTATTTGCAATGTTATTCCTTGTAACGCTCCTCATCGCCGGTGGCAATGATCCCTTCCTGAGTCGTTTGCATACGATCCGGGGGGACTGGTATTTCCTGAGTGATCCGATATACATCCTTGCATTAACCTCTGTGGCGTTCATCACACTGGCCGGATTCGGAATTCAGTATCTCTTGGATTCGATCCGTAACTGGGACTATTACCTGAATTTCGAGCTGGCTGGTACACCTGATCAGCCGGCGAGCCAGCGGAGCGGCCTTCCGCTGCGCTGGTTAATAGTTGGGTTTATTCTTGTTCTACTCCTGTTATTCGTTCAGGATTTGTACGCGGCGCACCACGTTTGGATGTTGCCTCACCCCCCGCTAACCCAGATGCCGCACGATTAAGGCAATTCCATATTTGTCAAGATTGTCGCAAATTGGTATTATAAGCGGCTGTTTGGATACGTGAGGGGGGCTTTGTTGCGTATTCGGACAGTCATTCCCTTTTGAAATCCGACTGGAGATCATTTTTTGATGTACAATCCCGAGTCTGATGTGGCTGTGTCCCAACCGGCTGTCGAGCCACGGCGGCCCTTCTGGGAATCGGCGCGGCGGTATGCTGTGCCGATTGCGCTGGCATTTATTTTATTGCTTGGCGCTGTATTTCGTTTTACCGGTTTGAACTGGGACGATTTTCAGCATCTGCATCCCGACGAGCGGTTTCTGACGATGGTCGAAACCGGGATCTCCTTTCCGGGTAGCCCGGATATTAGTGGGCAACTGCCGCCGGGCTGTACAAAGTGGGGTGGCTATTTCGATACCGCTTGCTCACCCCTCAACCCCTACAACCGCGGTTTTGGCAATTTTGTCTATGGCACCTTCCCTCTCTTTCTGGTCAAGGTTGCCGGTGATCTCCTCAATCCCATCTACCAGGTTGTCGTCGGCTTGACCGGCCAGCAGGACTTGGCGCGAATCGATCTGGGTGGCTACGATGGGATTCACCTCGTGGGGCGGGTGTTTTCCGGGCTTTTTGATCTATCGACGGTTCTACTCATTTTTTTGATCGGTCGTCGCCTGTTTAGTCAGTGGGTTGGACTCCTCGCCGCATTGTTGCTTTCGGGAAGCGTGCTGGATATCCAGCAGTCGCACTTTTTCACCGTGGATACTTTTGCCAACGTGCCGCTGCTCATTGCCTTTTGGTTTACGCTGGACATCTTTGAAGGCAAGCGGGGCTGGTTGGCGTACGTTTTTGCCGGTATCTTTTTTGGTCTCTCCCTGGCCGCCCGTATCAACCTGGCGCCTTTTGCCGGCATTATTGCAATCGCCGGCGCCTATCGTTTTGCCCAGGTGATGCGAGGGGATGGGTCAAAACCCGCCGCGATCTCTCCCACGGAGGCCACGACATTCGCGGCTACAGCCGAATCGGTTGCCGATGTAGGGCCGGATAATGAGGCCCCAGTTGATCCTGTCGAGCGCTCGCGAACGATGCACCTGGGACCGCTCTCGCTTGAAATACAATCCCATCGGCGGCCGAGTGCGGACTTGAGCGCCGGCGTTGAAATGCAGGATGAGGATCGGCCAGCCTGGTGGGAAATGGCAGCGATCATTGGTCTCGAGCTCGCACTGTCGGCGGTGGCTGCGCTCATTGCCTTTCGGATTGCTCAGCCGTATGCCTTCCAGAATCTGGGACTCAATCCCAAGTTCCTTCAGGATATGAGCTTCGCTCGCGATTTAATCGCAGGCAACATCGACATGCCGCCGATGCACCAGTGGACCGCGCGTCCCGATTATTGGTTCCCCTGGGTCAATATGGTCTTGTGGGGCCTGGGCCCTGGGCTCGGGCTGGCGGGCACCCTGGGGTTCTTTTTGGCCGGCTACGAGCTCTTGTTCAAGCGTGAATGGAAACACCTGACCCTCTTTTTCTGGGTAGGTGGGTTGTTCCTTTATATGGGGCAGCAGGTCGCCAAGACTGACCGCTACTATTTACCGCTGTATCCTTTTATCGCGCTGCTGGCTGCATATGTCCTCATTCGTCTATGGCAGGCGGCCAGGTCACGGGTTGACCCCAGTCAGGGTTCGTCGCAATTTTCTGGTGACGGATCGCCGGTTTCTCGTTTTGAGTCTTTGATCTCGGGGTTGGCTCGTTACCGGTTGGTATGGCAGGTACTGGCAGGCATTCTGATTGTGGCCGCGACCGGCTATACCCTCTTTTGGGCGGCTGCATTCACTTCGATTTATACGCGGCCGGTATCGCGGGTCACCGCTTCGCGGTGGATTTATCAGAATATTCTCCCCGGTGCGGCATTGGGGAATGAGCACTGGGATGATCCGTTGCCGCTGCGAATCGATGGGAAGGACGGGTTTGGCGGATTTTATCAGGGCGTCGAGCTTCAATGGTATGGTGAGGATACTCCCGAAAAACGTGACCAGGCGATTGGGTGGCTCGACCAGGTCCAGTACATTAACCTGACCTCGAACCGGCTCTATCTCTCGATCCCGCGCCTCCCGCTGCGCTATCCGATGACAACGCTGTACTATGAAAAGCTGTTTAGCGGTGATCTGGGATTCCGGTTGGTCAACACCTTCACTTCGCGTCCCAGTTTCCTCGGGATAGAGATCAATGACGACGACGCCGAAGAGTCATTCACCGTTTACGATCATCCCAAGGTCCTGATCTTTGAAAAGACGCCGGCGTATTCGCATGACAAGATTGCCGCGCTCTTTAATAGTGTGGACCTGACGGATGTCATCCGGCAAAAGCCGCTCGACGCGACCGAATCGCATAATGCCTTTCAACTAAATCCTCAGGACCTCCAGGCGGATCAGACCGGCGGCACCTGGGCCCAGATTTTCAATCCCGACGATTTCATCAATCAGGTTCCGCTCCTCGTCTGGGTGGCGTTGCTTGAATTGCTTGGGATGGTCATGTTCCCGTTGTCTTTTCTCCTGTTCCGGCGTTTTGGCGACCGGGGCTATGCCTTTAGTAAGGCGCTGGGTGTTCTGGCGCTGGGGTGGGGCGCCTGGACGCTGGCGAGTTATCATGTGATGCCGTTCAGCCGGGAGAATATCCTGGTGGTCCTGGGCGTGCTGGTCGCGGTCGCGTTGTTCCTGACGTGGAGACAATGGAGCGAGATCATCGCATTCCTGCGCACGCGCCTCTCGACCCTCCTGGTCGCGGAACTGGTCTTTTGGGGCTTTTTCGGCATCTCGCTGCTCATTCGCTATGGCAACCCGGATCTATGGCATCCATCCTTCGGCGGCGAAAAGCCGATGGATTTTGCCTATCTCAATGCGATCATCAAGACCACCTGGTTCCCGCCCTACAATCCCTGGTTTGACGGCGGCTATATCAACTATTACTATTTCGGCCAGGTGTTGAGCGCCACGCTTGTTCGCTTGACGGGGATTGTTCCCGAAGTGGCTTATAACCTCCTCCTACCCATGTTCTTTGGGCTGACGGCGTCGGGCGCGTTCGGCGTCGTTTCCAACCTGGTGCGCGCGATCCAGTCCTCGCGGGTTGCGGCGCGCGCAGAGTCGGCAGAGGGCGAGCAGCCAGTTCCCCTGACGGCAGGGCAAGCGCCAGACGTGACCCCAGCGGAATCGCTCGCGGCCTCGGCTGAGGTTCGCAAGGCGGACCGGCGAGCGTGGGCGGCCGGCGTGTTTGCCGCGTTCCTCGTCCTCATCATTGGCAACCTTGCCGAGATCGGCGTTCTGTATACGGTGCTGATGCGGATGGGGCAGGAATCGGGCGGTGGCAGCGGCGCGTTCGCCCTCCTGCGTGGGTTGTCGGCCTGGCTCGTCCAGCACAAACAGTTCCCGATTGGTATCGGCGATTGGTATTGGACGGCAACGCGCGTGATCCCGGATACGATTAATGAGTTCCCGTTCTTTACCTTTCTCTATGCGGATCTCCACGCGCACCTGATGGTCTTGGCCTTTACGCTCGTCGCGCTCGGGTTTGCCGTTCACGCGGTTCTCTTGCGCGGGCGGCTCAAGTGGTACGATCTGGGCATGGCGGCGCTGGTGCTGGGCGCGTTACGCGCAATCAACACCTGGGACTATCCGACTTACCTCGCCGTGGTCGGCGGCGCGATGGTCATCGGCTTGCTCTCCGGCCCGCTCTCGCCAGAGGGTTCTCCCAGGCCGGGCTGGATGGGGTATCTCTCCTTTATCGCCATTGTCTTTGTGCAGGTCATGCTCGCCGTGATTCCGATCAACGCTCTTGGGGTCAAGATCACGATTGATGTCGGTCTGTTTGCCTTGATTGTGGTGTTCGGCGTCATGTTTGGGTGGATTCGCGAAGGGAGTCGGTTCGACCCGCGGCAAGTGGCAGTACAGATCGGCTGGCGCATGATCGCGCTGGTAGCCCTGTCGGCGCTGCTCTATTTCCCCTACCTGTTGTTTTACGGTGCGGGTTATACGAGCGTTGATCTGTGGACCGGCGACCGGACCGGCCTTGGGCAATACCTGGTTGTCTGGGGCATCTTTATCTTTATGGTTGCCACCTATCTTGTCGTCGCTAACCTGCGCCCGCATTTGTTGTCTGACGGCCAGCGTTCGCCGGCGGCGCAAGAGAGCACGAGCGATTGGTGGATCTATGGATTCGCTGGCATCCTGGCTCTGGCCATTGTTCTGTTTCTGGCCAAGCTGGTGGTGTTTGCCATTGTCCTCCCGCTTGTCGCCCTTGGGGCCTGGCTATTCCTCCGCCGCGACACAACCCCGGAAGTGCGTTTGGTCGCGCTGCTGGCAATGGGCGGACTGCTCTTGACCGCAATGGTCGAAGTGATCACGCTCAAGGGCGATATTGGCCGGATGAACACCGTGTTCAAGTTCTACCTTCAAACCTGGGTGCTGTTCAGTGTCGTTAGTGCGGTAGGGCTGGCATTGATTTGGGATCGGATCAACCTGTTCAAACTGTTTCGCGCAAAGGCGCCCGCCTCTGCGATGGTTGCGCCCGTTCCTGCGCCAGTTGAGACGACCGCTACGCTCTCTACGGAAAGTGGTCGAGTTCCTGCTCCGGTGAGCGAATCATCTGCCGGTTTCTCGTTCCCGGTCAAGCCGTTATGGTGGGCTGCTTTGGGCATCTTGATCCTGGTTGGCCTCCTTTATCCTATCTTTGCAACGTGGGCCAAGGTTAACGACCGCTATGTGCCCGATAGCCCTCCGGGATTGAACGGAATGAATTATATGCTCGGGGCGACTTATGGTGAGAACGGGCATGACATTACGCTCGCGCCCGACCACGCCGCCATCGAATGGATTCGCGAAAACATTCCGGGTTCGCCGGTCATCGTCGAGGCGAACACGGGGCTCTACCGGTGGGGCGACCGCGTCTCGATCAACACCGGCCTGCCAACGGTCATCGGCTGGGATTGGCACACCAAGCAGCAGTATGCACTGCTCGACGGCGCCATCATCGATCAGCGCCTGGCGGAACTGCGCGCCTTTTACAACAACCCCGACCCGAATACCACCGGCGCTTTTATCAAGCGGTACAACGTTTCGTACATCTATGTCGGGCCGCTGGAGCGAGCGGTGTACGAGGCAAGCGGGCTCTCGAAATTCGAGGCGATGGCGCAGGCCGGCGCGTTGACCAAGGTCTATGATGCAAACACGGTCCAGATTTACAAGGTCGTTCCAGCGGCTACGGCGCTGAACAAATGAGTATGGCTTATCTCTTGCTCTGGTGGGCTCTGTTGGTCCTGCTCGGTCTGGCCGCTTTTCCGATCGCATTTCGCTTTTTCAAATACCTGCCAGACCGGGGTTATCCGTTTATCAAGCCGCTGGCCCTGCTGCTGGTCGCCTATCCCTTTTGGCTGTTGACCTCACTGGGCCTTTTGCAAAACACGTTTGGCGCGGCGGCGCTCACCGTGTTCCTGCTCGCGGCGTTGGCCTGGGGGTATGGCTTTTGGAAACGGGACGCCGAATCGCCGCTGACGTGGTTGCGCCGGAACTGGCAGCACACAGTCATCGTCGAGGCCGTCTTTGCCATCGCTTTTTTGGCCTTTGCCTATTACCGGGCTTTCAATCCGGAAATCCAGGCGACCGAAAAGCCGATGGAGTTCATGTTTGTCAACTCGATTCTCAAGAGTCCCACATTTCCACCGCATGATTCATGGCTCTCGGGCTATGCCATCAGCTATTACTATTTGGGGTATGTGATGGCAGCGTTTTTGACGCGGTTGACGGCTGTTCCATCGAATTATGCCTTTAATCTAGCCCTCACCATGATCTATGCCCTGAGCGCGACCGGCGCTTTTGGGCTCACCTATAATCTGATTCGATGGGTCCTGAATCATCGCGCGGCTGAGACCCGCCGGCCCAGCCCATCGAGTGCAATCCCCTATGTGTTTGGGGGCCTTGCTGTTATTTTCCTCCTGGTAATGGGGAATCTGGAAGCCCCCTTCGAGTCTTTGCACAATGCCAATATCGGCTCGGACGCGTTCTACAAATGGCTGGATGTCAACGGATTGGCGAATGTGGAAAAATCGGGGACATTCGAGCCAAAAGACAACTGGTGGTGGTGGCGCTCATCGCGGGTGGTCAACGATCACAATCCGACTGACGGCTCACATGTCGAGGTGATCGACGAGTTCCCGTCGTTCAGCTTTTTGCTCGGCGATCTGCATCCGCATGTGTTGGCGTTGCCGTTCGGGCTCCTTGCCCTGGCGGTCGCGTTCAATCTCTTTCTCCTGCCGGTTGCTCCGACGCCCGGTCTCACTGATGCGTTGGGCGCGTGGCGTACACCGGCGGCTTTGGGTTCGGCGCTGGTTGAGGTCGTGCGCCCGTGGTTGACGTCGGGGATGCTCCTGACCGCGGTGATTGTTGGCGGGCTATCGATGCTCAATACATGGGATATCGCCACGTACGGTTTTATTGTCGTCGCCGCGTTTGCCCTCGCCCAATTTCGCGCGGCCGGGCGGTGGTCGCTCGACGGGTTGATCAAGGCCGGGCTATTTGGGGTGGGGCTACTTGTCACGGCGTATCTACTATACTTGCCGTTTTATCTGGGCTTTACGTCACAGGCCGGCGGGATTCTGCCGAATGTCTATAGTAAAACACCCTTGCAACAGTACCTGATGATGTTTGGCCTGTTTATTTTTGTGCTGGCCACCCTCGTGTTTCTGCTCATCTGGCAGCAGGGCGAGGAACGCACCGCCATTTTGGGCGAGGCAATTACCTGGGTCTCCATATTTCTTGCTCTGCCCTTGCTCATCGCCGTCGGCGGCGCGGTAGTGCTCCTGGCAAGCTCCAACCTCCGTGCGTTGGTGATGCCGCTGTTGGGAATTACTGTCAGCGATGCCGGGCAGGCCGTTTTGCAAGTGCTCCGGATGTATGTGATTGCTTTTGCTTACAGCCTGGTGTTATTCCTTCTATTAGCTGTGCTGATGGGTGGTCTGATTGCGCTGGTTCGGCGCTGGATTGGTTCGAAGGAACCGGTACAATTGCCGCGCACAAGGGGTGCGGACCAGAGCGAGACGCCGCGCGCGGGGTTGAATCCGGGCATTGTCTTTGTACTGCTCCTGGCCTTTACCGGTCTCTTGCTCACATTTGGCGTCGAATTCCTCTATATTCGCGATACCTTTGGCACACGCATGAACACAGTGTTCAAGCTCTATTTCCAGGCATGGACCCTGTTCTCGATTGCCGCGGCCTTTGGCGCTTTTTACATCTGGTCGAGTACGCGCGGCGTGGGCAAGAGTATATGGTTGGCCGCGCTGGGGCTGATTGTCCTGCTTAGCCTCGTCTTTCCGTTCTTTGCATATCCGAGCCGGACCGGTAATTTCAAGGCGAATGCGGGCGAGGGAACTCCGACGCTGGACGGCACGCTTTGGATCAAGAATGCGGCTCCCGATTTGTATGCGGGAATCCAGTGGTTGAACGAGCATGCGCCGAATAATTCCGTTGTTCTGGAGGCGCCCGGCGCGGATTATCAATTTACAAATCAGGCCTCGATGGCGACCGGTCTGCCCACCCTCGTGGGATGGGGCGGACACGAGCTCCAGTGGCGCGGGTCTGGAGACGAGGCTGGCAAGCGCGAGGCGGACGCGGAAAAGATTTATACCGCGATGGATGCGACGCAGGCTCGTTCGCTACTGCAACAATATGGTGTGAACTATGTCATTGTCGGCCAGGCTGAACGCGACAAGTACAAACTCGCCACGCCGATGATCGAGAAATTTGCGCGGATGGGGCAGTTGGTGTTCAATCAGGGCTCGATGCGCATTTACCAGATCAATCCTTAAATTACATGGTTGCCCGTATCCTTTCAGCAAGATCAGCGTCATAAGGGACAGTAGAGAACGTGAGTGACCGGCCTGACATTGGCGAAATATACGACCGCTGTGCGCCGCGAATCTATCGCTATATCTATCACCGGCTGGGCCAGCAGGCACTGGCCGAGGATATGACCAGCGAGGTTTTCGTACGCTTTATTCGCGCGCGGGTTGCGCCGGACAATCTTATGGCCTATCTCTACCGGGCTGCGCATAACCTGATTGTCGATTACCTGCGGCAAAATCCGGCGCTGCTCCTGCCGATTGGCGAAGAGCTGGCGGCCGAGCATTCGGATCCGGCGTACCTCGCCGAGCTTGAATCGGAGCGGATGCGCCTGCGGCGGGCGATTATGCGGTTGAGCCCGGATCAGCAGCAGGTCATTGTGCTGCGATATGTCGAAGGGTTATCCAATGCCGAGATCGGGCGCGTGCTGGACCGACCGGAAGGAGCAATCAAGGCGCTGCAGCATCGCGCGATTGTCAACCTTCGCAACCTGCTCGGCGGATCGGCGGGCCGGCAGGGGGAGTTAGAGTTTGTGGGGTTGTTGAAATGACGTCAAGTGATTGGGAATCCCGTCTGAATCATTTGCTTGCATCCCTCGGCCTCGCCTCCTGGAATCGCGGCGCGGTGGATGAGCGCGAGGTGGAATCCTATTTGCATATTCTGCGCCATGCGCCCGAACCGAGCCTTGCTGCAGGGCGGCAACGAGTACTGGCCGAGGCTGCTCTTCTGCCAGCGCAGAATCGGGCCGTGTACAGGAATATTCCATTCCGTTTCCTGTTGCAACTGGGGGGGACGACCGGGGCAGTTGCTCTGCTCATTTTGGCGGCGTTCGCCCTGGTGTGGAGTTCCCTTGGTTCAGGCGGAACCTTTGGGGGGCTGGGGACCATGGCTACGCTTGTATCAACCCAGGCGCCCTCACTGGAAACCGCCGTTATCAACACCGATGCACCGGCTGCGACCCTGAATCCGACTCCTGCGGGGGTTGGGGGAGTGAGCCCCATAGTTCCAGTCCTGACGCCAGAACCGGCGATTGCGCCGTCTCCAGCGCGCAGCCCGCAGATTACCCTGACCCGTACCGCACCGCCTACATCCAATCCATAGAATTCGCTTATGCCCAGAAAACGCAGAAAAGAGATACCGGTTCAATCCGCACCCGTCCTGGGGAAAACTAAATCGCCGGCAACGGTTGCGCCTGCTCCGATTGATGTTGCATCGCCTGAGGACTCGACAATTCCGCCCCCGGCAGAGTTTATGCAGGCGCCTCCACTTGTGCCCGAACCGGCGCAGGGTGTGACTCCGCGACAATTGGTGAGAATATTCACCGTCGAGGTTGGGCTTTATGTGCTGCTATTCCTCGTCGCGGTGACGATGCGTCTGTTTAATTTGGGCGGTCGCCCGTTGGCCGAGCACGAGGCCGCCATCGCCCTGAGCGCATGGCAATTCTTGCAAGGGCAAGGCGCCGGCGCGATCAACAGTCCGCTCCTCTTTACCTCCAACCTGTTCGCCTTTTTTCTCGGCGCGTCCACCGACGCCGCGCCGCGTGTGCTGCCCGCCCTGATCGGAAGCCTGGGGGTGCTCCTTCCCGTTCTGGTGCGCCGCGAGATCGGGCGCACGGGGGCGATGGTTGCCTCGCTGCTCCTTGTACTTTCGACCGGTCTGGTCTATTTTGCGCGAGATAGCAATGGGGTCGAGATCAGTGTCATCGCAGGAATTGCCGCCGGAATCTGGTTCTTGTCCTATGCCTCTGAGCATCGCCCGCGGGTGCTCTATCTGGGCGTTTCCGCCGCGGCGGTCAGCCTGACGGCGAGCAGTGCTGCTTATACGGTGCTCCTGGCTGGCTTACTCTTCGCCCTCTACCCGGTGTTGGTCAAGCGGAGGGACGCGGCCAGTTCGGCGCCCCGTGAGCCGGCGGCCGATCAACCAGAGGCGGCCTCGAATGGATCGAGCAAGGCCAATCATGAATGGCGCAATGCCCTCCTGTTGTTTGTCGGTCTTTATGTCGGCCTCTCGACGGCGTTCTTGATGAATCGCGCCGGGCTGGGCGCGGCCTTCAACCTGTTGGGAGATTGGCTCGGCCAATTTGCTGCCTGGGGGCCCCTTACATCGCCCCTCAATCTCTTGTTGCTCTACGAGCCGCTCGTCCTGGTTTTTGGTCTGGCAGGGTTGTTGCTTGTTCCGACTGTGCTCGGCGATTGGCGCAATAATCGTATCGTGCTCTTTATGGCTGCCCTTGCGCTCACCAGCCTTATTGTCTATTCCGTCGCCGGCGTCAAAACCACCGCCGATATGGTGGTTATCGCGGTTCCTCTCGCCCTACTGGCCGGTTGGTTCCTGGGGCATCTGATCGAGCGCAGCCTGCGTGAGATGGAGCGCGGGGGCGGCCTCCGCACCGCGCTGTGGGGCGAATTGCCCATTCTCCTGGTCGCGCTCCTGTTCGCTGCCTTTTTCTACCTTCAATTTGTCATGTTTCTGACAGGGAACCGGTTTGGACCGCTGCTCGATCCCATCCTGCGGCTGGTCTCTCCCGGCGGGACCGCCAGCTCGATTGAGGTGGCGTTGGGGATGCTGGCGGTCGGCGGATTGGTGATTGCGGCTTTTCTGATTGCTGCGGCGATCGGCTCGGTCGGCTCGGCCCGCACGGCCAACCTGGCGGCGATGGTCGTGGGAATATTGCTTTTTGCAGCAGGGATACGGGCCTTGTGGCTGTCCAATTATTGGTTGCCCGGCACGGTTCACGAGTTGATTGCGGACCAACAGACCTCTCTGCAAGCGCGTGACCTTTTGCAGGACCTGATGTGGCAATCGGAGTGGCGCGGCAGTGACCAGCACATTATTGCAGGGCATGGCGATCCGAGCGCAGGGCCTGTCGTTCGCTGGTATTTGCGAGAGTTCCCCAATCTCCATTGGGACCAACTCTCGGCGGCCGAGCAGGTACAGGCGCTTGTCACGCCCGCGCAAGCCCCCGCGCCGGCAGGGGCCTGGATCAGTCAACACTATGATATTCAGATGAACTGGAGCTTGCAAAATGCGAGCCGGACCGATCTGTTCAAATGGCTCATTTTCCGCGAGGGCGGAACGGAGACCTGGCAATCGGTCCAGTTATGGGTGCATCCACCACAATAGAGGTTAGGAATGGCCGTACAAGTCGAAACGCGAAAATCATTTTGGGATACCCCGCTCACCGCGCTCGTGTCGGTGGATTGGGAAAAGATTGTTCTGATTGTTTTGATCCTGCTCGCCATCGGGACTCGCTTTTGGGACCTGGGGGCGCGGGCCTATAACCATGACGAGAGCATTCATACCTCGTGGTCGCATGATCTCTATGTGGGCAAGGGGTATGTCCACAACCCGATCTATCATGGCCCGCTGCTCTATCACGTCACGGCGGCCACCTTTTTCCTGCTGGGCGATAATGATGTGACCGGGCGCGTGCCGAATGTCCTGTTCGGGCTGATGCTGATCACCCTGCCCTTCTTTTTCAGAAAATGGCTGGGCCGGCGCGGCTGGATCGTGACGACCCTCATCCTCCTCATTTCGCCGGTCGTGACCTATTACTCGCGCTTTAACCGTCACGATATCTATGTCGAGGTCTTTGTCGTCCTGATGGCCCTCGTGATTATGAAGTATTACGAGGCGCGGGCGGCCGCGCAGTCCAACCCGGCGGCGGGAGACCGTTCGGATCGCTGGCTCTATGCGGCGGCGGCGGTCCTGGCGTTCTCGTACACGGCGATGGAGACCACCTTTATCTTTGTCGCGCTCTTTGCCTATTTCGTCACCGCGGTCTTTACGTTCGACTGGCTACGCGCACGCTTCCCCGACCAACGCCCACTGGTCATGGGGATTATCTCTGGGCTCCTTCCCGTCCCCTTGTTCTTTTTTGCCGGCTATGTGGCCTACTATACATACCTGCGCATCCGCCAGCTAATCCGCTCGAATGATTCGGAGGATACGCAAGTTCCCGAAGGTCTTCGCATCGCGGATGAGAGCCCGGCGTTCAATTTGGCGATGATCCTGGGGACCTTTTCCCTGCCGCTGATCATGGCGCCGGTGGTGGTCCAGCTTGTCGGTGGCAATCCGCTCGATTATTCGACGCCGGAAGGAATTCGGCTGACGGGCGGATTGCTGCTCCTCAGCATTTTCCTTTCGGCCGTCATCGGCGTCCTGTGGAATTGGCGCCGGTGGGTAATCGGTGCATTGTTGTTCTACCCGATCATGCTCCTGTTCTTTACGACCGTCTTTACCAATCCCGCCGGTATTGCCTCTGGTTTTGTCGGGTCGCTGGGCTATTGGCTCTCCCAGCAGGGGGTCGAGCGCGGCAGCCAGCCGCCCTATTACTATTTGATGGTGCTTTTGCCGCTCTACGAATACCTGCCCTATCTCTTTGGTATCCTCGGCCTGTTCTATATCCTGTGGAAGCGGGGCGGGTGGCGGTGGGCCATTTTCCTGGGCGCCATGTTGCTCCTGCTCGGCACAGTCGCCAGTTTCTGGTTCACCGATGGCGTGCTCGCCAGCATGGCAAGCGCCAATCTGCCGTTCCTCAAGGGCAAGGATGCGCTGCAGGTCGGCAACACCATGGTGTTCCTGCTCAGCCCGCTGCTCCTGCTCTTTTTTATGCTCTCGTACGATCCGGAGGAGCCGCGAACGCGCTTTTTGACCCTCATCGGGGTCTGGACGATTGGCGTCCTGATCCTCTTTTCGTGGGCGGGCGAAAAGATGCCGTGGCTCACCATGCACCTCACCATCCCGCTCGCCTTTGTCAGCGGCTTTTTCATGGACCGCGTTTTACAGGTGGACTGGCGCGATCTGTTCCGCCGGGGCGCGCTCTGGTTTGGCCTCCTGCTGGCGCTGGCGCTCCTGACCCTGGCCTTTACGATCCTGTTCACGCCGGCCGCGCTGAATAGTGGAAACCAGTCCATCGACGACCTGGTGCGCCAATCCAGCCGGATCCTCTCGTTCGTGATTGTGGCTCTGTCTGCGGGTGGCCTGTTCGTAATCGGGACGCGTCTCGGCGTATGGAATACGCTGCGCGTGACACTCGCCACAGTGTTTGTCATTCTGGGGCTCTTTACGATTCACTCGATGGTGCTCGCCGCCTATGTGAACAGCGATGTGGCGGTCGAAACGATCATCTATGCGCAGGGGACGCCGGACGAGCCGATTGCCATGCGCGAGATCGAGGATCTGTCGCGGCGCTTGTGCGCTCAGGCCAGCCCCGATGCTCGACCCAAGATCAATTGTGACAATGGCACGATCAAAGTCGCCTATGACGACCAATCCTCCTGGCCGTTTGTCTGGTACCTGCGCAATTATCGCAATGCCCAGTACTATGGCAAGGCGCCCGGCGGCCCGTTCGACGCCGAAGTGGTCATTGTCGGACCGGAGAATGAAGCGGCGGTCAAGCCGTTTCTCGGTACGCGTTATTACCGGCGCAATATGCGCTTGATCTGGTGGCCGGACGAAAACTATAAAGACCTGACCTGGGCCCGGCTGTTGGGCGGCAAGGATGCCAGCGGCAATGAGGTCAAAGGGATTCTGACGGGAGACAAGTTCGCGAATCTCATATCGCTGGTCCGCGATATCTGGTTCTATCACAATTACTCGCACAGCCTGAGCGCCTGGCCCTATGTCCACACCTTTGCCCTCTATGTGCGCAAGGATATTGCAAACTCGCTCTGGCAGTATTCGGGCGTGACCGCGCCGACCACCGAAGACGACCCGTATGCAAAGAAATATATCGCGGGCGTTCAGGCGCAGCAGGCAATCGGCAGCCAGGGCGCAGGCAACGGCCAGTTCGCCGGCCCGCATGATGTGGCGCTCGATGCGCAGGGCAACCTCTATGTGGGCGATTCGCAGAATCATGTCGTCCAGAAATTCGATCCGAGTGGCAAGTTCTTGCTCCAGTGGGGCAGTCAGGGGAATGGCCCCGGCCAGTTCTCTGAACCGTGGGGCCTTGCGGTCGACAAGCAGGGGTATGTTTATGTGGCCGATACCTGGAACCACCGCATCGAGAAATTCGACACGAATGGCAAATTCATTCTTCAATGGGGGAGCTTTAACGATGGCGGGCAGAATCCATTGACCCCCGACCAGTTCTATGGGCCGCGTGACATTGCCATTGACGGCGACGGCAATCTCTGGGTGACCGATACCGGCAACAAGCGCATCTTGAAATTCGATCCGCTGGGCAAATCGCTGGGCGTCTTTGGTGGGCAGGGTGGAGATCCGGGCCAGTTCCTCGAACCGGTTGGCATCGCCATCGACGGGCAGGGGAATATCTATGTCGCCGACACCTGGAACCAGCGGATTCAAAAGTTCGACAAGGATTTCCAGCCGCTCTTGCAGTGGCCGGTGCAAGGCTGGGACACCCAGTCTGTTGTCAACAAGCCCTACCTCGCGGTTGACGCCAACGGGAATCTCTATGCAGCAGACCCCGAAGGGTATCGCATTATCAAATTCTCGAATACCGGCACGGTGCTCGCAGTCTGGGGAACCGCAGGCAGTGATCTCAGCTCGATGCAACTTCCAACGGGGGTGACGGTCGGCCCGGATGGCCGCGTCTATGTCGCAGACGCCGGTAACAACCGCGTTCTGATCTTTGCCCCGCCCGGCCAGTAGGCGCAGGTTCGCCTGGCCCGCCGCCTTCCGGCGGACGCAAGAACGCGGGGCGGACAAGCCTGCTACTGCGAAATAGCACACTGATCGGTATACGCTTGTCAATGGGGGAGAAGGGAGCGATTCCCTCCTCCCCCTTCATTTCAAATATGAACAACTGGCGCAAATGGCTCGGCCCGCTCGTGGGTATTCTGCTCTCAGTGCTCTTTTTAGGGCTGGCGCTCTATAACGTCAAGCTCAACGATGTTGCCGCCGCGCTGACCACCGCCGATTACCGGCTGGTCCTTCTTGCCGGCGTTTTCACCTTTTGCAGTTATATCTTTCGCACGGCGCGCTGGGCCCGCTTTCTCCAGCCGCAAAAGCGTATTCCCATCCCCCGGCTCTTTCCCGTGCTGGTCATCGGTTTTGCGCTCAACAATCTCCTCCCCGCGCGTCCGGGTGAGATTGCGCGCGCCATCTCGCTTGGACAGCGTGAAGGACTGAGCAAGACCCTGGGGCTCGCTACGGTGATCGTCGAGCGCGTGGCCGATGGGCTGACCCTCATTGCGATTCTGGTTGCCCTTTCCCTCGCGTTCGATCTGCCGGGATGGGGACAACAGGCCGAACTGGTCTCGACCGTGATCTTTATCGTTGCGCTGGC
>JBAVQS010000063.1:0-19352 GCA_049694275.1 Anaerolineae bacterium | reverse complement strand
CGGCGGTGGATTCGTGGCCGCCGGTTTGGCTGTCGCGGCCGGTTTCGGTGTAATGGCCGCTGGCGTTATCGCCTCTGTCGTTTTGCGGGCGGCCGGCGTCACCGTCACCTGGGCGGTCGGGGTTGGGCTGTCTAGTCCAACCGGTGTAAAAGTGGCCAGGGGCGTGATGGTTGGTTCCAGTATCTGGGTCGCCTCAATGGTCGGCTGGCTAGTTGTCGTCACGACGACAAACAAAATGCTTTCGGTTTCGGTCGGCGCCGGCGTTGGCGACCCTTTCCCGGATGTGCAACCGGCGGCGAGCAGCGCCATGCTCAGCCCGACGAGGAGCAAGGCTGATATCGATCGTTTACTCATTACTGTTGCACCTTCTCCCCTTTGATTTACTGAACGCTCAGAACAATGGTTCGCGGCGGGGTGGCTGGTCCACACTCTGTGACTAACCCCAAAGCTGCCAAAGTGTTGTCGTCAAAACCGTTACTGGACATGACCGGTGTAATCGTCCAATTCACATTCGTATCAGACCCCAAAGGGGATGTTAGAAAATATACAGAGTGCGGATCTAGCGAAATCTTTCCTGCTTGCAGGAATGTGTTGTGTGATATATAACGCACAGACCCGTTCGCTCCAACTTTGCCAATAGCCAACCTATAGCCGATTTTGGGATCCAACGGATAAGGGACCACCGCATCGAATTTGAATTCGATCCCCATATTTCCCCCCGGATTCTCCTTGGTGCTTCGTGTTGTTGGGTTATCGGGCCAAAGGCTTGCCGCGTTAATCGTATAAGGGCCACACGCCGGCGCGGGTGTGGCGGAAGGCGGCGCTGCGGTTGGTGAGTTGGCCGGGATAGGTGTTGGTTGCACCGGCTTGGCGGTTGGCTGCGGGGCACGCGTCCTGGTCTGTTGGGCCGTCGGCGGGACAGGCGCGGAAGAGGTGACCGTGGGCAATGGAGTTACCGTGAACGGGTCAGGCGTTGTGGTAACCGGTACATAAATGATCCACGGAGTCTGGGTCGGGTTGTTCAGGGCCTCTGCTCTCGGGGTCCGGGTGGGCGTCGGTCCGCCGTTGCCGGTACAGGCCACGTCAAGTACGGCAACCAGGCCGAGTAGCGCGACCAGTAATCTATTTTTAACGTTCACTTGCAGATAACGCGTCCTTTCAATGGTATTTCGATAACAATTTGGCAACCCGGCGGCCCAGCCCGTGCGCGGTCTCCATTGCCCGCTAGTATGCTCCCGTGCGCTTGAATTCATCGATCGCCTTGCGGAGTCCGGCTTCGGTATCCTTGTCGAGGTCTTTGATTTCCAAGATTTTCTTGCCGATCTCGGGATGGCTGGCCTCCATAAAGCGGAGGAAGGCGGTCTCGAAATCACGGACTTTGTTTACCGGAATATCGTCCAGGTAACCGTTCGTGCCCGCAAAGATAATCTCAATCTCCTTGTCGAGGGCGAATGGCTGGTACTGCGGCTGCTTGAGAATTTCGGTCAGTCGCTGGCCGCGCTCCAACTGCTCGCGGGTTGCCCGATCCAGGTCGGACCCAAACTGAGCGAAGGCCGCCAACTCACGGAACTGGGCCAGGTCCAGCTTCATCTTGCCGGCAACCTTTTTCATCGCCTTGGTTTGGGCTTTGCTGCCCACGCGCGAGACCGAGATGCCGACATCGAGCGCCGGGCGAACGCCGGCATAGAACAGGTCACTCAACAAGTAAATCTGCCCGTCGGTAATCGAAATGACGTTGGTCGGAATATAGGCCGAGACATCACCCGCCTGGGTTTCGATAAAGGGGAGGGCCGTCAGCGAGCCGCCGCCCAGCTCTTTGTTCAGGCGCGCCGCGCGCTCGAGCAAGCGCGAGTGAAGATAGAAAATGTCGCCGGGATAGGCTTCGCGTCCTGGCGGCCGGCGGAGGAGCAGTGAGATCTGGCGATAGGCCCAGGCATGTTTTGATAGATCATCATAGATGATAAGGGCGTCGCGCACCTCTTTGCCGCCGATCTGGATGCCGTTCTCCATGACCTCTTCGCCCATAGAGCAGCCACAATAGGGGGCCAGATACTGCAAAGCCGCGGGGTCTGAGGAGGAGGCGCTGACCACGGTGGTATATTCCATCGCGCCGTATTTTTCAAGGGTCGCGACCACCTGCGCCACCGTGGACAGTTTCTGCCCAATGGCAACGTAGATGCAGTACATGTTCTGACCCTTTTGGTTAATGATCGTGTCGATAGCAATGGCGGTCTTGCCGGTCTGGCGATCGCCGATGATCAACTCGCGCTGGCCTCGGCCAATCGGGATCATGGCGTCGATGGCTTTGATGCCGGTCTGGACTGGAGCGTCCACGGGTTGGCGTTGCACGACGTTCGGCGCGATGCGCTCGACGGGGCGGCTCTGGGTCGTATCAATCGGGCCCTTGCCATCAATGGGCTGGCCGACGGCGTTGACAACGCGTCCGAGCAACGCCTGTCCGACCGGGACGGAGGCAATACGGCCGGTGCTGCGCACCAGGTCGCCCTCTTCCAGGTCTTGGTATTCGCCCATGATGATGATGCCGACGTTGGATTCTTCGAGGTTGAGCGCCAGGCCGAGGACGCCATTCTTTGGAAATTCGACGAGCTCGCCGGCCATCACGTTCGAGAGGCCGCCCGCGCGTGCAATGCCGTCGCCGACCTCCAGAATTTCGCCAACATCCATCTTTTGGACGGGGGCCTCAAATGATTCAATCTGTCTCTTGATTTGGCTGGTAATATCCTGAACACTAACTGCCATCAGTACCTCCAGGGTAAATGGCGAATGATGAATGACGGATTCTAAACACTGCACGAGCGACCGTTCAGTGTTCTGAATTCACCATTCGGTATTTACCGGGCTGTTTCTAGCTTTTGGCGCATGGCGGCGAGCTTGCCGGATACGCTCCCGTCGAAGATGCGGTCGCCGACACGTACGACTACCCCGCCGAGCAGGTCCCGATCAACGCGGTATTCAAAGTCAAGGTCGCTGCCAAACTGGGCGCGTAGCTTGCTCTCCAGCTTGGCGCGTTCGTCGGGTTGGATCTCGATCGCGCTGGTGACGCGCGCCAGTTCGCGGTTCGGACCGCGCGTGGCAAACCGGTCGAACGCGGCGGCTATTTCAGGGAGCAGGTGCAGCTCGTTCTTGCTGGTGAGCAGATAGATAAAATTGCGCACCTCGGCGTCGGCGTCCCTGGGCAGCAACCGGTTCGCCTGGTCCTTTTTGCGTTCGTAATTCTCCGCCGGATTGTCGAGTTGGAGCAGGGTATCCGGCTGTGCTTGCAGCGCTGCGTTCACGGCGCGCAACGGTTTCTGCCAGCGCTCGACCGCCTTTTCAAAAATTGCCTGCGCGTAGTTACGCGCGAGTTCGTCGTTGGCCATAAGAAATTCAAAATTCCGAATTCCAAATTCAAAATTCGCTTGTGCTCTCTCCTCCTGAAGGATGGAGCAAGAATTTCGAATTTAGAATCTGGCTCTAGCGCCCATCCGCGCCGAAATCGGTGGTGAGAAAATCGTTCACCAACTGGCGGGAGCGTTGTTCGTCGAGCGAGGCGCCGATCACGCGCTGGGCGGCGAGCATCGAAAGGTTGACCACCTGCTCGCGCAGCTCAGCCATCATCTGCTTGCGCTCGTAATCCAACTGGCCGCGCGCCTGCTCGACAATCTGCCGGGCTTCGTCGCGCGCCTGGGCGAGAATGCGCTCGCGTTCCTTTTCGCCGACCGATGCGGCGCTCTCGCGGGCCTGCTGGGCCTCGCGCCGCACCTGCTCGATCTGCTGTTCGTACTGCTTTTGCTGAGCCGCCGCATCGGTCTTGACCTTGTCGGCGTACTCGAGCGATTCCTGAATCTTGCGCTTGCGGGTTTCGAGCATCTGCAAGATCGGCTTGTATGCCAATGCCCGCAAGATCAAGAGGATCAGGATAAAATTTACAAGCTGCGTGATAAACCACGCGGGGTTAATACCGAGTTTCTCCATAGGTCCTCGTCATCCGATTCATATCCGTACCCGGCCACGTGGGTCGACCGTGAGATCGACCTGAAAATCGTTACCGGGCTGAGGCGGATACTAGAAGATCTTGAACCCGATCATGAACGAAATAACCAGACCAAAGATGGCGAGCGCCTCGGTAAAGGCGATGCCGATGAACATGGTCGTGGTCAGTGTGCCGGACATTTCGGGGTTGCGGCCGATGGCCTGTAGTGCGCCGCTCGCGACAATGCCGATGCCAATGCCCGGGCCGATGGCGCCGAGGCCGATGGCAAGAGCCGCTGCAATAAGTCGCAAACCTTGATCTGTCATGAAAAGCCTCCTGAAATGGATTTCAGATTTGGGATTTCAGATTTCAGATTTGTACGGCGTCTTGCACAATCTGCAATCTGCAATCTGCAATCTGCATTGGTTAGTGGTGTCCTTCGGCTTGATGCGGCGTCGTCGCGATCGTCATAAAGGCGAGCGAGAGGATAAAGAACACGAACGCCTGGATAAAGCCGACAAAGAGCTCGAACCCGTAAAAAATCAACGGGAGCGCGGCAAACAAAAAGGCCATGATCAGCAGGACGATTTCCCCTGCAAAGATGTTGCCGAACAAACGGAAGGTAAAGGCGATGATCTTGGCAAATTCGCTGACCAGTTCGATGAGCCCAACGAAAAAGTCGATTAGCCCCATAAAGAACTGGCCAATCTTGATCTTGCCCTTGAACAGACCGCCAAAGAACTCGCCAAGCATGCCAAAGCGGAAAAAGCGGCCCAGGTAGCCAAAGAAACCATTGGCCTGAAAGCCCCAGGCTTCGACGAGAAACATCGCCACCAGGGCGATGGCTAACGTCAAGTTGACGTCGGTGGATGGGGCGCGCACGAATGGTGCGAGAATGGGGACGCCGGTTTCAGCCGGGTTGGGGGCTGCCCATGGTGCGTCACCCCACAAGACGATGCCCTGGGGCGGCTGCTGACCCTGCTCCAGCGTGATGGTCCCGATTGGGCCAAAACCGGGAATGAGCCCAATCAGGTTGCTAAAGAGGACAAAGATAAAGATCGTGGCAGTCACGACAAAGAACTTGCGCGCGCGCTCACCGGCGACACTATCCGCCAGCCCCATCATTGTTTCTAACGCAAACTCCATCACATTCTGAAGTCCACTTGGGATCAGCTCCATCTTGCGCGTGGCCAGGTAGGCGAGGAGCGCAAGCAGAAGCATGACAATCCACGCGGTCAGGATGGTATTTGTGAAGGGGTAGTTGCCAAAGGGGGTGGGAATATTGAACAGAACTTCAGGAGATACCGTGACGGAAGAGCCGACAGCTTCGGGGCCGAACGGAATGAACATTTTGAGCAGAACCCCGATGGCAATAAAGACGAGCGCATAAATGAGGATTTTGATCCAACCTCTCACTTTTTTCCTCCGGCTATACTAGAGTACACCGCATTGACTTGACGGATCACGGCTACCGTCCCCAGCGTAATGCCAAGGCCCGTCATAAACAAGGTCAAACAGGGAGAGGTTTGCAAAAGGCGGTCCAGCAGGATACCGGCGAGAAGCGGGGCCGCTCCGGCTAGAGCGACGATGGCTGTCAGTTGGAGAATCAGCCGGGAGCCGGTCATCGGGTCGCGCATTTGCTCCCTCGCAAAAAATTTATCGGGCCGACTGCAACAACATGCGCGCCCGGCCTGATGATGGGATGAGCGCACGACTTTGTGCAATCGGGCGCAATTATACACAAAACAGCCGGAATTATCAAATGCGCGCTATTTTGCTTTTAAATCGAGATAGCGGGCTAATTCTGGATGTCCGACGAGGCCGACGAGCTGTCCCTCATGCACCACTGGCAATTCCTTGCCATCCTGACCCGCGCGCTGCGTGAGCTTTTTGAACACCGTCAGTGCGCTGTCCTGGGGCGTCACATTTTCGGCAGATGGCGTCAGCATCACCTCCTGGACGGTAAGGCTCTGCCAGCGCTCGCGCGGAATGTCGCGAACCTGACCACCTCCCACGAGGCCCACGGTCCGACCTTCCTGTTCGATGCGATAGACTCCGCCGCGATAGGGGATGAGATACTGCTCAATAAAATTGGACAGCCCAAGATTGGCCGGCACAGGCGCAATAGGGATGCTCATGATATTCCCAACCGCCACATTCTTGAGCGACTCACGGAAGAGGGTCGAGCGATAGGCTTCGCCTGCGGCGTTCCACAAAAAGCCGCCAATCAACAGCCACCACACGCCATTGAACCCGCTCTGCCAAATGCTCCAAATTCCAAAGAGGACGAGTAGCACCGCAATCCCGCGCCCGATGAGCATCGCGATACGCGTCGAACGAGGTAGGTCGTGTGACCGGCCCCAAAGGAGCGCGCGCAGTACCCGGCCGCCATCCATTGGGAACCCAGGGAGGAGATTAAAGACGACCAGAATCCCGTTGGTCGTCGATAGGTAAGAGGCGACGACGGCAACCGGTAAGAGCCAGGTCCGGGTATCGGGCCAGTAATAAAAGAGGGCGAGCGGCCAGATCCAAAAGACGGCGAACACGCACGCGAGCGCGAGCGACATGAGCGGGCCCATGATGGCGACGAGAAACTCGGTCGAGGGCCGATCCGCCTCGTCGCCGATCTGAGCGACGCCGCCAAAGATAAAAAGGGTAATGCCGAGGACGGGAATGCCGCGCTTGAGCGCCATCCAGGAATGAGAGAGTTCGTGCGCGAGGACGCTGCCGAAAAACAAAAGGCTGGTCAGCAGCCCGAGGAGTATCGTCTCGATATTCACGCCGCGTCGCCGGCTGAATCCTAATGCGGTCGGCAGCACGCCGGTGCTCAACTCGAAAGTAAGAACCGCGAAAATAATCAACCAGGTGGGATCGATCGAGATCGGAATCCCCATGATTTTGCCAATTCTAAATGACCGCCATCCAAACATAGCTAGTAGCGAGGGGCAGGTTCACGCCTGCCCCTCTTCTCCGATCGCAAATCTAGTACCCGTAACAGCGCCCTGGTAACTTGATGTAATAGGCGGGGTTTTTAAAGGCCCCATTCAGAATGATCTCAAAGTGCAAATGCGGACCGGTCGAGTGCCCGGTGCTGCCCACCCGTCCGATCAATGCGCCCTTTTTGACTGCCTGGCCCGGTTCGACGTTAAAGGCGCTCAGGTGCCCATAACGGGTCATATAGCCGTTGCCATGATTGAGCAAGATCATGTTTCCATAGCCGGTGTTATCCCAGCCGACGACGGCGATATACCCAGAGTCGGCAGCATAGACCGGGGTGCCTATCGGCGCTGCGAGGTCGACGCCGGAATGTCGCGCCCAAAAGATTTGGGAGAGACAGGCGCTGACCGGCGTGATAAAATTCGTGGTGCCCCTGGGGGCAGCCTGCGGCGCAACACCGGAAATAATCGATTTGGATGCGACGAACGGTTTCGAGCCGCCAGGGACCATGACAAATTCGCTCGCCGTTAACTTGGGCGGATTGGATTTGAAATCATGGTGCTCCTGGTTGAAAATGTCGCCGTAAATATCCTGCGCTTTGGCTTTAAAGCGATTGGCAATTGCCTCGACAGTATCTCCCGGCTGGACGGTATAGAGAACGCCTGTGGTGGGGGGAATGTTGAGGTTCTGACCGATCGAGAGCATGTCAGGATTGTCTTCGAGCTTGGCGTTGGCCCAGAGGACCGAATCGGCCGAGACGTGAAAGTGGGATGCAATGCCGGTAACCGTATCGCCCGGACTTACCGTGTACTGGACGACCTGCGTGCGCCCCTGCTGCGGCGTGCTATCGGGTGCCTGGTTTTGAATCGGAGAGCGGCTGGTAAGGGGCGAGAGATAGGGAACGAGACTGCCACTGTTCTCCTGTTGAAAGCCACTCCCCAATGGCGCGAGCCCGCCGGGTGGATCCGCTACCGACACGATATCGGCGCCAGCCGCGCGAATCTCGACGCCGCTCATGAGAAGGCCGAAAATGACGAGCGCGATGATCCCCAGATGAGCAGAGAGCCGCGCGAGCAGTGGAATGTTGCTACGGTTCTCGACAATAGCCCTGCGCGCCTTTTCGACCAGCCATTTCAGCGAACTTACCAGGCGCGCGAGGATTGAATTGTAAGGGTAGAGCATGAACTCTAGTAATCTTCTTTGTTCAGGTTGCCAAGAAAGTCCTTGTTACTCTTGGTCTTGGCCATGCGCTCGATCACGAGCCCGATCTCTTCAGGACCGCCGCCCATTGCCGCCAACATGCGGCGCAATGTCCAAACCCGCGGGAGGGTTTCTTCGTCGATGAGCAGTTCTTCACGGCGTGTGCTGGAGCGTTCCCAATCCATTGCCGGATAGATGCGGCGGTCGGCGAGCTTGCGATTGAGATGGATTTCCATGTTGCCGGTACCCTTGAACTCTTCGTAAATCAGGTCATCCATGCGACTGCCGGTATCCACCAGGCACGTTGCAATAATAGTCAAACTCCCGCCTTCCTCCAAATTGCGCGCCGCTCCAAAAAAGCGCTTGGGCGGGTATAAGGCGGCAGGATCAAAGCCGCCGGTGAGGGTGCGCCCGCTGGGCGGGACAACCAGGTTGTACGCGCGCGCCAGGCGGGTGATGGAGTCCAGCATAATGACCACGTCTTTGCCGGCTTCGACGAGGCGCTTAGCTCGCTGGAGGGCCATTTCAGCGACCCGGGTCTGACTCTCGACTTCGGCGTCAAAGGTTGAGGCGAACACCTCCGCTTCGACCGACCGGTCTACGTCGGTTACCTCTTCCGGACGCTCGCCAATTAGCACGACCATCAGGTGGGCATTGGGGTAATTTTCCGAGACCCCATTGGCCACCTGCTTGAGAATAGTGGTCTTGCCGGCTTTGGGGGGCGAGACGATGAGCCCGCGCTGGCCCTTGCCGATTGGCGCCAGCATATCGAGCAGGCGGGTCGCCAGGATATTGCCTTTGGTTTCGAGCTTGAATTGGACGTTCGGAAAGATGGGGGTCAGCTTGTCAAAATCGGGGCGCTGTTTTGCCGCTTCGGGGTCGACCCCATTCACGGCTTCGACACGGAGCAGACCATAATATTTTTCCGTGTCTTTGGGGGGGCGGACCTGGCCGATGACCATGTCGCCTGTGCGGAGGCCAAAGCGGCGAATTTGAGATTGCGAGACATAGACATCTTCGTCGCCCGGCAGCAGGTGGTCGGATCGCAAAAAGCCGATTCCATCCTGCACAATCTCGAGCACGCCTCCGCCGAATATCAGGCCCTCCCGTTCGGCCTTGGCGCGCAACAATCTAAAAATCAAATCATTCTTTTTGTACTTGGAATAGCCGCTGATCGCTTGCTCTTTGGCAAGTTCACGCAGTTCCGTCAGGCTCTTGTTATCGAGCTCTGCGTAATTCAGGGTATCAGGCGCCATCGTATCAGGATTTCTTGCCATAACGGTAACAGGCCCCGGAGATAGATGCGGGGACAGCCTCCAATGATTGGGCGTGTGACGCAATTGGCGTTACGCCGTTGGGGTTAGTGTTCAAAATTCCGCTGGATTAAAATCGCCGGCTCTACGGCATGTCTCGGTGCGGCCTTGCACAAGGTGAGGAACTGAGATGTCTCCAATTAGAAACGAAACACAAGCCAATTTTTGTACGCTCAGTGGGGCAGAAAAAAGGCCGTGCAGCTTGTCTCTGATCGTCCCAACGCGCAATCGGGAGCATTAACCCAGGTGCACAAAGGGATCCCTTGGAAAGCAAATCGCGCAATCAGGATCGAGGTCTTGACAAGCGGAGAGGTCTTGGATTTGGAGATCCTTGAACGAACACGAATAATATAGCACAATTTTCCAAACAGGTCAAATCAAACTTGATTTGACCGGCAGACGGTGTCGATGGGATGAACCCTTGAGGCTGCCGATTGCCTGCGCTCTGCACTGGCGGCCCCAAGGGTTCGAAATCAGGATAGAATCTCGTTGACCTTGTCGATGGGATGGGTCGATTGGATGTAGCGGATGGTGCCGCTCTTGCTGCGGAGAACGAGCGAGTGGGTCGTGACATACTTGGCATGATAATGAACCCCCTCGAGCATTTCCCCGTCGGTGATCCCTGTCGCCGAGAAAAAGATGTTGTCGCTGTGAACGAGGTCCTGGCTGTTAAACACGCGTTTAAGATCATAGCCCATTTCAAGGGCGCGGCGCTCTTCGACCTCATCCCGCGGGTACAACCGCGCCTGAATTTCGCCGCCCAGGCATTGGAGCGCCCCCGCGGTAATCACGGCTTCGGGGGATCCGCCGATTCCCATCAGCACGTCGACGCCAGTCTCTTCAAGCGCAGTTGAGATTGCGCCCGCGACATCGCCATCGGTGATTAGCTTGAGTCGCGCACAGCAAGCGCGCACCTCTTCGATGAGTTTGTCATGCCGGGGCCGTTCGAGAATGACGACGGTCAGCTCACAGGTGTCCTTGCCCAGCGCTTTGGCAATCTTGTGCAGATTATCCTCGACCGGCGCGTCGAGATCGATCACGCCGCGCGCCTCCGGTCCGACCGCAATCTTGTCCATATAGACGATCGGCCCAGGGTTGAACATCGAGCCGCGTTCGGCCAGCGTCACGACGGATAGAGCGTTGGGCAGCCCTTTGGACAAGAGGCGGGTCCCGTCGATCGGGTCTACCGCCAGGTCAATCTGGGGGACGTTCTCTTCGACCTCGGTAATTCCTGCCTGGGTGACGCCGATCCGCTCGCCGTTATAGAGCATGGGCGCCTTGTCCTTTTCCCCTTCGCCGATCACGACGATGCCGTCCATGTAAAGGCTGCTGAGCATCAGGCGCATCGCGTCCACTGCGGCCTTGTCGGCGTTATTCTTGTCGCCGCGGCCCATCCAGCGCGCAGCCGACATGGCCGCCGATTCGGTGACGCGAACGAGTTCGAGGGCGATATTACGATCAGGGGGTGTTTGCATAGTCTCTCCGTTGAAACGTGATTTGCAACCAAAAGGGGTTCGAGCCCTTTTGGTTTTCAGCCGCTTGCGATTTGCATTCTACTCTATTTGCGGCAGGGAGGCAACGGCGGAAGGGAAGAAGGTGGGGGCGATGGGTTGTCTAATGGATGCGTTCAGGTTCTTGAGTCACGGGCGCTGTACCATGCATCTGGTCAATCTGCTCAAGTAGAACCTTTGTTGCCAAGGCAATATCGGCGACCGCGCGCTCGAATGCGGCTTGATTGGCCCGCGAGGGTTTACGGTATCCGCTCACTTTGCGAACGAACTGGAGTGCGGCTTCCTGAATCTCTTGATCAGTCGGTTGGTCGCCGATGTGTCGCAGTTGCTTGATGCTCCTACACATAATTCACCCTGTGTCGATTTATGAACCGCCCGCTTCGGTGCGTTGCCGAAACGGGTAGATTTATCGCTTGCGCATTCATTACAACAAAGGACTCGACTATAGCTTCAACTCGTTGTTTGAATTTGGTCCCACAAAGGTAACCATAGAGCATGTCCGCCTTCCACCTTTTGCACAAGCTAATTATTCGACGCTTACATTCGCAATAAGGTAGAGACGGCGATGTCTTCGTCTACATCTTCCCAATGAATCCCAATGCCCTTGGCGATGAATCGCCAATTTTTGCGCTGTTCAGCCGTCGCATCGCGCAGGAGTGGAAACCATTCTAATGGAACAGATACCTCCCGGCCATCCGAAAGACTGACGACTAGGGCATCGTCAGTAAACCGCAGATCAACGGCTAGAACCGTAGTTGGGCTAACCTCGCTTAAGGTGTTCATACCATTTCTCCACAAAAAGGTCGGCGTTTTGTTCCACCAGTTCTCTAACTTGCCGGAGCTCCTTCAAGTTGTAGCCCACTGCCGAAGCTAATTCTAGCATCTGTCGCACCGAGCGTCAAAGGACTGTCTCTTGACCTTTGGCGGCAGGACCCGGCGCGTGCATCTTCCGCCGCGCGAGTACGTAAAGTGTGCCTGCCTCAATTGCCACGCCGGCGGCGTAGGCGAGCGCCAAGCCGCGTGCGCCGAGCGTGTCTACCCAGGCGAACATGAGCGCCGCGCGCAAGGCCATCGCCGCAAGCGCGACAAACATCGGTGTGCGCGAATCGTGCTGTGCATAGAAAATCCGCGCGGCGAGCTCGAGCGCCGATTCGCCAATGATGGCGAGGGCATAGAGTTGCAGAATTCCCGCCACCGTCTCGGTCGCATCGGCCTGGAACGCGCCACGTTGCAAAAGGATTCCCACGATGGGGCGCGCAAAAAGGATGACGACGAGCGCCGACGGAATCGCGAACCCGAGGATAATGCTCATGCTCAGATTGAACATGCGGCGCAGCCGGGCCTGCGCGCCTTGCGCGGCGAGGCTGGAGAGGGTCGGAAAGACGGCCAGCGCGATCGCCGTGCCGATAAGTGATTCGGGAACCTGCCAGATGAGATAGGCATAGTTGAGCGAGGCAATGCTCCCGATCGCGAGGCCCGACGCGAGATTCGTCATAAGCAGGCTGTTGATTCGGACGACGCCGAGTGTGACGAGGCGAGGGATGAAGAGGCGGACAAGCTCGCCGACCCCGGCAGTCTGAAGCCCGAGCGTCAGAAAATAACGGGCGCGCAAGCGCAACAGTCCCGGAAGCTGGATGAGCAGGTGGAGCACACTGCCGCCAACGACGCCATAGGCCAGTCCATAAACACCCAGAGACGGGGATAGAAAGAGCGCGCCCGCGATGATTCCCAGATTGTAAAGGGCAGGGGCCAGCGCCGGCAACAGAAAAGCATTGTGCGCCTGCAGGATCGCGGTCAGGATTCCGCTGATGCTAAAGATCAGGGTCGAGATCAATACCCAGCGCATCAGATCAGCCGTCAGCGCCTGGCGCGCCGGCTCAAACTTGGGCGCGATCACGTTTGACACCAGCCACGGCGCGCCAATAGCGGCGATGAGCGCAAGCAGGGCGACGACGACAAAAACGAGATTGACGATAGTGCTCACAAACTTCCAGGCCTCGTCGCGTTTGGCCTCATCCTGGAGATAGTTCGTCAGGACGGGAATGAATACGGATGCCAACGCGCCGCCGGGGATGAGCGCAAAGAGCAGGTCGGGAAAGTTAAATGCTGCGCCATAGGCGTCGAGCGCGGCCGAGGCGCCAAAGGCGCGCGCAATCAGAATGTCACGGACCAGACCGAGGGCCTTGCTCAGGACAAAGCCTCCGCCGATGACCGCCGTGTAGAAAGAGAGCCGACGGAAGGTCATGGGTTCAGTTTCGCAAGTGCTTGTTGGGCGTCGGCATAGTTCTTGTTATAGCGCAGTGCGGTAGTAAACTCGGCGCGCGCCTCGGTCGTGCGGCCCAGCGCCTGGAGCGCCAGCCCCCTGTAATAGTGGGATTCTTCCAGGTCGTCCACAACAGCCAGTGTCGCATTGGTCAGTCCAAGCACTTCATCGTAGCGCCCGGTCCGGTAATAGGCTACATAAGGACCGAACTGGTACCACAACATGCGCCAGGGCAATTTTAGCAGCCGGGCATGGTCAAAAGCCGATGCCGCCTCATTATAGCGCCCCAGTCCCAGCAGACTCGATCCCATGTTGAATGCGGCAAAGGCATCCTGCGGATCAGCGGCCGATTCCGTTTGCGCCCGGGCCAGCGCTGTCGTGTACATTTTTACATCGTTCATATCATTGCCGAGTATGGCCTGAACCAGCGGCGACTGTGCATTGGTGTAAATCAGCAGGTAGGTACGATTGAAGGCTTTCCAATCGGCGTCCAGCGCATCGAACGCGACCGGGACGTTCGGCCCATCGTACGAGTCCTGCGTAATAAAATTCTTGTCGTCGTACGCCGTCACCAGGCGGTAATGCCCCATCCAGCCCTCGTGCGCCTGCGGCGGGTCAAACCCGGTTTCGACGATGACCGGTAAGCCATTCGACAGGATGAGCTTGATGCGATCCACTGTCCCATTGACGCGCACGAGCGCGTTGAGGCCATCGGTACGGACGTACGCCGCCATCTCGTCCGGGCGCACGTTCTTGTCATCCGGGTCCGGCTTGAGCACGGAGGCAATCTGGACCTGCGGCTCGCGGTGACCGAAAAAGGACAGGCCCATCTCGAGCGTGGTCGGGCCACAGTTATTCCATCGCTGGTAATCGTGAATATAGCCGGTCAAGTGCACCGACGGTTGAATTGCTTTCAAGGCCACGGCTGGCGTAGGGGGCGCATTGCGGGTGGGCGTCGGGCTTGAAATGACGGTCGGCGTACTGGTAGCCGTCTGGCTATCCGCCGGCTCTGTCGTCTCGGTTGGCTGGGTCGTCTCAGCCGGCGCAGTCGGCGTCGGGAGGGGGGTAGGGACAAACTCGGTATGGGGCGGCGGAGGAAGCATGGCGAGGATGCGATAACGCACGGATTCGATTTTATCGCCGATCACCGGCGCGGCGCCCACGGCCGCCGCGCCAAATAGGATGAGCGACAGGACAAAAGCCAGGATCCAAAAGACGAACAGCCGGGATGAGGCAGGACGCACAACAACGCTTTTCATTTCAGGTCGTACAAACTTTTCGCGCGTCGTTCCACGGAGACAAAGGTCAGGTAACAGACCAGCAGGAAAGAGGCGAACATCAAAGTGACGCCATAGATACGCGCATAGCGAATGGGATGGAGGATCTGGTGCACCAGATCGCCCAGCACTAATTGGGGCTGGGTGAGTAGGTCCCAACTGTTCCAGTTGAGAAACCGCCCGAGATAGATACCGAGACCGCTCAGGATGACAATGCTCGCGACAAACAGCCAGCTACCCGCCGATCCAATATATCGCTTGGTAATCCCTTGCATCGTATTGAGCGAAACGACCGCGAGGAAACATCCGGTCCAGGCGTATATCGCGAACATGCCAATGTCGTACCACATCGGCGCGCCGCCCCGTTCTTCGAGGTGCAGCAGGTCGGTGATGATATAGGGCGCGTTAGGGAAAAAGACCAGCCAGAACAGAAAAGGGATCGGCAGGAGCCACCAGCGTCCCGGCCAGCGCGTATCCAGCGCGGCGACGAGCAGGCTGAAGCCGTAGGGAATCCACGCGAGAAAGAGATTCCACACGAAAAAGGCATAGGTCCAGGTGTGGCCGAAATAGACGCGCGCGACCCACGTGGCGCCGACCAACAGGGTGGACAGGACGAGCGGATAGAAAAGCTGTTGTGACAAAAACCGGTGAATGCCGAGTATCGGGGTGGATGGCGCTTGCATTTCTCTTTGACCTTTCATGCTCGTCGCGCTCGGATGGAGCTCGCTGATTGGGTCGGTTGTTGCCGATGAATTGGCTTTGCGTTCAAGACCCTTCAATTTCACCTCCATAAGACGTCTTTTCGAGCGAACTCGTTCAAAAGATAGGCTGGGCAATCTGTTACGCTTGCCCAGCAGGATACGTCACGCGTTCGCCATCAAGGTGGGCAAAGGGTGTCACCTGGTGAGGGCGCGCCGTTCGAGGGCTAGAGATGTGCAAGACAGTATGCCCGCGCGCGGTCAGCGCGTCTGCGACAAGATTGCGATGGCAGCGGAAAGGGTTGCCCTCGGCGCACATGATTGCCGCGCGTCCTCCCTGCGCGATGCCGATCAACTCGTCGAGTCCAGTCCGGAAAGCGTCCGTTTGCATATAGTCGGCGTAGCCGCGAAAACTCGCATTTTCCCAGCCGAGGTTGCTCGAATCCTTGTTCGGGCGGCGGAGCCCGCCGAGCGCTTTCAGGTGAACATAACGAATGCCCGCGCGTGGCAATTCGCGTTCGAGATTGTCACCGTTGAACTGCGGATTTGTGCGCGAGCGGGGTACCGTGCGAATATCGACGAGGGTCTGGATCTGGTGAGCCTGGAGGAGGGCGATAAACTTATCTAATGGTCGCGTCGAATGCCCAACCGCATAAATCTCAACCGTATTATTTACTTTGCTCAAATTACTAGGTTCCCTTTTTGCCCAACGCCTCGCGCCATGCCTTGACTCGGGCAGCAATCTGTTGCTCGTACCCCTGGTCGCTGGGATGGTAGAAAATCTTGTCCTTGATTCGCTCGGGCATATAGTTCTGGGCGACCCAGTGCCCCGCAAAGTTGTGCGGGTATTGGTATCCCTTACCGTGGCCGAGCGCAGCCCCATCCCGCGCCGATTCTTTGAGGGGGTCCGGCACCTCGACATGGCCAGCGCGCTCGACCTCGGATAGCGCCTCGTTGATGGCCAGGACCGAGTTGGATTTGGGGGCCGTGGCGAGGTAGATGGCTGCCTGCGCCAGGTTGAGCTGCGCTTCGGGGAGCCCGACAAATTGGAGCGCCTGCGCGGCCGCAACCGCGACCATTAACCCGCGTGGGTCTGCGTTGCCTACATCCTCGGAGGAAAAGATGACCATGCGGCGGGCGATAAACTCGGGGTCTTCGCCCACATAGAGCATCTTGGCAAGCCAGTAGAGCGCCGCGTCCGGGTCCGAGCCGCGCAAGCTCTTGATAAAGGCGGAGATGGTATCGTAATGTTCTTCGCCCGCGCGATCATAGAGGAGCGCCCGGCGTTGAATCGATTCCTGCGCAACCGTGAGGTCGATTGCAATCTCGCCGTCGGCGTCAGGCGTGGTCGTCTCGACGGCGAGCTCGAGGGCGTTCAACGCTGTCCGAGCGTCGCCCCCCGCAATATCTGCCAGGTGCTCTAATGCGGTTTGATCCATGCGGACCCGGCGCGTTCCATAGCCGCGCTCCGGATCGCTCAGCGCCCGGTGCAGCAACTCGATGGTCTCTTCCCGATTGAGCGGGCGGAACTGGAACACGCGCGAGCGGGAGAGAAGGGGACCGATCACCTCGAAATAAGGGTTCTCCGTCGTCGCGCCGATCAGGATGATCGTGCCGTTCTCGACGTGCGGCAACAGCGCGTCCTGTTGGGCTTTGTTAAACCGGTGGATTTCGTCGACGAGCAGGATCGTGCGTTGATTGTAGAGCTTGCGGCGCTCCTGCGCTTCTCCCACGACACGCCGAATATCGGCGACGCCCGCAAGGACGGCGCTCAGGGTTTCAAAGTGCGAGGCGGTGCGGTTTGCAACAATTGTCGAAAGGGTGGTCTTGCCGACGCCGGGGGGGCCCCAGAGGATAATCGAGGAAAAGAGCCGGTCGCTCTCGATGGCGCGGCGCAAGAGTTTGCCCGGTCCGAGAATGTCCGACTGGCCGACAAATTCTTCGAGGGTTCGCGGGCGCATGCGCGCGGCGAGCGGCTGGTCCCGTTCCCGCGCCGCTTTCTGCGTGTGGTCGAACAGGTCCTCGCCCCCTTGCTTCCGTCCGGTTGCCGCTTGCTTTGCCATCAATCCTCTACACGCTTATTCTTGTAGAGGATATTCTAGCATAGCGAGTGAGGACCGTCAAAGAGTCAATCAACATGAACTCCAACCCGGCAGACCTCCGCTATGGGCGCTTCGTCCGCTGGGATGTGCGCTTGTCGCTACCTGGGTTGGGCGGCAATCGCCTCGTTAATTTGCCGGTACGCTTTGCGGAGATAATCCTCAATCAGGCGATAGTCTGCCTCAACATCCTTTGACTGGTGACTCGTGATCAGATCGACCGTCGTGGCTGCGGCGGCGCGATTCTCCGCCGAAGGGCGCATCGCCTGCACCGAGGCGCCAAATATCCCCGCGTGGAGCTCGGCGAGCGACTCGACCAGCGCGGTCTTGTCTGGCTTGCCGCTCAGTTCGCGGTGCACAATCCAGTATTTCAACTCGAGCGCGGCCGCCTGGATTGGATCCAAGGGGAGCCCCGCTGCTTGGTGCGCGAGCCGGTAGAACTCTTCAAGGTTGACACGGACCACGTCCAGATCATGGTCGATAGGGACCCAGGCAACCGAGGCGCGGGTGACGTAGTAGGCGGCGCGGAGCGCTTGTAACAAGCTCATGCGGAACTGGGCCTGGAGGAGGCGAATGGCCAAGTAGAGCATATAGGGCCAGTTGCGCGCGTAATTTGCCCTCCAGCCGACCGTTTCGAAATGTGCAACGGCATCCGAATCAAAGTGAAAGTGAGCGTTCTTGCTGTGGGACTCTGTAACAGATGGAGTGGCCATACGCTTGCCTCTGTAAGAAATTCGTAAGGTTTAGCAGTACAATAGTGATCAGGTGTGTGATGGCGTGGTTGGGATAAGATTGAATACCTGTTATCGCGATATACGTAAAAATGTTGCAACCACATTTTGTGACCGTGCAATCATTCGAGCCGATTTTTAGGAGGAGATTATGCCGACATGGGATCCACTGAGCAAGGTCCAGCAGTTACGCAAGGCCAACCCCAAGCGCCCGTTTGACCCCAAAGGGGGACGCTTGCCCCCCGGTCAGTATCTGACCGAGAAATTTCCGGTCCTGCACTATGGGAGCACACCCCGTTTTGATCCGCGCTCCTGGGATTTCAAGGTCTGGGGACTGGTTGAGAACCCGGTGCGCCTGAACTGGGACGAATTTCTCAAGCTGCCGACGATTACGAAAACGACTGATATTCACTGTGTGACCCGCTGGAGCAAATTCGACACGCAGTGGGAAGGGGTGCCGTGGACTTGGGTGATGGAGACGACCAGACCGCGTCCGGAAGCCCAATACCTTGTCCTGCACTGTGAAAACGGCTTTACGGCGAACCTGCCACTGGAAGATTGTACGAGTGACGAGGCGACGATGCTGGCGTACAAGTACAACGACCAGCCGCTCGAACCCGACCACGGCTATCCGCTCCGCTTTCTTGTGCCGCACCTCTATTTCTGGAAAAGCGCCAAGTGGTTGCGCGGCATCGAGTTCCGCGAGAACGACAAGCCGGGCTTTTGGGAGAGCTATGGGTATCACATGCACGGTGACCCGTGGACTGAGGAGCGATTTTCGTAGCATTACGACAAGCCAAACATGGATTTGTGAACACGCCAATTACTCAGATTTAAGAGGGAAGGACTGGCTCGCCTCGCGCGCGATCGCAGGCCAGTCCTTCTTGTTTTCGAGCAGGATGCCTTGAGGGGTGTGAGCATATGTGACAATTTCAGCTCGTCGCCTGGCTCTAGCGCCTCCTCAATCGCGGCCATGAGGACGTGCGAAGTGAGGACATCGATCCCGAATTGGGTTTTGCGGATGGCGAGAGCGGCTTGTCGGGTGCCCATAAAGACCTCGTAGAGGTTCGGGGACTGTTCGGGATCGAGGTCGAGGTAGCGGGTGGCCGAAGCCTGCTGGTCGAGGTCGACGAGCAGGACCCGCTTCCCCTTGCGAACCAGTGCCGAGGCCGTGTTGACGGTCGAGGTCGTCTTGCCGGTGCCCCCTTTAAAGATAGAAAAACTGTTACTGCTCAGGCGCTACCAATCTTTGACGAGTTTGGTATGGTAATGCACACCAACATCCAGTATAGATGGAGGCAATGACACCTTCCCCGTTACCTACTCACGAACAAGTGCAGGCCGCCTACC
>JBAVQS010000062.1:0-15594 GCA_049694275.1 Anaerolineae bacterium | reverse complement strand
AGGTGCTGCGCGTCGAGGCCGGGCTGCCCCGCTGGGGCGTCGATTTCGATTCCGGCACGCTGGCCCTCGAGATCCCCGATGTCATGTCGATTCGCGTGGACCAGGGGTGCTATGTCGGCCAGGAGGTAGTCGCGCGCCTGGTGCACCGCGGCCATGTCAATCGCCATCTCGTCGGCCTGCGATTCGAGGGCGCGCCGCTCCCGACGCTTGGCCAATCCATTCTCAATGCGGACACCGCGGTGGGGACCATCACCTCGGCGGTCGATTCACCGCGCTTTGGCGCGATTGCGCTCGGCTATGTGCGCCGCGAGGTCTCTGAGCCGGGGACGGTGCTGCGCGTGGGTGAGGCCCTCCCGGCGCGTGTGGTAGAATTGCCGTTCAAGGAGTAAATATGCCAATCCTGATACGCGAGCCCGAAGTGGAAAAATTGCTGCCGATGTCGCAGGCGCTTGTTCTGGTGGAAGAGGCGCTGCGCGCGATGGGGGAGGGGCGCGCTCTAAATCGCCCCCGCCAGCGCGTGCGCGGCGAGGCCGGCGTCCTCCACGTCATGCCCGCGGCGCTGCCGGACAAGGGCTATATGGGGTTCAAAGCCTATACGGCGTTTCACGGCAAAGCGCAGTTCTATTTTCACCTGTTTGACGTGCACACCGGCGAATACCTGGCAATCATGGAGGCGGATCGCCTCGGGCAGATTCGCACCGGCGCCGCGAGCGGGGTGGCTACCCGCTACCTGGCGCGGGCGGATGCGCAGACGGTGGGAATTTACGGCGCCGGCTGGCAAGCCTCCAGCCAGCTTGCGGCCGTTTGTGGCGTGCGCCAGATTCGCTCGGTTCGCTGTTATTCGCGTGACCCCGAGCGCCGCCGCGCTTTTGCCGACCGCATGTCCAACACGCTGAATGTGCCGGTCGAGCCGGTTGACGACCCACAAAAAGCGGCACAAGATCGCGATATCGTCATTACCATCACCTCCGCCGCCGAACCGGTGCTGTTGGGCCGGTGGCTCGCGCCCGGCGCGCATGTGAACGCGGCGGGGAGCAACTGGCCGCAGCGGCGCGAGGTGGACTCTACCGTTATCACGCGCAGTTCCGCCATCTTTGTGGATTCGTTGGAGCAAGCCCGGCTGGAAGCGGGGGACCTCATCCAGCCGGTGGCCGAGGGACTGCTCGATTGGGACCGCGTGCATGAAATCGGCGCGCTCCTGGCGAACAAGGTTCCGGGGCGAACTCAACCGGCGGATATCACCCTTTTCAAATCGGGTGGGATTGCCGTCGAGGATGTCGCGGTCGCCGGGTGGGTTTATGAGCAGGCCCGCGCGGCGGGAATCGGAGAGCGGTTGCCGCTCTAGCGAGTGGTGAGGGGGAACATGAGAATCGTCGTTTGCATCAAGCAGGTGCCGTATATCGACCAACTAAAATTCGACACGCAGGCGGGGCGTCTGATCCGCGAAGGGGTCGAATCCGAGATCAATCCTTTCGACAAGCGCGCGCTCACCAAAGCGATTGAGTTGAAAAAGCAGTTTGGCGTCGAGACCGTGGTCGTGACGATGGGTCCCCCCCAGGCGGCGGCGGCCCTGCGCGAAGCGCTGGCGATGGGGATCGACCGCGCGGTTCATCTCCTCGGGCGTGAGTTTGCCGGCGCCGATACGCTCGCCACCGCACGCACCCTGGCGCTGGCGTGCCAGCGCATCGGTTATGACCTGATCCTGTGCGGCCGGTATAGCACCGACGCCGAAACGGCTCAGGTTCCGGGGATGCTCGCCGAGCTGCTCGACCTTCCCCAGGTGACCGGAGTCACGCGACTGGAATTTCACGCGGGCAATCGTTTCACGGCGACGCGCGAGTTGGACGATGGGTTTCAGACCCTGGAGGGCGAACTGCCGGCCCTGATGAGCGCCGCCGAGCGTCTGACCAAACCGCTCAAGCTGTCCCCCAAAGAATTGATCGCCACGCAGGACCTTCCGGTCGAGGTCATTTCGGCGCCCGAGCTCTCGCCCGATGTGTCCCGCTTTGGCGTGCAGGGTTCCCCTACCTGGGTCGAGTCGATCTATTCGATAGAGCCGCATCGCAAGCATATCGTACGCGTGGTGGAGGGGCAGGTCGATGCCGTGGTGGCTGAGGTGGTGAAAGACCTGGTGGATGAGGGGTTGTTCGGGGAGTGGAAGACGCGCAATCACCATCCGATTCACCCGCGGCCGCCGCGCCGCCGGCCGGACCGGTCGTTCTGGACGGTGGCCGAGGTGATTGAGGGCGAGCTCCGGCCGGTGACCTTCGAGCTGTTGGGCAAGAGCATCGAGTTGGCGCAGCAGGTCGATGGCGAGGCGGCGGTCGTGCTGATTGGCGCGGATGTCGAACGGCATGTGGCCGCGCTGGCGGCGCACGGCGCGGACCAGATCTATGTCGCGGAATCCCCCGAACTGGCGAATTACATGACTGAGCCCTATGCGGAGGTTCTGGCGCGTGCTCTGGACCGCTACAAGCCATTCGCCGTTTTTCTCCCTTCGACCGCGAACGGGCGTGACTTGGCGCCGCGTGTCGCCGCGCGGTTGGGCATCGGCCTGACCGGGGATTGCATCGGATTGCAGATGGACGAACAGGGCCGCCTGGTCCAGCTCAAACCGGCGTTCGGCGGCAACATCGTCGCGCCGATTCTGACGCGGACGACCCCGGTGATGGCAACGATCCGGCCGGGGATGCTGAAAAAATCGGCGGCGGAACCGGGACGCGCTGCCGAGGTCATTCATCTGCCGGTCGAGAACCTGTCGCGTCGCCTGCGCGTGGTTGGGAGCGAGGTAAATACGGAAGAGGGGGTGAACCTCGACGCGGCGGATGTGGTCATTGGGCTGGGGATGGGGATCGGCGGCCCCGAAAATATTTCGCTCGTCCACGACCTGGCCCGCGTATTGAACGCTTCGGTCGCCGCCACGCGCCGAGTGGTCGATGCCGGCTGGCTGCCGCGCCAGGTGCAGGTGGGGCTGACCGGCCTTTCCATTTCGCCCGCGCTCTATATCGCGCTCGGCATTCGCGGCAGCTTTAATCACACGGTCGGCATCCAGCGCGCGGGGCTTGTTCTCGCGATCAACAATAACCCCGACGCCGAGATTTTCAAGCAGTGCGATTATGGGCTGGTGGGCGACTGGCAGGTGATCGCCGAGGCGCTCCTGCGCGCTCTGCTTTCAAGCAGCGGAAATTTACAGGATAGGGAGAAAAAAACTTGACCGCGGCCCCAATCACCCACCCCCGCCAGTCCTGGAAGCTGCTCACCGCGCTGTTTGCATCCGCCAACCTGCTCGAGATCGTGCTCTATTCCAACCTCTCGCAGTTTACCCCGCTCTTTTTGCGAAACATCGGTTACGATGAGGCGGGGGTCAAGCTCTGGACGAATATCCTGGCCTCGGCCGGCATCGCGCTCGGTTTCTGGTTCGTGCCGTTCTGGGGGGTGCTCGCCGACCGCCACGGACGCAAGTTGCTCATTATTCGCTCGTTCGCCATTGAGGCGGTCGCCGTCATGTTGATGGCGTTTTCAAACAATGTCTGGGTGTTTTTGCTCGGGCGCATGATGACGGGGTTGGCGCTCGGCAATACCGGCTTGATGTTTGCCACCCTGACCGATACCGCGCCGCGTGCGCGCGTCGGGTTTGCCATCGGCCTGGTTACCGGCTCGACCCCGGTCGGCGTGGTCCTGGGCTCGCTGTTGGGCGGATTCATCGTCTCGCGTTTCGACGTACATCTCCTCTTTGGACTCGACGCCACCCTCATCGGTCTCCTGGCCCTGACGCTCTTTATTATCTATCACGAGACCTTTACCCCCGGCGCAACCTATCCGATCGGGCGGATGCTGCGGACTGCGCTGGGGGCCGTCTTTACCACGCCGGTGGTTGTCTCCCTCTTTGCCTTTTCGTTTATCACGCAGTTTGGCTATTTCTTTTCCTTTCCCACGGTCCCCATCCGCATTGCCGAGCTTGCGGGCGGCGACGCGGGGCAGACGGTTGGATTGGTGTTTGGAATTGCGGGGATTGCGACGTTCTTTGCGACGCCGCTCTGGGGCCTGGCCGCGGATCGGATCGGCCACCGCTACCTGCTACCGTGGGTCACGCTCCTGACGTCGCTCCTGTTTATTCCTCTGTACTGGGCGGATGACCTCGTCCGGTTCACCATCGTGCTCTTTTTGCTCTACGGGGTGAGCCCGGCGATCAACAGCCTCACCTTTGCCACCGTCGGGCTCGAAACGCCGGCGGACAAGCGCGGCTCGGTCATGAGTATGATCTATATGCCGCTCAACGCCGCCATCCTCTTTGCTCCCTCGCTGTCGGCCCTCGTAACCACCGAAATTCGTCAGGTGTTTCTCGGCTCGGCGCTTTTTACCGGGCTCGCATTCCTCTTGCTCATGTTCGTGAACCGGAGTCACAGGGAAACAAGTAGACAGGGAAACACGTAAACACGTAAACAGGGGAACAGATGGTGCGTGTCTACCTGTTTACTTTCCTGTTCCCACAATTCCCTCTCGCACCTTCTGCATAAACCGCATCATGAAATGGAGATTGTGAATCGTCGCCAGGCGATAGTACGAGAGCTCGCGGGCGCGGTGGAGGTGGTGCAGGTAGGCACGGGAATGACTGCGGCACGTCGGGCACTCGCAGGTGGGGTCGATAGGGGCAGTGTCGAGCGCGAAACGCGCATTCCCGATAATGAGGCGCTGCTGCGCCATTCCTTCCGCCTGGGCGACCTCGGCCGCGACGAGGAGCGCTCCGTTCCGCGCCCACCGCGTCGGCGCGGCGCAGTCGAACAGGTCAATCCCCCGGTCCACGCACGCGACAATATCCTCCAGCTCGCCGATTCCCAGCAGGTGGCGCGGCTTGTGATCTGGCAAGAGGGGAATCGTCCAATCGAGGATCGTGTGCATATCCTCTTTGGAGCGGCCGAGCGACCCGCCGATGGCGATGGCGTCGAACGGCAGGTTGCCGATAAAGGCCGCCGACGCCTCGCGCAGGTCTCGGTATGCGCCCCCCTGCACGATACCAAAGAGGGATTGGTAGGGCCGGCGCGTTTGGGCGTGCTGCATGAGACAGCGGCCGGCCCAGGCATGGGTCCGTTCCAGCGCCTCGCGCGTGTATTCATAGGAATCGAGCGGCGAGGTGCACTCGTCGAACGCCAGCATGAAATCTGCGCCGAGCAGGTGCTGAATCTCCATCGAGCGCTCGGGGGTTAGCCGGACGAGCGAGCCGTCGAGGTGCGAGTTAAAGGTCACGCCGTCGTCGTCGATTTTGCACAACGGCTTGCGCGCCGCGCCCTCTTTGCTCCGGTATGAGCCGGCGTCCTCGTCCGGAAAAATGTCGGCGATCTTGCCCACGCCGTCGCGAATGGCTGCGCCGAGCGAAAAGACCTGGAACCCGCCGCTGTCGGTGGAAATCACGCGGGGCCAGTTCATAAAGGCGTGCAGCCCGCCCAGTTGGGCGATCTGTTCGGCGCCGGGACGCAGAGCGAGGTGATAGGTGTTGGCGATGATAAGCTCCACGTCGAGCGCCAGCAGGTCCTGAGGCGTCAGACCCTTGACCGTTGCCTGCGTGGCAACCGGCATGAACGCCGGCGTGTGAATATCGCCGTGCGCGGTATGGATGACGCCGGCGCGGGCGCGCGAGCCGGGTTTGCGCGCGGTAATCTCGAATGTGAGTGAATCGGACAAGACAAACCTCGAATCAAAGTATTTGCACAGAAAAGGTCGAATCAAGATAATAGCCAGCTAGAGACAAACTGTCAAAAGCGAAGGGAGATGGAATTGGAAAAACAGGCGGCGACGACAGGGCAGTGGCAGCGCGTGTTTCCGTACCTGGCGTTGGGCTATGGCATTCTGGGGCTGGGCATGTCCGCAATGTTCGTCAAATGGGCGAATGCGCCCGGCACCGTGACCGGATTTTATCGTATGACGATTGCCGCCGCGGTCCTGGTCATTCCGTTTGGCATGCAGATGCGCACGCAGGCGCGAGCCCCCCTGTTTTATTTCGGCATGGCGGCGCTCGGCGGGCTCTTTTTTGCGGGGGACATTGGGCTCTGGAATACGGCGGTGCTCGTCTCGACGGCGACGACCTCAACCTTTCTGGGGAATACCTCGCCGTTGTGGGTCGCGCTCGGCGCGCTCGTGCTCTTCAAGCAGCGGCTGGGGCGCCTCTTTTGGATTGGCCTGCTGGTCACTCTCACCGGCGCGGCGGCAATGGTCGGGAGTGATTTTCTGCAGCATCCGCTCCTCGGGTTTGGCGACCTGCTGGCCGCCGGCGCAGGGGTTTGCTACGGAGGTTTCTTTCTTGCCGCACAACGCGCCCGCGGCCGGCTCAGCACGCTGGTTGCTTCGTGGATTTCGGTCATAACCAGCGCGGTGGTACTGCTGGCCGTCAGCCTCATCCTCAAGCAGCCGTTGTGGGGATATCCGGCCGCGGCTTATTGGAATATGCTGGCGCTCGCACTCTTGACGCAGGTCGGCGGCTATCTCGCCATCAACTATGCGCTCGGCCACCTCCCGGCGTCGATCGTCTCGCCGACGATGGTCGGCCAGCCGGTGGTTACCGCAATTCTCGCGGTCCCGTTGCTCGGCGAAAGGTTAACGCCGGCGCAGATCGTCGGCGGCCTGCTCGTCGTAATCGGTATCCTGGTCGTCAACGCCAGCCACGACCGGGCCGCGTCCTGATGCACGTCTCCTACAGACGCCGGACAATCGTTGACAATTAGAGAGAGCAATTCCCGAGAGGAGAGTGTTGCAGAATTATCCATGCGGGGTAGCGGCGGCTCGTAAGAGCCGCTTTTGCTTTGAGTGAGGGAGTGGCACGTTGGTGGGCGAGGGCGCAAGCCAAGCGCAAAGCGGCGGAACTCTTGCACGGACCTATCGGCGGCGGGGATTGCCCATGCGCGATTCTGAAGTATAATAGAAATGAACAGGTATTCTAAGCGAACGCGCCCGCGATGCTGCTAACATCCGGGCGCATGTCCAGCCGATGCGAACGGCTGACGAGTGGAGTATATTCTCCCTGGGCCGTTCGCGCCATCGGTATTGCGAACAGTCGGAAGACCATTTACGGCTGGTGTGGCGCACCGGCTCTGGGCACAGGCGCTCGCCCAACTGACACCCCCACAATGGGATGCGGCGCCGCCCTGGCGCAGATGGATTGCGCTACTCCCCTTGGTTATCCTGCTCGATCGCGCCCATCAGCCAAGGAAGAATCTGAACAAATCTGTGATGCAAAGCCCTACGCTTGCCTATTGGTGTTTGTGGGCTTGCGTGATAGAATTCACACTATCTCATTGACGTTGCATTGTGCGAAGGAGATTGCGATGAGTCTTCAGTCCTTGGCGGCCCGACGAATGGACGATTGGCGGGCGGGTGTGGCGCATGTCACGCTCAACCCCAACGGACCGGACGCCGTCCGAATTCATCTCGTCCCGCCGAAACCGTCAGCTAAGAATCAGCCTTCATTGGCAATTCTTAACGGCTGGTATGTGATCCCTCTCACTTCTCATGAAGCGCGCTTGCTACGCGTTTTTATGGAGGAGCTGACCAAACAGGCCCGCCATGGCAAGCCAATTTCCGAAGAGGAGACCCTTCAAATTCTTGGCGCGGTCAAGGGTAGGATAAAACGGTTCTACCCCGAAGTTGCGGAGCAACGATTTGAGGATGATCTGGTGGACATGGTCAATGCCTTCATCCAGATTGCCAAGGGAGAGAAAGCAGAAAATAAATTTCAGCGGACGCTGCCAATGGACCAGTACGCTCCTCACATGCCAGGCCCGCATCGCATGGACCTGATTATCGCACCGATGGAAATCGACAGTCGGTGGGGCTGCCCGCTTCATTGCGGGATTTGCTACGCCAAAGGGCAGCGCCAAATGTCGGTGACCAAACCTCTCTCGACCGACGAGTGGAAACGGACAATTGACATACTTTGGAACGAGGCTCGGGTAACTCAGTTGACGTTCACCGGAGGCGAGCCCACGACCAGGAAAGACCTTGCGGAACTTGTTCGCCACGCCGAGCGCTTTGTCACCCGCCTAAACACTTCGGGAGTCACGATGACGCCGGGGCTGTCCAAGTCTCTCTACGAGGCTTCGCTGGATGGCGTCCAAGTCACGCTGTACAGCCACGAACCTCAAGATCATGATGCGCTCGTGGGTGTTTCCGGCGCCTGGGAGCGAACGGTCGAGGGTATCAAAAATGCAATTTCCGCCGGACTGAATGTTTCGATCAATACTCCACTTTGTCGGCTCAATTACCAGGCTTACCCGGCAACGCTTGAATTTCTGCACGGCCTGGGGATTATCTACGTCAGTAGCAGCGGGCTCATCGTCGCAGGTGCGGCGGAAAAAGCCATGGGAAGCAAGGAGACCCTAACAAGTGAGGAACTGTATTCCGTCTTAAAGCCGGCGAAGGATTACTCCGACGCCAATGGGATGGAGCTGATATTTACTTCGCCCGGGTGGCTTTCCGATGAGCAACTTGCATCGTTGGACCTTCAACCAACCCTTTGCGGGGCCTGCCTCACTAACATGGCGGTTGCTCCTAACGGCACGGTGGTTCCCTGTCAGAGCTGGCTGAACGACCAGGGCCTGGGGAATATTCTCACAACTCGCTGGGGCAAGATCTGGAACAACCCGCAATGTAAAGGGATTCGGGCTCGCGCCAATTTTGGCAACGTCTGCCCATTAAAGTCCGCACAGGAGGATTCCCAATGAAAACGAAACGGCCGATCAAGTGGCTTTTCGCGCTGATACTCCTGCTTGCGTTTGCGGCGCTTCTGCCGCCGCGTGCCCTGGCCCAGCAGCCGGACGTCATCGGCCAGTATTCGGTCCACGTCACGCCCCGGGATGACGGCACGCTCGCGATGGAATACCGGTTCTCGAACTACTGTGCGGCAACAGACTTTCCAGGCGACAAACCTTACCTACAGGTGGGAGTCCCCAACCGCAACTTCGACCTCGTCGATTGGGGCCCCAAGAGTGTACCGAACAGCCAAACGAAAGTCTGGGTCACTTCGGCAAACGCCCTTCAAGGGGTGAACTCTCAGGTCCAACTGAACTTTAACAAACAGCCATTGGCCGGGGAATGCTGGGACCTCAACTTTACGATCAACCTGAGGGAGATTGCGTATGCCCAGGGTTCGGACGAGGTAAGCTTTCAGTTCACGCCGGGATGGTTCGATTTTGCCAAGATCAATGCTCTCACGATCACTTGGGACTTGCCCGGCGACCGGTCGCTGGTTCACAAGACCGATCCCGCGCCGACGATAGGCCAGTCGCAAGCCGTTTGGAGCGACACCAACCTCGCGCCGAATGACAAGTTCACCGTAACGATCACCTACGCCAAGTCAGCCTTTCCAAACCTGACGGCCGCTGGCGCGCCCCCCAGCCCACCCGGTTCAAGCTCAACCGGCGCGCCGGACTTTAGTAGTTGGATCCTCTGCCTATTCGTCCTGATTGCCGTTCTCTTGATCGTCGGTTCGCGTATTTTCAGGGCCTTTGGAAGTGATGGCGGATACGGCAGCGGGCTCGGTGGAGCTTTTCTCGGAGGTTTCGCCGGTGGAGGCTCAGGTGGCGGCAGCAGCAGTCGATCCGGGGGTGGAGGAGGTGGTTTTGCTGGCCGAGGATCTAGTTGCGCCTGCGCTGCTTGCGCCTGCGCTTGCGCTTGCGCCGGGGGCGGGCGAGCGGGTTGCACGCGCAAAGGCTTTGACATCAGTCGCTTGATTAGAAAAGGAACGGCGACGACTGCATGAGCGTGTCACGGACCAACCTGCTCTTCCTGGCCCTTGTATTTCTAATCGGCTGCGGCGCCGGCGCTTCAACGCCGAGCAAATTAGCCGGTTCGTACGACACGTCGGTCGTCCCGGATTCCGGGCAGCCGGCGTTTCCCTGGATAGGGCAGTACTGGGTCGTCGATTCCCAGGCTGTCTGCAACTTGAAGCAAGACTCGGTGGTCCTCGTCGATCAGACGCTGGAGAAATTGCGGACCGACCACATCGCGGAAGTAGCGATCGTCTGTCAAACGGGTGTGAAAAACCAGGGGCCGATGAACGACGAAAAGATATGGACGATGAAGTGGGGTAACTGGGCGCGCATCGGGGACCCGAAAGACCAGCGGGGAGTGGTTGTCTTGATAAGACCGGACGTCAAGCCAGAGGAAAACCGGATCACCATCGAGAATTCCGTGTGGCTCTATCAGAATACCGTTTTGACGTACCACCCCGTGATCGAGGAAGCGGCGAGGTATGCGAATGCGGGCGATTACAGCGGGTGCATCGAATCTCTGGCGCGAAATCTGGATGAGACCCTGCGCCAGGTGGTTAAACCGGGCCAAACTCAACCGTGAATTTATGAACCGATGAAAGGAGAAAAACATGGAGTTCTTCAAGCGGCATCGAACGGCGACGATTGGCGTGCAAGTGCTCATGCTGCTACCCCTGGCTTTGCTGCTGGTCGGATGTGGTCTGGTCAGCGCTGGCACTGACCAGTATAACTTTCTGATCACCGATTATGAAGCCGCGCAGGCGGGCGTGGCCAACGCGACGAGCTGTATTTCGCTGGCCTACACCGACATGAACTTGCAGATGGGTATCAACCTTCAAGTCCTGCAAGCATTCGTCGCCGCCAACAGTGCGTATCGGAAACCTCTGGAACAATTCGGCACCAAGGTTTCTCAAGCGCAAAGTGATTACAGCGGCAAGTACCAGAACTATCTCGGGCCTGACGGCAAGCCGCTGCAGCCCAACCAGCTCGACCTGGGTGCGCTGGCGCAGAAGCAGGCGATGCCCGGCGACCTTGCCCTGACACTTCAAGTCTATTCAACCTCTTTTGTGGAGGCGGGGATGCCTCAGATTCCCACGGATAGTACCAAGAACTTGCAGAACATCATTGACGAAAAGATCAACATGAGCTTTGCTTGCGTCAAGTCAGCCAATGATGCCATCCAAGCGTACAACACTTCGCGCGGCAAGGTTCCCGGCGATGTGGTTGGTACCCTGGCACAAAAGGCCAACATTCGAGACCTGCCCAGGGAACTTCCCTACTTTGTTATTCCTGCATCAGCGCCGCCGGTCGTGCCGACTTTCTCTGTGCCGCAGTAGTGGCTTGCGCTTCGGGGTCGAAACCCAACGGCAATTGTCGGTACTCGCGCTAAAATGGCTCTCCCGCTCTTTTGGTGAAATGGGCGAATGCGCCCGGCACCGTGACCGGATTTTATCGTATGACGATTGCCGCCGCGGTCCTGGTCATCCCGTTTGGCATCCAGATGCGCATGCAGGCGCGCGCCCCCCTGTTTTATTTCGGCATGGCGGCGCTCGGCGGGCTCTTTTTTGCGGGGGACATCGGGCTCTGGAATACGGCGGTGCTCGTCTCGACGGTGACGACCTCAACCTTTTTGGGGAACACCTCACCGTTGTGGGTCGCGCTCGGCGCGCTCGTGCTCTTCAAGCAGCGGCTGGGGCGCCTCTGCTGGTCGCTTCGTGGATTTCGGTCATAACCAGCGCGGTGGTATTGCTGGCCGTCAGCCTCATCCTCAAGCAGCCGTTGTGGGGATATCCGGCTGCGGCCTATTGGAACATGCTGGCGCTCGCACTCTTGACGCAAGTCGGCGGCTATCTCGCCATCTACTATGCGCTTGGCCACCTCCCGGCGTCGATTGTCTCGCCGACGATGGTTGGCCAGCCGGTGGTTACCGCGATTCTCGCCGTCCCGTTGCTCGGCGAAAGGTTGACGCCGGCGCAGATCGTCGGCGGCCTGCTCGTCGTGATCGGTATCCTGGTCGTCAACGCCAGCCATGACCGGGCCGTGTCCTAATAGTAGATGGTGCGCACGCGGTGATACGGCCTGGCGTCCGGGCCGAGGTGCTGGCTGTTCTCCCAGAGATACCAGTCTACCTGTACGCTGTTGATCTCGCGGCCGTAGCGATTCAGCCTCTGCCGCAGGAATTCGACGCTCCAGAGCATAGCGGCGCGAATCTCGTTTTCTTCGGGGCTGTCCTTGGGCAGCGGCGCGCGGTTGTCGACGCTCATCGCCAACCTGGCGTCATAGTGCATGACGCCCCAATCGCGGAGGATTTGCGGGAGCTTGTAATCGGCAAAGCAGGTCAGGCCGTTCAGGTTCGAGAGCTTACCCCACTTGACGCCGCCAAACGAACCCCAGAGGTCGGCGGCGAGGATCTGGGCGCGTTTGAAAAAGCGGACCTCGCGCGAATCATAAATGCTCGTGTCGTGAAAGCAACTGAAATTCTCCGCGACCAGCCGTGCCAGCCGGGGCGCATCAAAATCAGCCGCCTTGACGACGTTCGAGGCGCGTCCCCCAAAATGCTCGCGCAGGACCCGGCCCAGTTCTTGCGCGTTGCGCCACCGCTCCATCAGCATCGGAATCTCGCCCTCGCCGCGTAAAATCCGCGCCAGTTCTTTGGGCGAGAGGTCGGCCAGGAAATCGGCGTCGAGGAGTTTGGGGTGGCTGAGAGCGGCCCGTTTCAACGCCGCCGCCAGCGCCCAGTACCCGTCGAGCGTTTTGCCGCGATAGCTTATCTTCCAACGCGGTTCCCCCCAGAAGGAAAAGTTGAGCGCGTCGAGCAAAAAGATATACAGGACCGACCGTTCGCCGCCGTCGTAATAGTGATAGTCATAGTTCCAGGCAGGAATCGGGACATTGTGGAGGGAGAGGACGTGCGCGACGGTATCGATGCGCCGCAGGTCGATTGAAACGTATTGCGCGTGCGCGACGACAGGGGCCGTCGTCGCCAGAACGCCGAGAGGGTCGGGATGCTCGGCGAGGATGGCTTGAAATGCTTGGCGGGGGATGCGCCGTGATGGGCTGGACATGGTTGACTGTTATTATAACATACCGGAGCGGTTTAACGCTGGCACGAGTTATAGTCTTGACCGAGGATGACCTGGATATCGACGTCGGACGGCGTGGAAGCGGTGCGGACGCTGTTCGGGTTGAGCCGGAGCGCCGACACGAGCCGCTGCACCGTCGTGGGCTTGCTGTTATAAACAATGATCGAACTGGCCGGGGCGACCGACGGGGCGGCCTGCGGGTCTGCCATCTGGAACCCCTGCCGTTTGAGCGTCACACTTGCCACATTTGCCATGCTGGCGTTGCCGCTCACCACCTGGACCCGCGCATTCTCGGTTTCAAACGGATCGGCCTCATTCGTCGGCTGGGAAAAGAATTCGACGAGCAGCGAATGAATGCGCTCAGGCTGTGGCAAAATCACCATCTCCCCGTTGGGCCCCGTCCACGGGGATGTGACCCGGTTGTCGATGGCCCGCGATTTGATCCGGTCCATGCGCAATTGCGAGCCGGTCCAGGCGAGCGACGCCAGCTCTGTTGGCCCGAGGTCGGTTTGGACCGAATCGTGAAACTGGCTGTAGAGCTCGGGCCACTTGGGCAAGAGGTTGAGGCTCAGCGCCTTGTCCCACATGGCGAGCAGGACCTTGCGTTGGCGGCGGCTCCGGTCATAGTCGTTCGTCGTGTAACGGGACCGCGCGTACCGGAGCGCCGTCACCCCGTCCATGTGCTGAACCCCCGGCTGAAAATTCAGATTGATGCTCCCATAGTCATCGCTAAAGCCATTTTCCTGCACGGCGCAATCGACATCTACGTCGACGCCGCCGAGTGTGTCGATCGCCTTGCGAAAGCTGTCGAATCCCACCCGCACGTAATAGTGCACCCGGATGCCGAGGTTTTGTTCGATGGCGCTCTTGACGGTCTGCGGGCCGCCGCCGGGCAGATGGTAATAATCGCCGTAAAAGTCGGCGGTATTGATTCGCTGGGGGCCGATGCCGGGGATGCGCACCCACAGATCGCGTGGAATCGAGAGCAGCCCCACCGTCTTGTGTTCCTGGTCAATACTGACAAGGATGATTGTGTCCGTGCGCCAGTTACTCGCGCCGGGCGCGCGCATATCGGTGCCCAGGAGCACGATATTGATTGCCGAGGGTGGAACCAGCCCCCGGTCGGTCACCGGCTGGGCCGTGGGCGGCGGGGGCACGGGCGTGACGGTCGGGCCGCCGGCGGTCGGATTGGGAAGCGGCGTTGTGATGATGGGGGTGTCAAAAGCGATGGGCGTGATTGGCGCCTGGGTCTGCTGAATGGCGAACTCGGTCGGCGTCGGAATGGAGAGCGAGATAAAGGGATTGCTCCCCACCCCGCCTTGATCCGCCGCGGCGGTGGTGCTGTCGCCGGGAAAGAGCGCAAAGTAAACGAATAGCCCGACGACGACCAGATAGACCAGTAAGTTGCCGACGACGAGTGTGCGCAAGAGTTTAGAGTTCACAGAACACCTGGGATGAGCGGAGCGAGAACGAATAATTCTCCCGTTGGCGAGCGTAGGCTTTATTCTACAACGGTTTTGCGGCGAGCCGCTTGATCTTGTCTCCGGCCTCCTGCCAGGTGATGGTGGAGAGGCCCAATTTTTGGCGCAGCGTTTCTTCGCGCATGCCGTTCTGGAGGTCGCGCACGGCGCTGGTCCAGCGCAAGACCTCGAACGAGACCTTGCCATTCAGCCCGGATGCTTCGGCGAGGTCCGTCAGAATGTATTCGAGGTTGCGCGAGGTGCACTCGAATATCTTTTCGCGCGGGTGATACTGTTCCAGATAGAGCCTGTACGTCTCGCCCAATTCGGCGGGGATGCGCAGCTTGCGCTCTTTGTGGCGCCGGCGGGGGTCTGCATAGCGAACCAGAACGTAGGGTTGGTCCGGGTAGGAGAGGTCGAGATCATTCAACTTGAGCGCCATGCACTCGCTCTTTTTGATGCCTGTCGCCAGGATGAGCGTCACCAGGAGATGCGGCCGCGCGTCGCTCTTGGCCTCTTTCAGCTTGCTCGTAGCGGCGAGCAGGCGCTCGACCTGGTCGTCATGCAGGATTTCCGGCAGCGGGGTGATGACCGGTTGGTGCGGAATGGCGGCGGCCGGGTCCTGGTTGATCGCCTTGTTCTCGTATAAATAGTTGAAAAAGACTTTGAGCGAGGTCAGCCGCCGCTGGTACGATTTCATATTGCACGGCGCCGCGCGCTCAAAGCGCAAATAGTGCATGAACTGGGTAATCTCTTGCGCGCTGATCTCGGCGATGGGCCGCGCGACGCCGGCGTATTTGCGAAAAATGTTGAGATCGCCGCCGAACGCCTTGATCGTGTTCTCCGAGAATCCCTGGTTGCGCATGTGAGCATGGAACGCGCTGAGCGCCGCCGTCAGCGAGGTGCGGCCGTTGAGCGTCTCGGGCGGGGTCGCGGCGATCGGAAAAGTCTCGCCGGCCATGATCTTGCTTAATGGAAAAAGGGCAAGCTGTTGATTCGTGTTCACGTTCCACCTCGTCAAACAATTCCAATTGCTCAGGCGCTGTCATTGCAAGGAGCGTTACTTGCGACGAAGCAATCTCAACCCGTATGGGGATTGTCCCTAGATGGCACAGCCATCCGGGATGTGCCACTTCGCGCCTCGCAATGACACCTACAGTGTTTGGCAGATTCCGGTTGCGTCCGTCAAGTGCTTGTCGATATAGAGCTCTTTCGGCCCATACCCAAAGGCCAGCCCCATCAACTCGGTGATGTAAAAGATCGGCATGGCGAAATCGTCGCCCAGCCTGGCCT
>JBAVQS010000061.1:0-33863 GCA_049694275.1 Anaerolineae bacterium | reverse complement strand
TCCATTGCGTTCCGGGCGCGGGCCTGGGCAAGCGCGAGAATGGCGGGCGTATAGTCAATCGTTTTGGCGGTCGGGAGCGGCCGCTCAATCCGGACCGTAATCACCTTGATTCCCTTTTCGTAAATTTCGGCAGAATAGAACCGGAGCGCAGAGACCATCACCAACAGCCGGGGCTGCTCCAGCGGCGTAATCGCGTCGTTCGAGGGTCCGCCGGTCACCTGGATGCGAACTGTCGCCTCGTCGAGCGCATTGCGCCGGAGGGTCTCGCGGACAATCGCCTCCATCTCGGCCACGCTCCACGGCAGCGTGATGCCGATCAGCCCCGCCGATTTTGTCAGGCGCTGCAGATGCGCCTCCAGGTGAAAGGGCTTGCCGTGATAGGTCCGCAGCGCGTCAAACACGCCGTAACCGCGCAGGATGCTCAGATCGTTCAACGGCAGAGACGCCTGGCTGTAAGGCGTGAACTCGCCGTTCACATAGCAGATATAATCGGACATGAATCACTCCTGACGAGTATTTGGGGGGATTGTAGCACAAGAATCAGAGGAACACACCCATTGACGCGCGGGCCATGAGATGGTACCATAGGGCCCGGTAAATCAAGTGAGAGCAATCAACAATATTGTTGTAGATCGCTACGTATCCCAATTCTATATTTGTAAGCATCATGATGATTAACACTCCGGCCACCCTTATCGACCTCCGCGCCGCTGCCGATCAGGCGCGCGCCGCTGCCAATTATGCCGCCGCAATCGACCTCTATTCGCGTGCGCTCGAACTGGCGGACAATCCCCGGCTCGCCCTTGAGGTGCTCATCGCACGCGCCGACTGTTACTATCGGACGGATAATTTGCGAGGTCAGCTTGAAGATTATGCGCAAATGGCCCGGCTGGCCGAGGAACTGGGCGACCGGCGGCAAGAGTTGGATGCGCTGGCCGGCCACGCGCAAGCGGCGATGCGTAAAGGGGAATATCCATTAGCCGAGCGGATGGCCGCGCAGGCCGTTGCCCTGGCCCGCGAGCTGGCGGACCGGCAGCGCGAAGCGGATAACCTGACCACGCTGGCCAGCGCCCATCGCTATATGGGCAATCACCTGCCGGCGCAAGAGTTTGCCGAGCAGGCGCTTGCCATTCACCGGGAGCTCGACAACCGCCTCGGGATCGCGCAGACCCTTCGCGTCCTCGGAATCGTCGCGATTGACATTGGCAAGATCGACCAGGGGCGCGCCTATGCGCAGGTCGCGCTCGAGCTCTTTAGCGAATTGAACGACCCCTCGGGCGAGGCGAACATTCATAATATGCTCGCGATCAGCGAGCGCGACCTGACGCGCGCCCGCGTCCACTGGGAACAGGCCCTGACCCTCTTTCGAGCGGCGGGCAATCGCAGCGGCGAGGCGATGCTCCTCAGCAATCTCTCGGTGGGGCACATGCTGCTCGGGCTGTTTCACCAGGCCAAGACTTATGCCGAGCAAGCGGTGGTCGGTGCGCGCGAGCTCCAGATCGTCGGCTCGCTGATTTATTACCTGAACAACCTCGCGGGCGCCTATATGGCCCTGGGAGAATACGACCTGGCGGCGCAGGCGCAGCAAGAGGCGCTGGAATTGTGTCCGCAGGCGGGCGACCGCGCGGTCGAGGCCAATACCCTCCTCCAGTTGGGCCAACTCGAGCTCGTGCGCGATAACTATGCCGCCGCCGTGGCCTGGTTCCAACCGGCCGCCGAGATCTATCAAGAGATGGATCACTTGGCTGAGTTGTCCGACACCCTCGCCTGGCTGGCCGCCGCATACCTTGCGCTGGGCGACCCGGATGCGGCCGAGCAAGCCACAGCCCGGGCGATCGACCTTGTCGAGGCCAATAACGAGACGACGGTCGATGTGCCTTTGCAGCATGTCTGGTGGCAGCGTTATCAGGTTCGCCGGGACGCGCCCGGCGCCCAGGCCACCGAGCAAGAGTTGTGGCAGCTCCTCGACCGCGCACATACGGGCATGCTCAATACCATTGCCTCGTTGAGCGACGAGGGCCTGCGCCGGAATTATCTCAACAAGGTCCCCGTCAACCGCGAGATTCAACTGGCCTGGGCCGCCGAGGCGCCTCGTCATGGAATTGATCCGCTGGCGCAGACCGATGCCCGTGTGCGCAACATCCAGGACCCGCTCCGGCGCATGATGGATATTAGCGTGCAGATGAACGAACAGCGGGACCTCGACCGCTTGCTCGACCTGTTCCTGGACGAGGCGCTTGAACTGGCCGGCGCAGAGCGCATTATTCTCCTGACGTTTGACGCCGCAGGGCGCGAGGCGGCGCGTTCAGGGCGCGGCGTCGCGCTCGACGGCGAGGCGCAGCGGCTCACGACACTGGTCAAGGCGGTGACCGAATCGCGGCGCGGGCTGGTGACTGAGGACAAGGATGACCGGAACAGCTCACCGCTGCGCCCCATCTCGATCCTGGCGGCGCCCCTGCTCTCTCGCGGCGAGGTGATCGGAACGCTTTATTGCGAGAACCGGTCGGTGTTCGGGCGCATGCAGTTGGTGGACCTTGACCTCCTGTCGGTGCTCGCCAACCAGGCGGCCACCGCGGTCGAGAATGCCCGTCTCTATCAGAGCCTGGAACAGCGCGTCGCCGAACGGACCGCCGAGCTCTCGACTTCCAATGCGGCGCTTGCACAGCGCGCCCGCGAATTGCAAATTCTAAACGAACTGGGGCAGACGCTGGCCGCGCAGGTGAACGCCGAGAATATTTACGAGCTCGTCGGCGACCGGATTCGCACCCTGTTCAATGTCCAGACGATCTTTATCGCGACGTACGACTATGCCGCCGAAAGGATTCAGTACCGCTACCTGGCTGAAAACGGCGAGCGCCTCGCGCTCGAGTCGGGCCCCTTTACCCCTCTCACGCGTCATCTGATTCGCACGCGCGAAATGCTTTTATGGAACTCGAATGTCGCGACGCAGATGACCGAGCTCGGCGTGGCCGCGCTGGCGGGGACCGCCGTATCGAAATCGGTCCTCTATGTTCCGCTTGTGATCGGCGACGAGGTGCGCGGCGCGCTCTCGTTCCAGGACATGGACCGCGAGAACGCCTTTAGCGAACAGGATGTGCGGCTCTTGAAAATGGTTGCGCTCAATATGAGCGTGGCGCTTGAGAATGCGCGCCTGTTTGAGGAACTGGGACGCGCGCGGAGCGAGGCGGAGGCGGCGAACCAGGCCAAGAGCGTCTTCCTGGCGACCATGAGCCACGAGATTCGCACGCCGCTGAATGCCATCCTCGGCATGAGCGGGTTGCTGGGCGATACCCCGCTCGCTTCGCGCCAGCGCGAGTTTGTAGATATTATTCACGAGAGCGGCGACGCGCTGCTCGCCATTATTAACGACATTCTTGACTTGACCAAGATTGAATCGGGCCGCATGGATCTGGAGGAGGCGCCCTTTGATGTGCGCGAGTGTGTCGAAGGCGCGCTCGACCTCGTCGCGCGCCGCGCCGCCGAAAAGCGGCTCGACCTTGCCTGTGTTGTCGATCCGGGCGTGCCGGTCGCGCTCAAGGGGGACGTGACCCGTCTCCGCCAGATCCTGCTCAACCTGTTGAGCAACGCCGTCAAGTTTACCGAACATGGCGAAATCGTGGTGAGCGTCGAGTACGAAGGGGACGGCCACCCGGATTCTACTCGCGCCCCACGCGCCACCCTTCATTTTTCCGTCCGGGATACCGGCATCGGCATTCCGCCCGACCGCATGGGCCGGCTCTTTCAGTCGTTCAGTCAGATTGACACCTCGACGACCCGCAAGTACGGCGGCTCGGGGCTGGGCCTTGCCATTAGCAAACGGCTGGCGGAATTGATGGGGGGAAACCTGTGGGCTGAGAGCGAGCCCGGCAGGGGCTCGACTTTTCACATCCGCATCCCGGCTATTGTGGCGCCCGATTTTCGGCAGCGCCCCGCGCTGCCGGCGCCCGAGCAATTCAAAGGCCGCCGCGTGCTCATCGTGGACGATAATGACACCAATCGCCGCATCCTCACCGCGCAGTTATCGAGTTGGGGCCTGCGCACATTTGATACGGCGCTTCCCGCCCAGGCGGTGGCGTGGTTGAGAGGCGGGGAACGCTATGACCTGGCCATCCTCGATCTGAGCATGCCCGAGATGGATGGGCTAACGCTGGCAACCGAGATTCGCCGTTATGCCGACGCCAGCCGCCTGCCCCTCGTCCTCTTTTCTTCCATCGGGCATCGCCCCACTGATTCGCGCATGGCCGAGTTCGCCGCCTTTCTCGACAAGCCGCTCAAGGCGTCGCGCCTCTACAACATGCTGGCCGAGGTCCTCGCGCTCCAGTCCGCCTATTCCCAAACGAGCAGGCCGGGCGGCCTGGCGCTGGATGCAGCGATGGCGTCGCGCCTGCCCATGCGGATCCTCCTTGCCGAAGATAATGCGATCAATCAAAAATTAGCGCTGCTCATTCTGGAAGGCCTGGGGTACCATGCCGACATCGCGTGGAACGGCCTGGAGACGATCGAGGCGGCGCGACGCCAGGCGTATGACGTGGTGTTGATGGATGTTCAGATGCCGGAGCTGGATGGGTTGGAAGCGACGCGGCAGATGCGGAGCGAGCTCGCGCCCGAGCGCCAGCCGTACATTATTGCGATGACCGCCAACGCCCTGCAGGGGGACCGCGAAGTATGTCTGGCCGCCGGGATGAACGATTATGTGAGCAAGCCGATCGCGATGGAAGAGCTCATTCGCGCGTTGAACGGCGCACGCGCGCCGCACATCAAGCCCGCCGCGCCGGTCGTCCCGGCAAACCCGGCGCCCCCGCCGGCCGCGCCGGGCGACAACGCGCCAGAGACCGGACCGATTGATTTCAAGGCGCTGGACCGGCTCAAGGCCACATTGGGCAAGCGGAGCGCCGAGCTTTTGCCCAGCCTGATTGGCCGCTATTTGAAGGATGCGCCGGCGTCCCTGGCCCAGGCGCGCCTTGCGATCGAGAAGGGAGATTCCAAGACTTTGCGGATGGTCGCCCATACGTACAAATCCAACAGCGCAAGCCTGGGGGCGCTCACGCTCGCGCGGCTGTGCCAGGAATTGGAGAATCTCGCGCGCGGCGAAACGATGGAAGGCGCAGCAGACCTGGTTACACGCGTGGAGGCTGAAACGGCGCGCGTCGCCGCGGCGCTGTCCACGATCAGGGAGGAACTCGGGAATGGCAGGGGTTAGGGGGACCATCCTGGTTGCGGATGACAATGCCTTTAACCGCATTGTCCTTACCACCAACCTGGAAGAACAGGGCTATACGGTAGCCAGCGCCGAGAATGGGATCGAGGCGCTGGAATTCCTGCGCGCCCACCCCTTTGACGTGGTCCTGCTCGATATCGTCATGCCCGGAATGGATGGCTATCAGGTGCTGGAAGAGATCAAAAAGGACAGCGCGCTCCAGCACATTCCCGTGATTGTAATCTCGGCGATCGACGATCTGGACAGCATTGTCCGCTGTATCGAGATGGGGGCGACCGACTATTTGCCGCGTCCGTTCGACCCGGCGGTCTTGAGAGCGCGCCTCAATGCCTCCCTGGCGGCCAAGCGCCTGCGCGACTTGGAGCTCGAGTACCTGGAGCGTGTGGGACAGGTCGCAGATGCCGCCGCCGCGGTCGAGCTGGGAACTTTTGATCCGAATCATCTGTCTGAGGTCAGCACCCGTGAGGATGCGCTCGGTCGGCTGGCGCGGGTCTTTACAAAGATGGCCCGCGAGATGGTGCTGCGCGAGCAGCGCATGAAACGCCAGTTGGAGCGGCTGCGCGTCGACATGGAAGAGATGAAAAAGGCCGCCACCGAGCCGCTCTCGGTCTATCTCCCCATGGACCGCCGCCAGGCGCTGGCTTTTGGCGTCGAGTTGCCCGCACGGGCGCGCGGCGCAGCGCTCCTCGCCGATATTTCGGGCTTTACCCCGCTGACCGATGCGCTGGTGCGGGAGATGGGTGTGCAGGGGGCCGAGGAGTTATCCCGCCAGCTCAACGCGGTCTATGGCGCGCTCGTCGCCGAGGTGGATCGGTATGGCGGCAGCGTCGTCACCTTTAATGGCGACGGTATTACCTGCTGGTTCGAGGAGAAGGACGCTCCCCCCGCGGAGAATCTCTCGCCTTCATCCCTGAGAGCCGCCGCCTGCGCGCTCGCCATGCAGGATACGATGAGCCAGTTCTATCGCGTGACCACACCCAACGGCACCCCAACCCTGCTCCGCATCCGGGTGGTCCTCGCCGCCGGGATGATCTCGCGCTTTGGCGTGGGGTCCCCGGCCGTGCAACAACTCGAAGTAATTGCCGGGCGGACGCTGGACGAGCTCGACGCGGCGAGTCACATTGCCGAACGCGGTGAGATCGTCGCAACCGAGCGGTTGGTGCAGGAAGGAGGCGGGGGCTTGAGCCTGGCGGGGTGGCGGACCGACGGGCAAAGCGGCGCGCGCTTTGCCATCCTCTCCGGTCTTACTACGCAGGTCTCTCCGTCACCCTGGCCGCCCATGCCCGGAGGCGATCTGCACGAAGAATGGTGCCGGCCCTGGCTTCTCCCCACCGTCTATGAGCGGGTGCGCGGGGGCAAGCAGCTCTTTCTATCCGAGCTGCGTCCCGCCGCGGCGCTCTTTTTGAAATTCAGCGGGATCGATTACGACGAGGACCCGGATGCAGGACATAAACTGGACCGCTATGTACGATGGGTCCAGACCGTAGTGCAGCGCTATGACGCCGCGCTCATGCAGTTGATGACCGGCGACAAAGGGAGCTCGTTCTATATTGCCTTTGGCGCGCCGATTGCGCATCAGGACGATGCGGTTCGCGCAGTCTGCGCGGCGCGCGACCTGAGCCGGACCCCCGCCGCATTCAGCTTTATCACCGGCGTCCAGATTGGCATTGCCTATGGGCAGATGTGGACCGGCGCTTTTGGCAGCTCGACCCGCCGCGCCTATGGCGCCGTTGGGAGTAAGGTAAACCTCGCCGCGCGGTTGATGATCGCGGCGACGGAAGGGACCCTCTGCGACGAGGGCATCTTTGAGGCGGCGCGGCCCGATGTGACATTCGAGCCGCTTGCGCCGATCATGGTCAAGGGCAAACCGGATCCGGTGCCGGTCTATCGCCCGACGCGCGCGCCCCGGCTCACCCCCAGCGCACGGGCGCAGTTGCTCGACCAACTCTCGCCCTCCGAACGGCTGGTCTTGAAGGTGGCCAGCATTGCGGGGATCACCTTTCCCGTCCCCCTACTCCGCAGCATCATGCCGGTTGAGGAGGACCTCTCGCACCTGGAAGCAGACCTGTATCGGCTGGTCCAGCTCGACCTGCTCATCGCCGATACCCCGGGCGCATTCGCCTTTACCGACCCTGAAATGCAGCGGTTGGTGTACGACACGCTCCTCTTTGCCCAACGTCGCCAGCTTCACCGCGCCGTCGCCGAATGGTATGAGCAAGAGTATGAGGCAAACCCCGTGTCCCACTATGCGCTCCTCGCCGAGCAGTGGCGCGCCGCCGAGAACTCGGCCCGGGCGATTGACTATTACGAGAAAGCCGGCCAGGCGGCGCTGGCGCGCGGCGCGCTGCAGGAGGCAGAGCGCCTGTTCAAAGCCGGATTGGACCTTGAAGCCCAGGCCAATCGCGCAAACACGGAAGAACCCATCCCAGAACAACCGGTTCGAGACCCCGAACGCGACGCGGAACAACCCACCCCGAAATGACGCCGGAATTTATTCCCGGGCTGACACTCGCCGAGCTGTTTTACAGTCAAGCCGCGCGGCCCATCCTCGAACAATATTATCCCGGGCTGAGCTATGCCGCCGCGCTAATTGGCTGGGGCTCGGAGGTGCTGGGGTACGACGACGTACAATCGAGGGACCACCACTGGGGCCCGCGGTTTCTTCTTTTACTCTCGGAGCAGGATTCGCCGTGCGCCGCCGACATCGCCACGATCCTTAGCGCTCACCTTCCCACGCGCTTTCGGGGCTATTCAACACATTATGGCCCGCCGGATTCGGTCGGCGTCCGGCTCGCCGTAGATGTCGAAAGCGGTCCGGTGAATCACCTGATTCATATCGAGCCGCTGCGTTCGTTTCTGGATTGGTATCTCGGCGTCAACCCGCTCCAGGAGCTCCAGCCCGCCGACTGGCTTGCTCTATCGGAGCAAAAGCTATTGACGGTGACCGCCGGGCGCGTGTTTGCCGACACGCTCGGCGAGCTGACGCGCGTTCGCAGCAAGCTGGCGTACTATCCACGCAATATCTGGCTCTATCTCCTCGCCGCCGAATGGCACAAGATCGCTCAGGAAGAACACCTGGTGGGGCGCGCCGGTTACGCGGGGGACGAGCTCGGCGCGCAGCTCATCGCCGCGCGCCTGGTGCACGCGCTGATGCGCCTGTGTTTCTTGATGGAGCGGCGCTATCCCCCTTACCCCAAATGGTTTGGCCGGGCGTTCGCAGAGACTGAGGCCGCGAAGGAGCTCAGCCCGTTTCTCCGCCAGGCGTTGTTGTCCTCCGCATGGCGGGAACGCGAGGCACACCTGTCACACGCCTTTGAGTTCGTCGCCGCCTGGCACAATGCGCTCGCGCTCACCCCACCGCTCGACGCGCACGTCGCGCCCTTTTATACGCGCCCCTACCGGGTCATTAACGGAGATGCCTTTGCCGAGGCGCTGCGACAGGCGATTGACGACCCGGCGGTCGCCGCGCTGCCGCTCACCGGCTCGATCGACCAGTTCTCCGATTCGACCGACCTCCGGTCCAACGCCGCGTTGAGCAATCGGCTCAAGGGGTTGTGGCGCTAGACCGAATTCGCGTTGCGTCAGCATACAAGAGACCAGCCCTTCTTCGGCTGGTCTCTTGTGTTCAGAGCTTTTGGCTTGTGTTATTCCTTACTCCACTCGGCAATCTCTTTCGCTCGCTCGCGGTGTGAGCCATCACACAACGGCTTGGTCTCCGATAAGCCGCAGCGGCAGAGCGTGACGCGGTTGCGCGTTTCAAAGGGCTTGCCGTCCGCCCGCTCGATGCGAATTCCGCCCATGACCCACAGCGGTCCCATAATCGGGCCGTCATCATCGATTTCAGTCACCACCGCGATCTCCTGCGGCAGGTCAGGCTCGATGTTGGCCCCCTTCGGATCGAGGCTATAGCTCCAGGAACCGGACGGGCAGCGCTCCATCATGGCAATCATCTGGGCGCGCACCTGGGTATCCTGGCTCTTGCCCACCATCTGGGTCACATTCGTCACGCGGTTGCCGCAAAAGCCCGCTTCTATGCACAGGGAATGATCGCGCTTGATAACAATCCCCTTGCCGGCTTTGACCTCCTGTCGCTCGGCGGTGGCATTTGTATCGGCCGTCTCCGTCCCGTCGAAGGCTATCGTCTCGTGCGTGGAATCGCAGAACGGTTTATTTTTTGAATGCCCGCAGCGGCACAGTTGATAGGGCCCTTTGGATTCAAGGGTCTCGCCCTTTTTCCACGTCAGCGGTTCGCCATATTCTGAAACGATCGGTTCCTTGCGGACGAGCGGAATATCGCCATGAACGGTATAGGGGCCGTTCGATTCGACGACGATCTTTTTCTCTGTTTTCGAGTCATCGTTCTTGCCCATGGGGACGTGTGACCTCCGGTATCAATGAATTTCTAGGAACGGCTGCAATGCCAACAATTATGCCAGCCTTTTACTTTTTGTGCAATTTACTCTGGACGCGCGGGCAAAAAGATGGGATAATGGTAAAGGTCGGTTGCGACCGGCGGCCCGTTTGAATGCCAGCATTCTTTCATGGAGGCGAACTATGAAACTCAAAGAGAGCCAGCTGTCAGTGGGCTGGTTGATCGTCCTGGCAGGATTGACGATTATCGTCGTCGTCGTCGGCCTGGGCATCAACAATATCGTTACCCGCACCTACGGTCTCACCTCGGGCGCGGAGAACAGCATCGTCCTCAACATGATCGTTGCGGTCAGCGTGCTGCTTCTCCTGCTCTTTATCATGACGACCGCATTCTCCCGGCTGGGCCTCAACGACCGGCAGCAGGCGCTGGGGCTTCCTGAAGGGAGCGTGCGAGCGCTGATCGCGCTCATCCTGATCGTCATGTTCGTGCTCCTCGGCGTCTATCTGTTCCGCAGCGTGGCCGGCACTCCGACCAGCACGGCGCTCAAGGGCTTGAGCCTCGCCGACGTTTCGACGCTCGGCGCGCGCGTCTATGATGTCCAGTCCAGCACGACGATTTCAGGGACGGTCATTGCGGACTCGTATGATGTCACCCTCCGGCGCGATGTGCCCGAAGATAGCACGCGCCTGGCGCAACAGTTGCTCACGACGATTGCCACACTCGTCGTGGCCGTTTCCGGGTTCTATTTCGGCACGAGCGCGGTCAAGGCGGCCAGCAAGGTCACCCAGGAAACGACGGGTGAGGCGGCCGAAATTCTGACCGTCAGCCCGGACAATGGCAAGGTGGGACAACAGATCGACCCCTTCACGATTCGCGGAGTCAATCTCGATAGCGCGTGCGCGGTCCGGTTACAGCGCGGCGCAAGCAAGATTCAGGCGACCGATATAACGACCGCGGCCACGCGCATCCGCTGCAATCTCAAGCTCAATCTGCCGCAAGGCGAGACGGCGGGCGGCGAGAAATGGGATGTTGTCGTGGCGACGGACGTTGGCGAATATTCGCAGGCCAAAGCGTTTACCATCACGGCCTGAGGATGGGCATAGTTCGGAAGGCGGGGAGGGAGTGTCCTCTCCGCTTTTTCATGTTTCCAACGCCGGCGCAGCTCTGCGAGCCCTCGGCAAACTGTCAGTAGTATGTCCGGGAGATGTCAGGCTGCGCCGCCGGTCCAGTGTTATGATAGCGCACGTCAATGGGATTTACCTGCTCCTATCCGGTACGGCGCACTCGGCCCTGTCCCCAACGCGGATTGGATGAAACAGAGCGCCGGTGTAACCGGTAGCGGGGGTTTTACGTAGATAGCCAGAGAGCAACAAGTTCGTGTGCTATAATGAAGATAGAATTGGAGGCGTAACATGTCCTATTCTGCCGAAATCAGCCGGGCGAATCCATCCTGTTTCTTGTTCATGATCGACCAATCCGGCTCGATGGCCGATCCCTTCCCGGCGGACCCGGGCAAGCGCAAGGCCGACGGCGTTGCAGATGCGATCAACCGCCTGCTGCAAAACCTTGTGATTAAATGCGCCAAGGCCGAAGGGGTGCGCGATTACTACTATGTCGGCGTGATCGGATACGGCGAAAAGGTCGGCCCCGCATTCGGCGGCGCGCTGGCCGGCAAAGAGATGGCCCCGATTAGCCAGGTCGCCGACAATCCGGTGCGCATCGAAGAGCGAACGAAAAAGGTGGACGACGGCGCGGGCGGCCTCGTCGAGCAAAAAGTAAAGTTCCCCATCTGGTTCGACCCGGTGGCGAACAAGGGAACGCCCATGCGCGACGCGTTCACCCAGGCGAATACGATCCTGACCAAATTTATCGCCGATCACCCGCACTGTTTTCCGCCTGTCGTGATTCACATTTCCGACGGCGAATCGACCGATGGGGACCCGACCGAGGCGATGCGCCTGGTCACCCATCTCTCCTCGGACGATGGGAATGTGCTGTTGTTCAATCTGCATATTTCGGATAAGATGAGCCAGCCCGTGCCGTTCCCCATTTCGGCCGAAGGCCTGCCGGATCAGTACGCCCAGTTACTGTTTAACACGGCCAGCGAACTGACGCCGTTCATGCAAAATGTGGCCAAGGAGCAAGGATTCAGCATCCAGCCTGGGTCCAAGGGGTTTGTCTTTAACGGCGACCTCACGCTCGTTATCCAGGCGCTGGACATTGGGACCCGCCCGAGCAACCTGCGCTAGGGGCTTGTCCTGCCGTCTCGACAGTGGAACAAGTGGCACGTCCCTTGCGGGCGCTGCCACTTGTCCTTGTGTAGACCGTATGATGAACAGAATCCTTTTGACCCCGTTCTGGCTGCCAAAGGGTGGAAACGCGGCAGCCGAATACGAAGACGCTTTCTTCCCCATCGCCGGCGCGGTGCATGCGGGCGAATGCCTCCGCTTTGCCGTGGCTGACGGCGCGACCGAAGGGATGCTGAGCGGGCAGTGGGCAAACCTGTTGGTCAAGCTATTCAAGCGCCACTGGCAGGATATGGACACGGCTGCGCCGTGGCTGGCGCATGCCTACCGGGATTGGACCCGGCTCAAGGAGGATTACATTCGCCGCCGCAACGCCGAAGGCCATCCGATTCAATGGTACGAAGAGCCGGGGCTTGAAGCCGGCGCGTTCTCGACGCTGCTGGGCGTCACATTTCAAGAGGCAACGTTTGAGGCGATTGCGCTCGGCGATAGTTGTTTGTTTCAGGTCAGGGATGATGCGCCCATCCTGCAATTTCCATTTAGCCAGTCGAGCGAGTTCAATAACCGGCCGGTGCTCCTTTCGAGCAACCCCGCGCGCAATGGCCGGGTGCAAGAATATCTCCGATCGGTGCGCGGTAATTTTTCGAGTGGAGATCGTTTCTATTTGATGACCGACGCGCTCGCCGCCTGGTCCATGCGCGAGCTGGAAGCGGAACGCGCCCCCTGGTCCACGCTGGATCAGATGGGGGCAGAGCGCCAGGCCCAGCCGCTGAGCGAATGGATCACGACACTGCGCCAGACCGGGCAGATCCGCAATGACGATGTGACCTGCGTGCGTTTGCAAGTAATGTAACCCTATGACCTGGCCGAATCCCGCCGATTATCAAGAAGCGATTCAGCACCCCGAGTCGTGCTTTAGCGACCCCGAGCTCAGGTGGGGCGCTCCCCAGACGGACCGGTGGGGACTGCCCAAGCCCATCTCGGGGGCGTTCGCCAGCGTGTACCGCGTCGATTACAAAGGCCAGAAACACGCGGTGCGCTGCTTCCTCCGCGATGTCCCCGATATCGAGCGGCGCTATGCGCTGATCAGCGATTACCTGCAAAAAGCAAAGCTCCCTTATATCGTCGAGTTCAAATATCTCAAGCAGGGAATTCGCATCCGCGGGCAGTGGTATCCGATTCTGAAAATGGATTGGATCGACGGGGAGCGCCTGGATACTTATATCGGGCGCAACCTGAACAACGGTCAGGCCCTGGTCGAGCTCGCGCTGAAATTCCACCGGCTGTCGGATGACATGCAGAATGCGTCGATCGCGCACGGCGATTTGCAGCATGGCAACATCCTCGTCGTGAACGGTGAACTCAAGCTGATCGATTACGACGGCATGTACGTCCCGCCGCTCCAGGGGTGGAAGAGCAACGAAGTGGGGCAGCCGAACTATCAGCACCCGAAGCGGAGCGCGCAGGACTTTGGGCTGTACCTCGATCATTTTTCGGAATGGGTCATTTACCTCTCGCTCGTCGCGTTCGCCGTCGATCAGGACCTGCGCAGTCATTTTTCAGCAGGGAACGAATACCTGCTCCTTGGTCGCGAAGATTACCTGCACCCGGACCAGTCGGTCATGCTGCGGCGACTTATCCAGCACCGCGATCCGACGGTCCAGATGATGGCGCAATGGATTCTCTATTTCCTGCGTAACCCGGACCTGAAACAGATTCCCGCACTGGTCCAACCCCAGGCCACCCAGACAACCAAACAGGCGACCGTACAACCGATTCCACAGACGGCTGCGCCCAAAAACGGCGCGGCGGCCACGGTCAAACCGGAGGCGCGGAACAAAAATGCCGGTGCAGGCAGTGGCAAGCCCGGCGCGGCGGCGAGCGCCGACCCATCGAGTCCGGCCGCCGCGCCGGTCCCGCCGCTCGTCAATACCGGCGGCAAGCCCGATTGGCTGGTCGATCATATCCCGACGCAAACGGCGTCGGTCCTGCCGGTCACCGCGCCGGTGGCCAATGGTTCCGGGAATGCCCCGGCAACCGCTGTGACCAGTGCGAATTCACCGCTTCCGACGCCCGCGCCTGTGGCTGGTACCGCACAACCAACCCCCGCGCCGGCCGCCAATGTATCCACCACCACCGGGCCTTTAACGCCGGCCACTACCTGGATTCCGACGCCTGCACCATCCGCTGCGCCTGCACCATCTGCTGCGCCTGCGCCGGGCCCGTCCACACCGCCCGCGGTGAGCCGGCCGGCGCCCCCGCGCCGCCGGAGCGTGCGGACCCAGACCGCCAGTGCGCCGGTCGCGCCGCTTCCCGTCCCGCAGCCCGCGCCGTGGGCGCGGCCCGGCGCGTACAGCTTTGAATACACCTTACTCGCGCTGAGCGTGCTCTGTCTTGGCCTGTTGGGCATGGCGGCTACCACCAGCGCCGCGCTGCTCTCTCTCCCCGTCATCGGCGCGCTGGCCGGCGTCACAACGTTGACTGCGGCGCTCGGCCTGGTCGCCCACTATGAGCTGCTGCCCGAAGCGCGCAAAAAGGCCGAGTTGAGCTCCCGGCTGGGCGCCATTGAGCGCGAGCTCAACCGCGCCGAGCGGAATTTGGACAAGCTGACGTCCGAGCTGGACCGGATCAACACCAAGGAACGGGAAGAGACGGAGCACCTGGCCTCGCGCCAGAATGAGTTGGTGGCGAACGAGATTAAAGAGCAGATGCGCCTCCAGGAACGGCGCAAGGCCGAGTCGGCCGACATGCAACAGCGGCGGCTCAAGCTCAAACAGAGCGAGGCGGACGAGAAAAACGAGGCGCTCGCGAACGTACGCCGGCAAGCGCTGGCCGAATTGCTCGGCCAGCACTCGATCGCATCCGGCAACATCCCGGGGGTGAATGAACCGATCTGGCGGCGCTTGCAAGATCACGGGATCCGGACGGCGGCGCATGTCGCCGATGTGCAGGTCGTCTCGACCGGCGGCGGGGCGTCTAATCCGCTCGTCTATTTCTATGTGCCGGGGCGCGGCCAGGTTCAGGTGCCCGGCGTCAGCGCTCGCACGGCCACGCAGATCCTGGCCTGGCGGCGTGAACTGGAGCAACGCGTGCAGAACCAACTGCCGCGGGCGCTCTCGCTCAAGCAGCTCTCCTGGATCACGCTCAAATACCAGGCGCAACAGCGGTACATGGATTATCAGGAGAATCGCACCGCACAGGATACCCGCACGGGGATGGAGGGCTTGCACGAGCGGTTCCAGCAAGAGCGCCAGAATATCGAAAAGCGGCAGCAGGAACTGCCTAATCAGAACCAGGACAAGCGTCAGGACTTGCAGACTCGGGCCGCCAAAACGCAACAGCAGGTCGATGCCCAGCGCGCGGAACGGAGCCGGGTGGAGCGCGATCTCGCGCCGATGCAAAATCTTAGCCTGCGCGAGTATCTCAGGCACATGATTTGGTTGTAGATTTCCCCGGGCCGTTAATGCGGTGGTCGGGGCGCGATTGGCTAGAGCCTGTGAATTGAAATAAACGACAGGGCTGAACTCTTCGTTCGGCCCTGTCGTTTTTATTAGGCGCAGTGATATGGCGCTAATTCGTTAGCCCTAACCAGCTCTGTAACGACTGCCAGATGGACTGAAAGGAAACGCCATCAGTCCGAGTCGTCATGGTCGCGGGTTGCACAGGCAATGCGGTTGGGGTTGGCGTAACGGGCTTCCAGTTTCCATTGAGCGCATAGCAGGAGGTGTTGTTTTTCAGGTTCGGGTCCGGAGCGCTCGACGAAACGGTCGCACAGTTGACCCAATAGTTGGTTACAGAGACCTGGGTGTGAAGCGTGATCTGGGATGATGTGGCCGCTGCCAGTGAAGGCAAGACACAGGTGACTTTGTTCTGGCCCGTGTCGTAGACGCAAGCCCATTTGGACAGCGCCGGTTTGGTAAAGCTCACGTAATGGACGTTGGCCGGAAGCTGGTCGACCACTAAAACATTGCGTACCGGGATCCGGCTCTTGTTGGTCACCGTCAGACGATAGCCGAGCATGTTGGCGCTGATCTGTCCAAGAAGCGCTTTCTTGACGATGGCAACGTCTGCGCTGGGACCGCTAGGCGTCAAAGTCGGCGTCGCCGTTGGGCTATTCGTCGGTGTATTGGTCGGCGTATTTGTCGGCGTGTTTGTCGGCGTGTTCGTCGGCGTGTTTGTGCTCGTCGGCGTATGGGTCGGCGTATTCGTCGGCGTATTGGTTGGCGTGTTCGTTGGCGTGTCAGTCGGCGTGTTCGTCGGTGTATCTGTCGGCGTGTCGGTTGGCGTATTGGTCGGCGTATCCGTTGGCGTGTTCGTCGGCGTATTGGTTGGCGTGCTTGTGCTCGTCGGAGTATCGGTCGGTGTATCGGTCGGCGTGCTTGTCGGCGTATCGGTGGGTGTATCAGTCGGCGTGCTCGTCGGAGTATCGGTCGGTGTATCGGTCGGCGTGTTGGTCGGCGTATTCGTCGGCGTGTCAGTTGGCGTATCGGTCGGTGTATCGGTGGGTGTATCCGTTGGCGTGCTGGTCGCCGTCGGGCTACTCGTACTCGTCGCCGTCGCGGTATTCGTCGGTGTGGGGTTGCAGACTGCAAACGGCGACTGGCTGTTGCGCGGCGTCGGGTTCGTGACGGCATTGAAATCGGCGTTGTTGTTGTCCGTATCCTGGCAGCCGTTCGACTTGCGCACGCCCCCCTGCGCGTTGTTCAGCGCAGTGCCGTTATTTACCGTCGTGTTGCCCTCGCCGTTGTTTGCCGCGCCATAAGAAACCAGGTCGATGATGCGGCTGTCCGGCAGTGAACACAGTGTAGCTGTAGCACCGCACCCCAGCGCCGTGGAGTTGTTCACCAGCGCCAGCTTGCCGCTGGCAGCGGACATGTTCAGATTCGTGGTCGTGAGATCGGGTGTCACAGGGAAGGTTCCGCCTGCAGTGCCGGCCGCCCCGAACTGCACCAGATAATACTGCCCGGGCTGGAGGATCGTGCCGGCGGGCAGCGTATAGAGGTTTGAACTGCTGCTTGCAAAGTTGCCCGCGGCCGCGCCATACTGGAGCGACCAGCCGCTAATGTCCAGCGTCGTCGTGCCGCGATTGAGCAGCTCTGCGTAATCATTCTTGTAGGTCGGCGTGCCGGAGCCCGCACCACCGCCGCCATACACCTGGCTGATGACGATGAGCCCGGTTGAAACCGGCGTATTGGTCGGCGTGCTCGTGTTCGTCGGCGTATTGCTCGGGGTCGGCGTATTGGTAACTGTCGCCGTATCCGTGGGCGTACCCGTCTCCGTTGCAGTCGGGGTGCTCGTCGCCGTGTCGGTAGGCAAAAGCGTACCGGTAGGCGTATCGGTCGGCGTGCTGGTCGCCGTACTCGTCGGCGTGTCCGTATAGACCGGCGCAGGGAGATTCAGGAGCGTGACCTGCGGCTCGTGATCGCTCGCCCGGCTCCAGAATTCAGAATTGACGTGTACGACATCCTCCGAAACGTACCAGTTATTGAACAGGTCGTTGGAGATGAGAATGTGGTCGAGCGTCTCCGAGTTGCCTTCATAGTCATAGCTATACCGCTCGTTCACGGGCAGGGTGTTGATGAGGTCTTTCAGGATAACGTTGCTAACGCTCTCACCGGTCAGCGTCTTGACCGAGTCGGAGAATTGAAAGTCGTTCAGGTCGCCGTCTACGACCACGTCGGCGGTTGGATCGACGGCGAGAACCTGGGCGACAAAGTCATGAACGACCTGAGCCTGCACGAGGCGCTGCGTCGCGGTCACCTCGATGGGCGGCTGGTCCTTGCCCATGAGCGGGTCATCCCCGCCCTTGGATTTAAAGTGATTGGCGATCACGAACAGGTGATGCCCGTTATACATGAATTCGCCGGCGATGGGCTTGCGGCTCGCGCTCCATGCGGTCGAATTGGTCGGGTCAATGCGGCCGGGGCTGAACGAGAGCTGTGGGGAACCGGCATTGTTGACGACCGAAACGGCGCTCGTGGAAAGATTACAGCCGCCGCAGCTGCGGTCGATAAAACTTAGCCCGCGATCGGTGCGGAAGATAAAGCCCTGGCGGATGTTGCCGCCGGTCGCGCCGCCGTCGGCGTCGTTCACCGGATCGATCTGGCGATACTGGTAGGTTGGCCCGCCGGCATTCTGAATGGCCGAGATGAGCATGGACCAGGTCGTGCTGGCATCGACCGTGCCGTCGTCGGTCACGCCGTTATTGTCCTGGATCTCTTCGATGCTGACAATATCCGGCGATTTCAGGTTGTTGATCAGCAGGCTCGCCAGGTTATTAAATTTGCTCTGCGGGTCGCTGGGCGCGAGGTTCTCGACGTTGAACGTTCCCACGGAGAGCTGGCTGCCCGTTGCGGCGGTCGTCGTCTCGAGGGCCAGGCCCCCGGAAGTAAAGGTCACCGCAGAGGTGGTCTGCAGCCAGAAATTGCCAAAGTTATAGTCGATGACGCCGACGACCGGGCCATTCACATAATCGCCGGTGTTGACACTGTTGGTCAAAAAGCCGGAGCTAATGCCATTGTTTAGGATCACGCGCTCCGGGTTAAAGCTGCCGGATTGGGCGATAACACCGCCGCGCGGTGTCCGCAGCACGGTGTTCGCCCCGTTATCGCCGACGATGGGAATTTCGACAGAGTTGCCGGTAAACAGCGCGCTCGGCCCGACCGCCACGGGATTGTTGAACTGCACCAACATCCCTTCCATGCTTTCCCAAAAGTCGACGCCATCCTGCGCCGGGTCAAAGGTGTTGCAGGTCTCGACGTTTCCGCAGCCGGCATCGTCTTCGAACACCTGATTCGGCGGGACACGCCCACCGGTACCGACAACCACAGGGGTGGGCAGGGTATTGCCGCTCGACTGCAACAGGACGGTCGGGCTGCCGATTTCGGTCGTCGTCAGATTGCCCGTGCCGGTCGCGCCGCCGGGGCGGAATTCGCTGATCGTACCATTGACCGAGACCCGGTCTCCCACCGAAACGCTGGGCGCGGAAGAGGTAAAGACAAATATACCTTCCGAGGTGGAATCGTTCGAGTCCGGATTCGGGTCTTGCATATAGAACCCGTTCGACTTTTTCGCGGTGACAATGCCTACGACGTTGGCTACAGGTGAGCCACTGTATGGTGAGATATGGCTCGCGCCCTGAATGTCGTGAATGTGCAGCGGGGTCGGCGTGACCGTCGGGGTGTTGGTCACGGTATTAGTGGGCGTATTGGTTGGCGTGTCGGTCGGCGTGTTTGTGTTTGTCGGCGTATCCGTGGTGGTGGGCGTGCTCGTATCCGTGGGTGTATTGGTCGGCGCACCGGAGACGGTATACGAATAATCGTCGTTGTCCATGTCCGAGCCGCTGACCGCCTGGCCGAGCGGATTGACCGTCTCGCCATTTCCGTTGGCGGATTTGAGCTCAGCAAATGCCGTCCCGTCGTGGAGGCGAACCCGATAATAGACCGTCGTGCCGGGTGCGCGCGGCGAAACCGTCGCCTGCCAGAGGTCATAGCTGTTGGTCACGCTGCGGAACGTGACATTATCCATCCGCTGGATGAGCGTCATCGGGATGACCGTTTCACTCCCATCCCAGATACGCAGTTCCACGGCGGTGACGTCATTCTGCATGGTCAGGGCATAGAGCGTGACACTGGTGGAGCTATCGATGACTCCGCCCGGCGCTTCCAGAAAATGGAAGGTCTGGTTAGGAACCAGTTCTGTAGATGGATTAACCCCGATGGCCGCGTGATAGAGCTCGTTCCAGTGAATGTTATTGTCGCTGACGTTCGTCGGCGTCGGCGTAATAGTCGGCGTGTCCGTGTTCGTAGGAGTACTAGTGGGCGTATCAGTCGGCGTGTCCGTCTGCGTCGCGGTATTGGTGTTGGTCGGCGTATTCGTCGCCGTGCATGAATTTGCGGGGGAAGCCGAGTTGCGTGGCACCGGATTGGTGATGACATTGAAATCGGCATTGTTGTTGTCGGTATCGGTACAGCCTGCGCCTTTGCGCACCCCGCCCTGGGTATTCGTTAAAACCGTGCCGTTATTGACCGTTGTGCTACCTTCACCATTATTGGAGGCGCCATACGAAACCAGGTCGATGATGCGGCTGTCGGGCAACGAGCAGGGGGTCGCCGTAGCGCCGCACCCCAACGTAGTGCCAATGTTCGCAAGCGCTACCTTGCCGCTGGCAGCGGACAGGTTCAGATTCGTGGTCGTGAGATCGGGTGTCACAGGGAAGGTCCCGCCTACAGTGCCGACCGACCCGAGCTGCACGAACAGATATTGGTTCGCCTGTACAATGGTGTTGGCAGGGAAGGCATATATCAGCGAGGAACCGGAGCCGAAATTACCGGTCGCAGAGCCATACTGTACCGACCAGCCGCTAATATCGATATTGGCTCCGGTTGGATTGAAAAGCTCGACGTAGTCGTTTTTGTATGTGGGGCTGCCGCTGGTTGCTCCGCCACCACCATACACCTCACTGAGGACGACGTTGGTGCCGGAGGGATTGCGCGGCTTGGCGGTCTTTGTCGTCTTGGCCGCGAGGGGTTGAGAGCCTGCCAGCGCGGGCTGGGTCAACCAGCTCAGGCCGATGGCAAGCGTGATGAAAACGAGCGCAAGGAAAAGGGCACTAGCCGGGGCAAAACCGCGGCGGTTTGATTGGGAACCCAAGGCAGCCTCCTCATAGGGGAAATGAGACGGACAAAATTGGACGGGCTGCTAGTAGAGGAGCGCACCGGCACCATTACCGGAGCGAATCAGCGTCAATCGACACGATACGGAGCATCAAGGCACAAAGGGAAAAGCGCTACGCGATTATAACACTTTCCTCTTTGTGCGCAAAATTACAAGGGGGGACCTTCGAGGCCTCGTGAGACCTCGAAGGTCCTGATGGCCGAGTTGCTAGACCTTGCGCAAGACGAGCCACGCCGCTAATGCGCCGAACGGCAGTAACCAGTACGGCCAATCGGAGGATTGGGCCGCGCTCGTCAGGTCCGAGTTGTCCGGGTCATCCGGCATGTCCTGCATATCCGGCGTATCCGTCCCGGCGGGAACAATGCTGGACGGGATGATCGGACCGCTGAACGCATCCACCACGACATTGGCGCTCGTCGCCGCCGCATTCTTGGTCCCTTGGGGCTTGACCTGAAGCACATGCGTACCCGCTCCCAGATTTGTGAACGGGATGGCCACCTGCCACTGCGCTGCCGCGCGATACAGGTCAAAGGTTCCCTTGCTGATTCCATCGATGGTCACGATCGCCTTGCCATAGCTCGGCCCCTTGTTCGTGATCCAGTTGATGCTGCTGCCTGTAAAAGTGATTTGCGCAAAGGATTTGAGCGTCCGGTTGTAGCGATAGCTGCCGCCGCTGGCGCTCACGGTGGTGACGCCATACCAGTTATCGTAGCGGATGAGCGGTGAGTTCTCCTGAAGCGGGGTTCCATTGTTGACGACAAAGGCATCCACCGCCACATTCGTGCCCGTCGAAGCCGCATTCTTTGTTCCACTCACTTTGATGGTGATGGTGTGAGCGCCGGAAGTGAGGCCGCTGTAGGTCTTGTTCACGTTCCATTGTTGCGTGGCGCTGTACAGATCGACGGTGTAGGTCGTGGCGCCGATGGTCACGGTCGCCTTGCCCTGATCCGGGCCGGTCATGGTGACCCAGCGGATTGAGGCGCCGGTGAACTTGAAGACGACCTTGTTGGCGGTCGTATTGCTGGTGCGATAGCTGCCGCCGTTGGCATTCGCATTCTGCACGCCCTTCCAGCCGTCGTACTGAATAAGCGGCGAATCGCTCTCGACGACGGCGTTGGGCGGCGGTGTGCTGGTTACCGTCAGCGTGGGGAGTGGCGTGGCGGTGTTCGTCGGCGTCGGTGTGATGGTCGGCGTGCTGGTGTTGCTCGGCGTTGGCGTGATGGTCGGCGTATCGGTAATGGTCGGTGTGGGGGTGGGCGTGTTCGTGCCGGCCTGGGTGGTGTCGGCGTCAAACACCCCGCGCCCGTGGGTCGCGGCGATCAACCGGGAGCCCATCCACTGGAGATCAAACACCGCCACATTCGCCGGCCCATCCCCGTGCAGTGCGCTGTTGGGAATATTCCAGGTCGTGCCCCCATCCTCGCTGGCAAATAACCCCACCTCTGTCCCGGCATACACCCAGGACGAGTTGCTTGGATTGATGGCCAGGCTATAGACGGGCGCGGCGGGTAGCGATCCCATGATATTAGTCCAGGCCGTTCCGCCGGTTGTCGTCTTCCAGATATTGCTCGTGCTAAATCCGCCGAACGTGACATAGACGACATTCGAATTGGTCGGGTCGATCACAATCCGCTCGACCATGCGCGCGGGCAGCGTGCCGGCGCCGATTTGGTTCCAGGTCGTGCCGCCGTTCGTGGTCATTTCGACGCGGCCGGTTTTATAGCCAACCCAGATGATGCTGGAATTGCCCGTGGCGACGGCGATTGCGCTAATCTTGGGGTTTCCCGTAACCGGCGATTTGATCGCGTTCCAGCAGGGGGTGGTTGCCTTGACATTCGTGCTCTGCCACAAACTCAAGCCGCCGGCGAGCATGGTATTCGAATTGTTGGGGTCGAGCATAAAGGGCGCGATAAAGAGGGCGTTAGAACCTGCATCGGTAATGCCGTTACAGCCCAGTCCGCCGCCGCCATAGATATACCCTGCGCTCGCGCCGCCGTCCGAACTGCGGTGAATCTGCAAATAGACGTACTCGCCATAGAAATAGTTCGAGTCGGTGGGATCGGCGGCCGAGAACCCGCCGTCGCCGCCAAAAGCCGCCGTCCAGGTGTTTTGCCCGTTTGGCGGCGTATACTTGAGCGTGCCATTGTCCTGTGTCCCGCCATACACGACGTTGCTGCTGTCATTCCCCGATGCGCCATAGAACTGGGTGATGAAGAGGGTATGGTTGAGCGAAGACCAGCCGGAAGTGAGTGACGGGGTGCCCGCGGTATAGATGTTGGCGGTGGTATAGATGCCGCCGTCGTTGCCGATATAGACACGCGGGTTGCTCCCGCTAAAGCCCGGCGCCGAGACAATCGCATGGTTATCGGCGTGCGGCGAGGAGGGCGCGAGCTGCCAGTTGCTGATATGCGTCAGCGTCACGCTCCCACTGCTGTACGTCCCGCGCCAGAGGTCGATGCCGCCGACGACCAGTTTACTGCCGGTGGCATCGGTCGGGTCGGCCCAGATCACATTGTCGTACCAGCCCTGACCGCCCAGATAAGCATTGCCGCTGTTCACCTGTGTATACGAATGCCCGCCGTTGACGCTCCGGTAAATCTGGCCGCTGTTGCTCGTGCTGTTATCCACCGAGGCATAGACCACGCCCGACGCGGCGGCCGCATAGGTCACTTCGACGCGCCCGGCCGGGAAGGAGAAGACGGTCGGTAACCCCGTGGCCGGGGTCCAGGTCGCCCCGCCATCCGTCGAATAATAGGCGGGGACTGTGCAACTACTGCATTGCATGGTCATGCCGGTGCTGGCAATCGCATTCAAACTGTTATTCGGATCGAATACGACATCCAGCATGCCGCCGGTGGCGAACGTCTGCGTCCAGCTTGTCCCACCATCCGGGCTGCTCATGATTCCGGCATTGGTCGCCGCGAGGAGCGTACTGCCGTCCGGCGAGATCGCGAGCCGATTGACATACTGGAATTGGGTGGTGGTCGCGGGGGCAGTCGAGGCGAGCTGTGTCCAGGTGTTGCCCCCGTCAGTGCTCTTGAAGATGCCGGCTCCCTGAATCGCGTCGGCATTGAAGAATCCTTCGCCCGTGCCCGCATACAGAGTCTGGCCGCTGCTCGTCGGATCGAGCGCCATCGAGCCGATCGCCAGGTTCGCCATGGTGTCGTTGATGAGCGCCCAGGACGCGCCGCCATCGGTCGTTTTCCAGATTCCCCCGCCGACACTGCCGAGGAGGATTGTGTTGGCGTCAATCGGTATGATCGCGCGGACGCGGCCGCCGATGTTGCCGGGGCCGAGCCCCGTCCAGAAACCAGGCCCGACTCCCGCGACCCCTGCCGCGCGCTGGCGCGCGGCTATTTGCTCGCGCTGTTGAACCGCCTCCCAGAGCGCGCCGGGGCGAACCACCCCGTTCTCATCTTCCAATTGCATATGCCGGTAGCGAAAATAGTCGAGCGCGCCGGTCTCTTCCTCTTTGTTTTCGGCCACGGAATCGTGGGGCCCAACCCCGGGCCGGATATCCGGATCGCCGAAAAGAACGATGAACCCTAGCAGGAGACAGGCTGCAAGGGCGACTGCTTGCAGGATTCGCCGGCGAGAAAGCTGCGCCACGATTTGTTTGAACATGATTGGACTCCTATGAAACCAGGTACATGATGGAAAACGCTCCGGTCATCAGGGCACTACCTTGATGGTAAAGGATAACTGCGGAACATTGGGCGGCGGGCAGGGGACGCCGCCTGTACAGGGAGGCGCAATGCCTGTCAGCGTCACATCGCTTTCTCCGGGCGCCAGCGCGCGAAAAAACCAGCCGGCCGGACCGGGATTCTGCATTTGCGATTCAGGCTGTAGCGAGACGAGATAGGTCGGGTCATAGCTGACCTGCCACGAAGCGGTCGTCGTGATGCGAATCTGAATCACCTGCCCGACCCGGACCGTCGTTACCGAAGCAGGAAGGCCCGGTGTAATGACAACGTTCGCATGAGGCGGGGTGGGTAAATTCGCCGTTGTCGCAATAGTCGCCGCCCGCGTTAAAGTGGGAGCGGTTGTCGGCAGGAGAGGCATCGTGGCGGTGGAGGTCGGCTGCGGCGTGGGAGGCAGGGGCGCTCCGGTCGCCGTCACGCTGGGGACCAGCGGCGATGGCGCGGGGGAAACGGCGGCGCTAGGGGGAACGGCGACACAGGCGACGGAGGCGAGCAACATGGCGCCCGTCGCAAGAACAAGCGCTAACCGCGACCAGTGCAAATGGGTCATTCGACTGCCCTTTTCCATAGATGACCAAAATCGATAGACGCCTGGCGTCAAGCGCCAGGCGCTGTTTGGGAATCCCGAGTCTTTAAAAGGCATGCCATGGCCGGAAGGGCAAGCGTTTTGTAGTGTAGCACCAGCCTCGATACGCGTCAAAAATTCGTCGGGAGAGATTCCATCCGTATTTCAGATTGCGTGGTTTTGTGGTAGAATTTCTTTCACTATGGAAATCAGGGCGGCGGCAGAAGCGGTACGGGCAAACGTTGCGCGCGTCATCGTCGGCAAAGACGAGGCGATCAACCTGGCGCTGGTTGCGTTGTTGTGTGAAGGGCACCTGCTTTTCGAGGATGTCCCTGGCATTGGCAAGACAACGCTGGCTTATGCCCTGGCCCGGTCGCTCGGCTGTACCTTTCACCGCATCCAGTTCACTCCGGATCTCCTGCCCAGCGATATTACCGGTCTCTCGGTCTATAACGTCAAGACGCAAGAGTTTGAATTTCGTCCTGGCCCACTGCTGGCCCAGGTCGTTCTCGCCGACGAAATTAACCGCGCGACCCCGCGCACCCAGTCGGCGCTGCTGGAGGCGATGCAGGAACGCCAGTTGACGGTGGATGGACGGACGCTCCCGATGCCGCGTCCCTTTTTCGTTCTCGCCACCCAGAACCCGATCGAGTTGGAAGGGACATTCCCACTGCCGGAAGCGCAGGTGGATCGTTTTTTCATGCGGCTCAAGCTGGGCTATCCCACGCTGGATCAGGAGAACGAGATCCTCGAGCGCTCGTCTCATGCCGAACGGCCCGACGATCTGACGGCGGTGGTATCGAGCGATGCGCTTGGCGAGATGCAGGCCGCCGTACGCGCGATCAAAGTGGAGGCGAGCGTCCGCGACTATATTGTCCAGATTGCGCAGGCGACGCGCGGACATTCCGCCGTCGAGTTGGGGGTAAGCCCCCGCGGCAGCCTGTTCCTCTATCATGCCACCCAGGCGTACGCCGCGTTGAGCGGGCGGAGCTATGTGCTCCCGGACGATGTGAAATACCTGGCGCCGCATGTCCTGACCCACCGGCTGGTCATCGGCGCGCGGTCGCGCCTGCGCGGCCACAGCGCCGACGAGATCGTCAAAGAGATCGTCGATTCCGTTCCAGTCCCCGTGGAGCGCGTATGAAAACGGCGCTCTTTTTATTCCCTGAATCCTGACTAAAGGGAATTCCCCATGTTTACCGAAGCCTGGCTTGATTTTGCGGCGCTGATGCTGGTGTTTGCCGCGCTGTTCCAGCAGCCCTCCCTGCTCCTGCTGGCCTGCCTCTTATTGACCGTTGTGCCGGCGGGATGGGTGTGGCAGCGCGTGGCGTTTTGGCGCGTGACGTACGAGCGCCGGTTGAGCGAGACCCGTGTGCTGGAGGGGGAATCGGTTGTGCTGACGGTGCGCCTCGCAAATCGCAAATGGCTGCCGCTGGCCTGGATCAAGGTCAGCGACCGGATGCCGCTGGCGCTTACTCCGCAAGAAAAGGCGCTGGCCCCCTCCCATTTGCCGCAGGTCGGCATGCTGGATTTCCAGGCTTCACTCTGGGGACACGAGGGCGCGCGCTGGGAATATCACATTCCTTGCAACCGGCGCGGCTTTTACGCGCTCGGCCCGGCCGAGATCGGGACCGGCGACCTCTTTGGCCTGTTCGAGCGCAAGGTCGAGCACCCGCGCATCGATCAGCTCATCGTCTATCCGCGCATCGATCCGATTGCCGATTGGGGCTTGCCGCCGCAGGCGCCGTTTGGCGAGGCGAAGAGCCGGACCGCCGCGTTCGCCGATGCGACGCGCGTGCGCGGGCTGCGCGATTACCGGCCGGACGATCCTCCCAAGCACATTCACTGGCGGGCGACGGCGCATCGCAACACCCTGCAGGTCAAGGTGTATGATCCGACCGTCGAGTTTAACTGGGTGATCTTTCTGGATGTCCAGACCTATCCCCAGTCGTGGCAGGGCATTGACAGCGCGCGGGCCGAGCACGCCATTCGCCTGGCCGCCTCCCTCTCCAGCTATGCCGCCGACCATAAATACACCTTTGGCCTCGTCGCCAATGGAACCTATCCCGATTCCGACCAACGCCTGCGCGTCCTGCCTGGGCGCAGTCCCAACCAGTTGCGCAATGTGCTGGAAGCCCTCGCGGCCGTTTCCTATATGGTCACCGCGCCCATCGATACCCTGCTCCGCCGCGAGAGCATGAACCTGCCCTGGGGCGCGACCCTGATCGTCGTCACTCCGCTGGTCACCGAGAACCTGTTGGCGGGGATGGCGGACCTGGCCGAGGCGGGCCGGCGGCTCGCGCTGGTGTCGCTGGATCCCAACTGGAAACAGGTGGACCTGGGGAGAATCGTCGTATACCAGGCGCAAGCGCCGGTAACGGATTAGATGATCTCTAAATGACTGCTTTTAGCACAACAAAGAGGACGGTTATCCCTGTGGGCTTGAATCTCCGCGGGGAACTGCGCCGCGCCCTCCTGGCCGCCGGAGAAACGTGCTGGGCCTATGCCGCGCTGGCAACCGTCGGCGCCATGGCCCATACGCCGCGGCTCCTCTCACCCATCAGCATCTGGTTCATCTACTGGGCGGCCCTCGAAATCGGACAGTATTTGCCTCGCTTGCGTCTTGCCTGGCGCAGAGTGCAGATACTCAATGTCGCGCTGGCCGTGTTCCTCATGCTCATCGTGCTGCGCCTCGACCTTTACCGGACCCAGCCGGCGCTCGACCTTTCCTGGTTGGGCGCGCTCGCCCACGCCCTGTTCATAGTGGATGGGAAACTCGCTCCCGAACATCTGGCCATCGTTGCACTGCTCTATGCGTATGTGCGCGGCGCCGGGTTTGGCTCGCGTCCCTTGACCCTCTGGTTTGTCGGCTTTCAATTCCGCCTGGGCGTGCTCTTGTTCTTTTGCATCGCCCTGGCCGGTGCGATCCTGCTCGCGCACCCGGTAGACCTGGCGGGGCCGCTCGTCGCTTTTTTTATTCTTTCGCTGCTCGGGATCGCGCTCGCCCGCATCGACGAGTCTGGGCGCGAGCGCGGACTGGGCGCGCGGTGGGCGGCGCTGCTGCTGGGCGCCGTGGTCGTGATCGTGCTCGTGGGCCTGTTTGTGACGCCCCTCTTTACGGTGGCCGGAGAAAACCTGATTCTGCAACTCGTCTCGCCGCTCCTTCCGGTTTTGCTGTTGCTCCTGACCGTCATTCTCACCCCGCTCGCCTGGCTGGCCGGTATACTGGTGCAGGTGATCGGCCCGCTCCTCGCCCAGCTCCTACAGGGCCTGCGCCATTTTGGCTTGACTATCGACACGCCGACACCGCCGAACCCGGCGGGCATTCCTCCGGCGCTGGCCCAATGGACCTTTATTTTTCCCTATCTCCGTCTGGCGGGGGGCATCGCGTTTGTTTTCGCCGCCGCGCTGCTGGTTGCGCGTGCGCTCAATCGGCGTATGATGCAGATTGAGCAAGAGACTTTTTACCGGGAGGCGGCCGGGGCGCTCGCCGCTGCGCCGACCGCCCGGCCAAAACGCCCACCGGCGGTTCGACCGGATGGGAGTGAGATTGAGGCGGAAAACATCCGCCGGGTCTATGCCGCGCTGCTCGCGCGCGCCGCCGCGCTGGGCCTGCCACGCGCACAAGCAGAGACGCCGCTCGAATTTCTTCCGCGCCTGGCCGCCCGGTTCCCGGAATCGGCCGCTGACCTTGAACGGATTACGCAGGCCTATGTCGCGGTTCACTATGCCGAACAGCCGGCGACCCGCGCCCAGGTACACGAGATCCGGGCCGTCTGGCAGCACGTACGATCGGAAATGGGGATGGCGGACTCTCATCACGACCGGAAATTAACTGGCACCGGCAAGCGCGATGCGAGTGCGCCGACAAGATCATGAAACTGGTAAATGCCGACAAGATGCGCGAATTGGAGAAACGCGCGGACGCCAACGGGAATTCCTATGCCGCGATGATGGAACGCGCGGGCACGCTGACGGCGCAAGCGATTTGCGACCGCCGGGCGGTGCGGAACCATTCCGTGCTCGTGCTCGTCGGACCGGGAAACAACGGCGGCGATGGACTGGTCTGCGCCCGCGTTCTCCATGATCGGGGCGCGCAGGTGCGTCTCTATCTGTGGAAACGCGAACTGCGCGAGGAGGATGAGAACTGGCGGCTCTGCCAGGAGCGGGGGATTGCGTTTACACGCGCCGAACAGGACGCGAACCTGGCGCAGCTCGCGCAAGAGGTGGGGCAGGCCGCTTTGATTGTCGATGCCTTGCTCGGGACCGGCGTCACGCGGCCGATTGAAGGACTCCTCAAGCAGGTTCTGGAAACCGTCAAGGCCGGGCTGGCGCATATTCGAACCAGGCCCGCCGATCTCGTCGCACCCGCGCTGCCCCAGGCTCGCGGCGCGATGCCGTTCTGCATCGCGGTCGATCTGCCGAGCGGCCTGAATCCGGATACCGGCGCGCTCGATCCGGCCGCGCTCGATGCAGACCTGACCGTGACCTTTGCCTTCCCCAAGGTAGGGCAATATCGATTCCCTGGCGCCGGCGCGGTGGGCGAACTGGTCGTCGCCGACATCGGTATTTTGCAAGAATGGGCAGCCGATGTCCCGCTGGATGTCGCCACCGGTCCGGAAATTTGTGCCCTCTTGCCCGCGCGCCCACGCGAATCGAACAAGGGGACGTTTGGCAAGGTCATGCTGGCGTGCGGCTCGCTCAACTTTACCGGCGCGCCCCGCCTTGCCGCGATGGCGGCCGGCCGGGTCGGGGCTGGCCTCGTGACGCTGGCGACGCCGCGGACTATTTATCCCATTGTCGCTTCTACCCTGAACGAAGCAACTTTTTTGCCGCTGCCTGACGCGGACGGTGATTGGTCGACAACCGCCGTGGCCCCGCTGGTCGAGCAGGCGCAGGATTATTCGGCGCTGCTGGTGGGATGCGGGTTGGGCCGGGCATTTCCAACGGACGCGTTTGTTGTGAAATTGTTCAACCTCCGGTCGGCTGATCCTCCCCATCCCCTCCCTTCACTCGTCGTCGATGCGGACGCGCTCAATGCGCTGGCCGAGATTCCAGAGTGGTGGACGCGTGTACGCACGGGCGCGCCGCCGATCCTGACCCCACACCCCGGCGAGATGGGACGGCTGATCGGGGCGCCCATTGCCGAAGTGCAGCGGGACCGCGTGGAGACGGCGCGGCGCTATGCGCAGGCATGGAATGCGGTGGTCGTGCTCAAGGGCGCCTTTACGGTCGTCGCCGCTCCCGATGGGCGGACGGTCCTGCTCCCCTTTGCCGACCCGGCGCTCGCCACGGCGGGCACCGGCGATGTGCTGGCCGGCGCGATTGCCGGTTTCCTGGCGCAGTACCGCGCCGCGTCCGCCAAAGCGGGGCGCAGCGACTCGGAGACTGCGCGCGACGACGCCTTTTATGCCGCGTTAGTTGGGGGCTATATTCACGGGCTCGCCGGACAGCTTGTGGCCCGGCAGTGGGGCCGCGCAGGGGCCGTCGCGGGCGATCTGATTTCGCATCTGCCTCAAGCGATTTCGCTGGTCGCCGAATCTATGGCGCGGTCTCGCTAAATCGCGGCGATATTTTTCATGCGTAGAAAGACAGAGGGCCACGCAGATGCGTGGCCCTCTTCACTTTCTTTTTCTTACTCTGCCCCTGACACTAACTTGGCCTGGTCCGCCCAGACTCGTTCGACGACCGCAGAGACAAGGTCCCCCCCCGCCGCATAAAGCGGCGAGAACGGGCTGGTCCCCTCGATGAAATCGACGAGACTGGTCCTGGAACGCAACGAGCCGCCATAGGTGAGTGCGGTGATGGACACCTCGGTCCGCGGCGGGACCGGATGCGTGTACGCCGGCGGCATGTCGCCAGTGAGCGGCTGGACGATCGAGATGATCTGCGCGATGTACTCGGCCACCGGCGCTTCGGCCCGGTCCCAGATGACGGGGCTCTGGCCGGTATAGTTGATGTAGCACCCTGCGCCGTTTTCGTAAACGGCGACCGTATCCACCCCCGCGTGCATCGGGACTTCGAGGACGACCCCGCGCACGCGGTGATGGTTGCCGTTGTGCGGGATAACCCCGGCGCCCCGCAGGGCGGCCCACGTCCACAGCGCCGCCTGGGTATCGAGGTGGTCCATTTTCAGGACCCGGTCCAGGAGATTCCGCGCCGCATCTGTTTTGCCCTGGCTTTGCAGCCGGTAGGCCTCATCCCACAGGTCCCACGAATCCCCGGGCCCGAGGTCGGGCCAGCGGGCGTGGCCGGCAAGCAGTTGACCGAGCGGCTGATCGGCAAAAAGAAACAACCGGAACGGATGCTCCGGACCGGCGACATTCCCTTGCTGACTTGACATGTAATCCTCCCTCCAACAACCCAACATATACACCCCATTCCAGTACAAGCAACAACGACAGGAATAGCATAACACCTTTTGCCCGTTCTTGGCAAGGGGATAAATTCCGCCAGACGGGGTCTCTGGATAGACGCTCAAGCCTCCCGGAAAGTTCCAGGGGCTGTTTATTCCTCGTTCGTTTGTTCTGACCCGACGCCGAGCACTCGCCCGGCGATGGCGAGGCTCGCGACGACGAGAATGACGATGGCAAACGCCAGGAGGGGGGAGCTGGAGACCAGGTCGCCGGCGAGCACGAGGAGCGCCAGGGCGGGGAGGACGCCCGTCAGCGAGGCGGTCAGATAGCGCCAGTAAGGGAGGTGGGAATGCCCCGCCGCCAGCGACACCAGTGGATAGGCGGGACCGGGGATGAGGCGGAGGAGGACGACCGTCGTCCAGCTCATGCGTCGCGTGAGCGCCGCCAGCCGGTTGTGATTTGCCGGCGACAGGCGCTGTTCGAGAAAGGAGCGCCCGTTCCGGCCGAGCCAAAAGCCGATGCTCGCGCCCAGGATGTCGGCCAGCGTCGCATACAAGAGTCCGAGCCACGGGCCGAACGCCAGCCCCGCGCCGATCTGGAGCACGCTCGCCGGGAGGATAGGTACGACGAGCACGGCGGCCAGGGCGGCGATGAGTGCAAGGGGTCCCGCCAGCCCCAGTTGCGCCAGCAGACCGCGGATCGCGGCGGGGTCGATGCTCACGCCGAGCATCCGCCAGGCGTAGAGGGCGGCTGCCGCCAGGATAAGCAGGACGATTCCGGCGAGCACATACGGCCATTTCAGATAGGGACGCAGCGCAGAACGCATGGGGAGATTATATGCGCGGTCGGGGAAAAAGCGAACCGTCTCGCCGGCGGAAAATCAATCGGGGCAAGCGCCACATTGCGCTTGCCCCGATCTTCTTGACCATTTATTTTATCCGGTCTCAGTTCCTGGCCGTCGGATGCTGTGAGCCGATCCAGTTCACCAGCATATTGCCCAACGATTGCAGCACCTGGCTCCAGTCACTGCCTGAAGTAATCGCAACCTCCGGCGCGCCGGAATCCGGCCCGAGGACCGTTGGCGCCGGTTGCAGATTTTGATTCAGCGTCAGGCACCCCTGATTATTGTTCAGGTTAGGATCATAGGTGCTAGCGCTCACGGTCGCACAGTTGGTAAAGGGCTGGCTCGTGCTCAGAACATTAACCAACAACCCGACCTTGCTGGACTGTTTGGCCGCCAGCGAGGAAATGGTGCAGGTCACCGTGCGAGTTTTGGCATTGTACGTGCAGTTCCAGTTACTGCCGCTCTGCGGCGAGACCGAGAGATAACTGACCTGCGGGGGCAGCGGATCGGTGATGACGATGTTCTGCGCGGTCGATGGCCCATTGTTGGTCACGTTGAGCCAATAGATCAAGCGCGTGTTCGCCGTGACGATTTGATCTGTCTTGACGAGGGACAGGTCAGCGTTCACGCCGGGGGTACTGGTCGCGGTCGCGGTCGCCGTCGGCGTGCTTGTTGGCGTATTGGTGGGCGTGTTCGTGGACGTGCTCGTCGGTGTATTGGTGGGTGTGTTCGTGGGCGTATCTGTCGGTGTATTGGTGGGTGTATTGGTCGGGGTGCTTGTGGAAGTGCTCGTCGGTGTTGGAGTCGGCGGCGCGGCGTTAAAGTTGAGTACCTCGTTCTCTTCCTGGCTGCTCATGAATTGGAGCGCATTCGCCGGCAGTCCGACGAGCTGCGCCGACTTGGCCGCCGCGGCCGCCTTGCTCGGCTGGACCACGGCAAAGTTCATGATGATGCCGGTCTGGCCGGGCTGAAGCGTAAACGTATAATCCCACCAGGGGTTGTCGTCGCCGTTGGCAAAGAGAATGTTCGACACCGGGACCGTCGCGCCCGGTCCCTGCAAGACATGCCCGAGGCGCGGGTCGCTTGAGGTGGTCCCTGCATAGTTCTGGAAGGTGGTGACCCAGGTGTCGGATGTTTCGGCCGTGTTGTTGCCATTCGAGCTGGTGACGATGATGGTGTTCGCATCCGAGCCGAGGTTGTTGCCGGTCGCAACGACCACCTGCTGGGGTGTGCCGCCGTTGTTGGTAATGATATTGAGCCAGCGAGCGAACTGGTCGTTGCTTGGCACAAACACCTTACGCGAGACGCTGAGGTTGCCGATGGTCTTGACCGGAAAATCAATCTGCCGCCCATTGCCTTCCACCGTCGCCGGGCCATTCTTGTTATAGATCGTCCAATTGGCATTGCCGGTCTGGCAGGTCCCGGTCGTCCCATTGAGGCTGATGCAGAGCGAGTTATAGCCGTCATAAGCATCGTTCAACCTCGATTGTACGGTCCCGCCGTTGAGGGTCGTGGCCGAGACGGAATGGGTGAACGAAGCCTCGCTCATTCCGCCGCTGGCCGAAGAGGAGGTGCTAAAGGTGATGTTCGTATTGATAAAATATTTGACGCCGGCCGCATCGATGAGCGCCTGCGAGCCTGTGGAGGAGGGGCGGCGGGGGTGTCTGCCATCCCCTTTGATCCCCTTTTCCCCAACACGGATGCCGTCGCCGAATTCGCTATTCCCGGAACCCTTCTGGATGGCGACCCGGCGGTTGGCGCGGGCGAGGCTATCCCCTTTGACCTGTGCGGCATGGACGGTGATCGGCGCATCGTTGCCGGTCACCGCGCTGCTCGCCAGCGCGGTCGAGCCGGGCAGGGCCAGAGGGACGCTCAGTGCCACAAC
>JBAVQS010000060.1:0-3168 GCA_049694275.1 Anaerolineae bacterium | reverse complement strand
ATGCCGAAAAATTCCTGGTTTAACCTATTGTTGATCCTGCTGGTGATTATCGCCGGCGCCTATATTGCGCAGATGGTCCTGGGGTTGGTGTCTCAATTCTCGGACATTATTCTCCTCTTTGTGTTTGCCTGGCTGATCTCATTTGCGCTAGACCCGCTGGTTCGTTTGCTCTGCGGATGGCGGATGCCGCGCGACGTCCCGCTCCTCGTAGGAAGGGTGTTGGGAAGACGGGGCGAAGTACTGGCCAAGCGATTTCGCACGAACCGTACATTCGCTGTGGCCATCATTTATCTCGGCGTCGCGCTAGCGCTCGGCTTTGGCATCGCCGCGCTGGTCCCGCCGACCCTGGTGCAGGTCAATCAGTTCGTCGTTCAACTCCCCACCCTGGCGCAGTACGCCCCGGTCTGGGCCAACTCGGCTCAGCAGTACGCCGCCGATATGGGCCTGCGCAACATCAATGTCGAAGCGGCCTTGACCGGCATTCTGGGCAGTATCCAGACGCTGGTGACTTCTGCTTTGCAGAACGCGGTGGTCATTCTGACCAGCATTCTCTCCCTGGCCGGCAACCTGTTGTTTGTCCTCATCCTCTCGTTCTTTTTTGCCCTTGACGGACCGCGTCTCTTTGGCGTGCTTTACAACATTGTCCCCAAGGGCCTCAAAGAAGAGGTCGACACGCTGGCCCAGTCGATCGACCGCACGTTTGGCGGGTTTATTCGCGCACAACTCTTGCAGTCGCTCCTGGTCGGCATCGGCACGCTGATCGTGACGACGCTCTTTGCCCAGCCCTTTTCGCTCGTCGCCAGCCTGTTCGCAGGGCTCCTGATGCTCATCCCGTTTGCCGGCCCAGCGCTTGCGCTCGTCCCCCCTCTCCTCACCGCCCTGATTCACAACCCCGACCAGGTGCTGTGGACCGTGGGGCTCCTCCTGGTTTACCAACTGGTCGTCGTCAACGTGGTCATGCCCAAAATCCTCAGCGATGCTCTGGGCCTGCATCCGCTCGTCGTCATCGCCTCGTTACTCATCGGGGTCAAAATAGCCGGCTTTTGGGGCGCATTTTTTGGCGTCCCCGTCGCGGGGGTGATTGCCGCGATGGCGATCTATTTCTACCGGCGCTGGACGCGCGATCATGTCCAGGTTCAGGTCGATGCGACCGATCCGCTTATCGCCGATCCTCCGTCGGAAAACCAGCCCGCTTCATCGGCGACCCAGCCCAAGCTGAATAAGGAACGCGTCTGAGCGTTTCGCCTCGGTTCATCCGGCGGCCTGCGAGCGCCAAGCGCGCCCTTTCCCTCTTTTTGACACAACCCACCCATTAGGGTATACTGTCCTTACCCCTCCCCCCTCCGGGGGGGGTAAGGAGTCTGAAATGCCGGATGTGGATAAAAAAACCCCCTTGTTGAACCGCGCCCGTTCCATTCAAGGACACATGGGCGCAGTCGTACGCATGTTGGAAGAGGACGCCTATTGCGTCGACATCATCAAGCAGACCCAGGCAGTGCAAAAAGCGATTGACCGGCTGAACGCGCTCATTCTGGAAAAGCATTTGAATCACTGCGTCACGACGGCCATTCGCTCACGCAAGCCGGAGGAGCGCGAGCGGGTGATCGCCGAGCTCCTTGATGTTTTCGAGACGGCGAACAAGGGGCGGGGATAAATCATGGCGGCCAAACAGATTGTCCTACCGATCAAAGGCATGACGTGCGCAAGCTGTGTGGCACACGTCGAGCGCGGGCTGCACGAGGCGTCGGGGGTTGAAAAGGTATCCGTGAACCTCGCCACCGAGCGAGCGGCCGTGCAAATCGATCCGCAGATGGCAACCCTGCCCGATCTCGTCTTTCACGTACGCGATACGGGGTATGACGTGCTCACCGACAAGATCGAATTGCCACTGCGCCAGGTACAGGATGCGGCGGGACTCGAGTCGGCGCTCAAGACTGTAATGGGGGTCCTGGCGGCGACGGTGAATCCGGCGCGCGATGCGGTAGTCGTCGAATTGATTCCCGGCATGGCGACGATCCGGGAGCTCAGAAAGGCGATCGCAACGACCGGCGCGTCTGTTCCCCAGGAACAGGCGGACGCGCTGGTTGCAGAACCCATCGACCAGGAGCAGGCGGCGCGCCGGCGTGAGGTGCAGTGTGAACAGCTCAATCTCGTCGTCGGCATCGCGTTCACCCTCCCGCTCTTTGTGCTTGCCATGACCCGCGACCTGGTCCATCAATTCGAGATCCCATCGTTAATGGGATTCTTTACCTGGCCCTATTTCGACTGGCTGTTCCTGGCGCTGGCTGCCCCGGTCCAGTTCTATGTCGGCCGCGCTTATCACTCCGGCGCGTGGAAGGCGCTCAAGCATCTTGCCCCCAACATGGACATGCTGATCTCTATCGGCACGAACGCGGCCTTTTTCTACAGCATCCTCGTGCTCGCGGCGCGGGTGTTGGGCCTGTCACTGGGCGAGCATGTCTATTTCGAGACGGCGGCCGTGATTATCACGCTCATCAAGGTGGGCAAATACCTCGAAGCACGAGCCAAGAGCCAGACCAGCTCCGCGATCAAAAAGCTCATGGGGCTGACGCCCAAGACGGCGCGGGTGCTGCGTGATGGGCAAGAGGTCGAGCTACCGGTCGAGCAAGTCGAGATTGGCGACCTGCTGGTAGTGCGTCCCGGTGAAAAGCTGCCGGTGGATGGCGTGGTGTTCGAGGGTGCGTCGAGCGTCGACGAATCGATGATCACCGGCGAGAGCCTGCCGGTGGACAAGAATGTTGGCGACCGCGTGATTGGGGGCACTGTGAACAAGACCGGCGCGTTCCAGTTTGAAGCGCGCAAGGTGGGCAAAGAGACGGCGCTGGCGCAGATCGTTCAGTTGGTTGAGCAGGCCCAGGGGTCCAAGGCGCCGATCCAGCGGCTGGCGGACCAGATTGCCGCGGTATTTGTGCCAATCGTCATCGTCCTTGCAGTCGCGACCTTTGTCGTCTGGCTCCTCTTTGGCCCCGCCCCGGCCTTTAATATGGCATTCGTCAACTTTATCGCGGTGCTGATTATTGCATGCCCTTGTGCGTTAGGACTCGCCACCCCGACGGCGATTATGGTGAGCACGGGCAAGGGGGCCGAAAGCGGAGTGCTGATTCGGAGCGGCGAGGCGCTCGAAACCGCGCACAAGCTGAATGCGAT
>JBAVQS010000059.1:0-8524 GCA_049694275.1 Anaerolineae bacterium | reverse complement strand
GCACAACCTATTACGCCGGGACTGTCACCATCATCATGGACAATGGCGCCCGGTTCGTGTTTGCCGGATTCGACGGTGATCGCATCTTCGCGGCATTCATCAGTGAACCGGTTGCGGCGACCCCGCCACAGGGGTCCTAGCTACTTTAACATTTTTAGGTTCAAGGAGACCCATCCATGCAAACCCCAGTCAAGTCCTCATTCATCCGGTCGATCGGGTATGACCCCCAGGGCCATGTCGCCCAGGTCGAGTTCAAGAGCGGGTCGGTCTATCACTACCGGAACGTCCCCAAGGTCACGGTCACCCGGTGGATGGACTGCAAGAGCAAGGGCCAATACTTTCACCGCAACATCCGCAACCGGTTCGGATACAAGCGGATCGCCTAACTCAAGTCACTCCCCCCGAGCAATCGGGGGGAGTCGCATTTCTGATTCACAAGGAGACCCATCCGTGAAAACTTCATTCAAACAGTACAAGCGCTCGTTCAAGTGCAATGCCCTGCCCCACGCCTCCCGGAGCAAGGCGGGACGCATGGCCCGGAACGCCGCCAAGTCAGGACGGATCGAAAAGGCCCTGGAGCGCATGACCACCCAAACCCAGATCGGACCGGACGGCATCGAGCGCTACGTCTCCAACCCACACCGGGCCGCCGAGCTGCTGGCCGATGCGCTCTTGTATGAGGAAAAGCGCCAGGCTCGCAAGCGTTACGCCGCACGGAAAGAGCAGGCCGAGGGGGCGAGCACGCATAAGCGATGGGGCATCTATCCCCTCTCCCAGAACGGCAAGCCGTCCGACACTCCGGTCCAGGTCCTCCCCACCAAGATCGCCGCCGCGGGACGTGCGGAGGAGTTGCACCAGTGGGGCAAGCGGGCATTCATCGTTCAGCCGGTCAAGGAGTAAGCGTCATGGACAAACAACCTACGCTCACCGTGCAAGCATTCCATGTGTCCACGCGCCGGCCCACCTATCGCGGCACACAACTGCGCCTGCGCGGGCATTGGCTGGCCGATGTGTTTGCGCCCCGCACTCAGGTTCGAGTCAGCCGCGAGGACCGGGCCGGCAAGACTGTGCTCGTGATCGAGGAGATCGAGAAAACAGGAGGCGCTGAGTAATCGGGGTTGCTCTCCCCAACTTTAGCTTATTCGATTCGGCAGGGTCTCACGCAGGCCCTGCCTCCAAACCCAAAGGAGACCCATGCGCAATTCCAGAACAGTTAGCACCGGTATCGCGGTTGAGAGCACGCCCAGTGCGGCGCCTGCCACGAAGGAAGTGGAGATTGTGTTCGTCCCCCACACCGAAAAGCCCGAGACCAAGAACTGCTTCCGCTTTGACGAGGTCCCGGAGAACGGCATGCCGGCCCGGATCGGTCAGCTCTACGTCCAGAAGTGGGCGTTGGGCAACCGGCTCCCGGAACGCTTCACGCTCAAGCTCGTCGTCCCGGTCTAACTTTAACATTTCGGGCCGCTCGCTTCGCACGGGCGGCCCGGTCACTTTAACCATTCCACTATCCAATTCCATAAACTCCCACAGGGAGAAGGAGACCCATGAAAACCCAAACCAAAACCGCGCCCAAGCCCACAGCCCGCAAGACGGCCAAGCCGGAGCAGGCGAAATCGGAGCGCAAGGCCACACGCAAGCCCGCGAGCAAATCTGCGACGCCTCGGCTGGACGCGATGACGGCTCCGGATGTCGATATCGAAATCAGCGCCGGGACACTGCGCGGCGCGTTCAAGGCCATCAACCCGGCCATCGCCAAGAAGAGCACGCTCCCGGTCTTGAGTCACACGCTCATCTCGGCCCACCCCGAGAACCTGGTTCGCGTGCTGGCGACGAACATGGACCTGGCGCTCTGGCGTTACGTGGAGGCCAAAGTCAAGCGCACGGGCGTGGTCTGCTTCCCGCCATCCATGAACGAGATTGCCGCGAACCTCGCTTCCGATCAGGTCATGCGCCTCGCGGTCAAGGCCGAGGACAAGAAGGACGGCACGGAGATCAGCTTGAAGGCCGGTCCCATCTCGACCACGCTGCGCACTTTGCCCGCTGATGAGTTCCCGGTGGTCATCCCATCCAGTGATGATAACGTCGTCGTCGTCACGCTCATGCTGACGGCCGGTGAGCTCGCCGACATCGAAGCGCGGGTGTCGCCGTTCACAGCCGACGATGACAGCCGCCCGATCCTGACCGGCATCCACCTGACCGGCAAGCTCACCGACAAGACGGCGACACTGCAATGCGCTGCGGCGGACGGCTTTCGCCTGGCGCAATTGACGCTCCGGGATGTCCCGGTCAAGGTCAAGGGTAAGCTCAAGCTCGATGCGCTGAATGCAATCGTGCCTCCGCGTCTGTTCGCCGAGGCGTTGAAACTCGTCCCAGCCCTGGACGACGAGGAGCGCGCGTCCAAGAAATCCAAAGTGGATGAGCCCCGCATCGCCGTCGAGTTCCACCTCTATCATCAGCCTCCGGCCCAAACCAAACCGGCAGAGAAGAAAGGCGATGACAAGACAAAGGGCAAGAGCGCAGACAAACCCGGTCTGATCCAGGACGGCGGGGTGGTGCAGGTGCAAACCCGTGCGGGCGGGGTGATGATTCGGATGATCGTCGGTTCGTTCCCGGATGCGAATGTGATCCTGAAAGAACCGGCTGATATGAAAGAACTGCCCCTGCCCTATGCACCCATGCAGGATGCGCTCGCACTGGCCCGGCTGTTTGGTGAGTCTACCCGGTTGGAATGCAAGGTGAGCGACCGGCAGGTCATCGTGCAGGCGCAGCATGTGGAGATCGGCGAATTTCGCCAGGCCGTGCCGGTGACGTGGAATAAGGCGCAGCCCGCAGATGAGTTCACGATTGCCTTCCGCGCCAAGTTCCTGGGTGAGATGCTCGCAGCCATCGGGCAGGAGACTCCGGATAAGCCGGTGACGCTGCGTGTGACCACGCCCAACTCGCCCGGGTTTGCGAGCACCCGCAACTATCACCATGCGCTTATGCCGATGTCCGGCTCGGACGGTAAGAGCAAGGTCGTGAGCAAGCCGGTCTCGACGGCCACGCCGTCCACTCCCACGCCAACACCTCCTACGAAACCGGACGAGACACCCCCCACGACGCCTCCCACGAAACCGGATGAGAAACCGGAACCGGTTGATCCACCCGCGACTGACAAGACGAGCTCCCCCCAAGCGGGGGAGCTTCCGCTTTCCGTCCGTCTGTTCAACAAGCAACCGGGGCACAACAAGTTCTATGACATGGCGCTCAAGCGCGAAGGACCGGGCTGGATCGTGATGGCAACCTACGGCGCGATCGGCGGTAACGCCACGCCCTGGCCGATTGTGCAAAACCCGGCGCCCTACCCGAAAGCGTATGAGGCATACGTCAAAAAGCTGAAGGAACAGATCGAGAAAAAGAGCTACACGACCAATGCAGACGGCGTGACACGGGTCACCTGGCAAGCGGCGTTGGGCGAAACCACGGCGGTCCCCGCAATCCAACTCGAACCGGAGAAGGAACTGTCTACCTGGAATCCAGTGCTCTTGCGCGACGCTGCTGAAGCGCAACTCGGCAGCCTGATCGCCAGCCCGGACTGGGTCGCACAGGAAAAGATGGACGGCATCCGGCTGTCGTTGGTAGTCGATGGGCAAACGGTGCGCGGCATCAATCGCACCGGGTATTACCGTCCGATTCCTGAGTCACTGGTCGAGCTGGGGCGCAAGTTGCCCCAGTCCTGCCAGTTGGACGGTGAGTTGATCGGCGAGACGTACTATGTCTTCGATGTGCTCAAGATCGGTGAGGTGGACCTGCGACGCCGGCCCTACAGCGAGCGATGGGCGCAGGCGCAGCAGTTGGTCGCGGGCACGGGGATGATCTTTGTGCCAGTGGCCGAAACGCCGGAAGGCAAGCAGGCGCTGCTCAATCGGTTACAGGTTGCCCGGGCTGAGGGAGTTGTGTTCAAGCTCAAGTCGGCGTCGTACATCCCCGGGCGGTCGGCGCAATATCTCCGCTGGAAATTCGTCAAGGAGCTCGACGCGGTCGTCTCGGGATTGAACGACAAGAAGAGCGCGTCACTCAAACTGCGGGACGGCGAGACGTGGCGGGAAGTGGGGAATGTCACCTGCGCTGGTAAGGCGCCGGAGGTCGGCCAGGTCGTGACCGTCCGGTATCTGAACTGCAAGCGGGGCGGTAGCCTCTATCAACCCCGGATCGTTGGGGTTCGGACGGACAAGAGTGATCAGGATTGCACGTATGACCAGATCGTGTTCAAGCAAGGAGAGGACGACGAGAATTAGTCTTAACTCTTCTCCCACCGCAAGAGAATGGATCAAGGACAGTAGAAGCAATCGCCCAACCCACTGGCAAGCGATTGACCTATGAAGATCTGACAGAAAAGAATCCGTACACTAGATGTAGTGTACGGATTCTTTGGTTCTAGGTTTTATTGTGTGTGTACCTCTTGCACGCGTCACCGATTTATGGTATGATACAGACGTTCTAGGCCAGAAAAGCCAAACGCCGACTGATCAGAGTCGGCGCGGCGGGAACGGTGGTGCAGGTCAAGCACCTTTATCAACGCAAGTTCATTTTATCACGGGTTTGAGGTTTTTGTCAAGTCTTGACAAGAAATCCGTGGTAAATCCGCTTATATTGATAAAGAACGCGTGCGCCTACCCGTAGAGCACACGCGTTTTTTGTTACCTGAAAAAGGGGGTGAGGCATATAAGGCAAATGAGATGATGCTTACGATATCGGGGAAGGAGTCGCCAAAAGGAAAGGGTCAGGACTGCGATTCATTGCCCGCAACGATTAGTCCTGACCCTTCACTCAAACCGCCTTGAGCGGATTACAAGGGTAAGAGAGGTGCAACTCTCTTACTCCCACGCTCAGGCTCGACAAGATTGAGGAGTTTGCAAATGGATACGAAGACGAAGCTTCAGATCATGTGTGTCAACAAGGTGGACCGCCAGAACCCGCACGAACGAATCACACGTGTCGGCGGCGTCAAAGGCGGCGCGCGATGGACGCATACCCAACTCGAAGCCATCCAGAACATCGACAACAGAACGCACGAGTATTTCGTTCTGGTCAAGGGCAATGAGACCAAGGTGATTGTTGCCCGGAGCGCAGCCGGCAACAAGTACCTGCGGACCGAAGCAGATAGCACCATAGTCGACAATCTGCTTAGCCTGCCCCAGTGCCCCGCTTACTAGACGAGGCAGCTACAACTGAATAGTAAGGTACGCCCACCGCCAGACCATTCAATGGTCTGGCGGTGCTTTTCAATTCAACGTTCCATCTTTGGCGATGGCAACCACATCGACGATTTGGCTGTCAATTGCTGTTTGTTGTTCTGGCGACAGGGGTTCCCAGCAGTACTTGTGCACGCGGTAAAAGAAGCTGCGGCTATCCCCAACGGCCAATAGGGAAATAGATTTTACCGGGTGTGACAAAGGGAATCTGCAAATCGGGCAGTCCACCTCAAGGCCGGGGTCATACGCAGGCACGGTTTGTTCCGGCCGATCAAAATATCCGTAGGCGATCATTCATTCCCCTGCATTCCGAGTTGGCTTGCGATATGCCCTTCGACCCCTTCTGCGGCGCCGGGACGCTTCCCGCGTAGGTCCAAGAGTATAGCCCATATTATAACGAACTGTCAATTGGGGAAGTACGCGCGCCGGTACCATTGTCCCATAGGATAGGGGGTGGGTAGAGGAGCGCAATTTAATCCTAGCTTCACAAATTAGAAAAATCTTCCCGTCTAAGCGTTTGTACTTTGGCTTCAGCGTCCAAGCAGCCCGTATCGAGCAGAGTTCGAAGTAACCAATCTCGAGCTACCTGGTCAAGCTGGTCTGTCTGATTGCTTTCTTCTAACTCAAGGACGGCTTCCTGGTATAGACTAGATGGCATTCTTGATTCGGTACTATAACTAAGGCCAAGGAGATTGAGCCATTTGGCCCCACCGCTAGTCAGAATATGACACTCAACTCGAGGAGACCAAACGTAAAGAGATTCAGGCAGCTGTTTCCAAAACGCGGGATAGGTTAGGCTTCCAAGACCGGCCATGAACAGAGGATACAAGTCATTCCATGAAAAGGGCAATAGCAGTGGATTAACAATATCCTGATTCCGGTCACTTCCGACGTTCCTGTTTATGAACACATCCCAAACAATGCTAAAGGGTTGCTGGAGAACCGGCAGATTCATATGCAGGCGCGCCCATATGGGCCCAAACCCTCTCGGCCAATGGCTTGATTTGAAAATGGCAGTCAAGTTAATACTATCAAGGGGCTTATCCCATATCCATCCATACGGAATGGGGAGCGAAAGGCGTCTCTTTACCCATTTTGCGATGGGAACATTGCTAATAGCTCCGAGAATCTGCTTCTTCATAGCGCCCATGAGAACCGACGAAGTATCCCGCGCAAAGCCAGTAAAAGCAAATCTCGCCATAAATTCGAAATCGGTCTCTGGTCGAAAGAAAACAGTTGGGTCAAAATTCATTCGAGATCCAGGTGTTCCAATCCCAAGCTGAGGAGCTGCAAATAACTGCTGCAAGCGATAAAGATCGGCATATCCATTACGGTTGCCTACTCGGACCTGTACACCTTTATCTCGAAGCACTACTGGGTGCGGATGCCTATCTGGGTGAATACGAATGACAAGGACGCACTTGTTAGTTGCTGGTTCCGTGACTGGAATGATCTCTGGTACAAAGGCTGGCTGAAGGAGCGAATTGCATTTGTCTCTGATTGGATCTTGATCCTGGGGGTCCACGCCAGTGATATCTTTCGCTTTCCCGTTCTCTTCACGTACACCGAACAGAATAATTCCCCCATCTGTATTGGCCATGGCCGCGATGGTTTCAAGAACTTCGCGAAATGCTTTCTCTTTGTTAGATACCCCAATCTCCTTATATTCCAGGACTGCTGTTTCGTCTAGATGTTCTTCCACAAACTCAAGGATTCGCTTATAAGTGATGGCATTGGCGGGTAGCCAAAATAGGCTATGATCCATAAGATTCCTCCAGTCACCGATCTTGCGCTACGATCTGCCTGATCTGCGCAAGAATAACCTTTTCCAGTTTCTCCGAGATTTGCGTACTACCACATCCTTCATGACCGGGCGCCTTTAGGGTTTGCCGCCTGAAACTCGTTGATCCAGCGTGCGAGTATATCCCGGTCAACGAGCTCACAGCCTGTTGTTCTTGCGATAGTTTTTGCAGGGTCGCTGAAATAGGTGTTTGTGACTGCCATCGCCACATCACATTTGTAATGCGTTTTGCCGGCAACGGCATCGCTAATCGCCTGACGCCCCACCAACTTTGAATAGCGTTTCACCTGGATCGCGTATTTTTTGCCATCCTTGTCCGCGACGATGTCTACCCCATAGTCGCCGGATGGCGGTGTTACCCTGCTCCGAAACCCACGCACCTCAAGCAACCGGGCCACATAGTGCTCAAAATCAATGCCGTCCATCTGGTCGATGCCGGCGAGATTGAGCCCCCGATAACGCTCCTCGCGACGGCGGTTGCGGATTAGAACAGCGCCTAACATCACGCCCACCGGGATTATCACGATGCCCAATGGCAATCCAATAACAGAGAGGAGGCCAGTCAGGTGCAGTGAAAAAAAGAGGTAAAGATAGCCAAGCGTCAAGATTGTTGCCAGCGCACTTGCCAAGCTCATGATTGGATCTTCTTTGGAACGACGACTCATTTTCCTTCTCCCTTCATCGTTAGAGCTACAGTGCCTACCGGTACAGCCAATACGCCACCCCTTTGTGATGGGAGCAAGCCCCGGAACCGGTGGCGGTCGAGGTGGTCCCATCGTTGCAAACGGCCCCCACGCGAACCGCCACATGCGGTTGTGTCGGTTGGGCCGCAATGATCGGCGTCGCGGTGGCCGTGGGGGCAAGGGTCGCGGTGCCTGTGGGCGCGGGCGCAGCCGGGGTAACGACCGGCGCTTTCGATACATCGCCTTGTGGCTGGACCAGATTGGCAGATACCCAACCGTATTCAGTGAGATACCATTGTCGATCGGGTGAGAGGCCAACGATCCGCGCGCTCGCATTCTGCTTGAGCGTGCCCAGGACGGAATAGTTCGTGCTTGGGCCACTACGCACGTTGATATCGCGGTTGGCAATTACGCTGAGCAGGACCGGGGTGTGAGAGGGCGCTGGGGTTGAAAGGCCCACAGGGGAATCAGTGGGGGAATCGGTTGGACCGATGTTACCGGCGATCTGGTTCAGGACGGTCGCAGTTGCGGCGCTCGTTGCTGTGTGCGCTTGTGCCGTTTGTGCGACGCTCACTGCGGATGCCCAAGCTGTGGCGGTCGCGTGTCCGGGATCAGCCGCGGTACAACCCAAGACTGAAATGCACAACACGCCGAGCAGAACGATGACGCTCCAGCCGGCGGTTGCCCTACGTCGGATGATGTTCACGGGGAGCCTCCAATGATGCAGTGCTAGGTTACGCCATTATCGCGCTTTTTCCCTCTCCCTCCAATTCCGTCCACCTCCTCGCCGCCTAAAACAAGCCTCC
>JBAVQS010000058.1:0-7011 GCA_049694275.1 Anaerolineae bacterium | reverse complement strand
CCCATTCATGCGCCCCGCATTGACCAGCCCGATGGCAAGGGCAAGAATGACGAGCATCGTCAGATTAGTCAACAGCACGCCAAGTCCGCTCTGGAGCGCGGTGGTCCACGCCAGGCGTGTTTGCGCCGCCGCGTAATTCTGGCCGGTAGACTCGACCGCATGCGTGACCTGTTTCTCCTGTCCGTAGGCAACCAGATCAGCCATCCCCTGAATCCCATCGACCAATCGGGCATGGAGCGCGGCGCGTGTCGCAATCATGCGCTGTGCAGACTTTGACGCGAGACGCCCGGCGAACGCGGGCAATCCGACTCCGGCGATGAGCCATGACCCGAGCAGTACGACCGCGAGCGCCGGGTCAAACCCCCACAGCCAAAGGGTCATGCCGCCGGCGACGACGATAGCAACCACGGGTGGCGCAATCACACGTACATAGAAATCCTGAAGTGTCTCAATGTCGCCGACCGTGCGGGCCAGCAGGTCACCGCTGCGGAACTGGTAGAGCCGCGCTGGAGCCAGCGGTTCGAGGGTCTGGTAAAACCAGACGCGCCAGCGACCGAGCAGGCGCAAGGTCACCGTGTGCGAGACGTACCGCTCAAGATAGCGGAACACCCCGCGGGCGATGCCGAAAAAGCGGACGCCGACAATGGCCACCTCCAGCTCGGCGACCGAAGGATGGAGCGCTGCCGCTGCAAGCAGATAGGCCGAAGTCGCCATCAGGCTAATGCCGCTGGCAACGGTCGCCGATCCCAGGAGGACCGCGAGCGCGATCCACCCTTTGTACGGTGAAATGAGGCGAAGGAGGCGGAGGAACATTTCAGATATCAGATTTCAGATTGCGGATTGTGAGTTGTCGATACAATCCTTCCCTCTCGATGAGCTCGGTATGGGTTCCGACCTGCACCACGCGCCCCTGTGAGAGGACGATGATCTGGTCAGCGCGGTAGATGGTAGCGAGCCGGTGGGCGATGACGAGCACCGTGCGCCCGGCCATAAGCTGTTCGGTGGAGGCTTGCAACAGCGCCTCAGTCTCGGGGTCGACATTCGATGTCGGCTCATCCAGAATGAGAATCGGCGCGTCCCGGAGCAGGGCGCGGGCGAGGGCCAGTCGCTGGGCCTGTCCACCGCTCAACCGCGCCGCGTTCTCCCCGACGATGGTTTCGTACTTTTCCGGCAACGACTCGATCAGGGCGTCGAGGTGCGCCGCCCGCGCGGCGCTCTGGACCTCTTCCGATGTTGCATCGGGACGGCCCATGCGGATATTGGCGGCGATGGTGTCATGCAAGAGGTGTGGCGATTGCGGCACCCAGGCGATCTGTGCGCGCCACGCATCGACCGGAATCGTGTGCAGCGGAACGCCGTCCACCAGGATCTCCCCCTCCGTCGCTTCGGCAAAGCGCAAGAGCAGGTTGATGATGGTACTCTTGCCTGCGCCGCTCGGGCCAAAGAGTGCAACTCTCTGGCCTTTTACGATCTCAAATGACACCCCATTCAATACCGCGCGGCTAGGGTAAGAATAGCGGACGGAGGAAAAGCGAATCACAGCCTGCAAACTGCAAATGGCGGTTTGTTCTTGCAATGTGGTGGTTGGCGGTTGGTGGGGCACGGGTGTATTGACGATCTCGAATATCCGCCTGGCCGCCGATGCGCCGGATGCGGCCGCATGAAAGCGGAGACCCAACGAGCGCAGTGGGAGATAGAATTCGGGCGCGAGGATGAGGATCAAGAGCGCGGGTTGAAATTCCATCTGCCCATAGAGCAGGCGCAGCCCGATCTCGACCGCGACAATCGCGGTGCTGATCGCGGCGACGATCTCGAGGACGAGCGCGGAGAGAAAGGCGACACGCAGGACGTTGAGCGTGGCTGTAGCATACCGAGCGCTGACCTGCCCGATTGTTTTGGCCTGAGCCTGGCTCTGGTTGAGGGCCTTGAGTGTCGTCAACCCCTGAAGCGTGTCGAGGAAATGCGCGCTGAGGCGGCTCAGCAGGTTGTACTGGCGACGCGTGAGCCCTTCGGCCGCATTCCCGATGAGCAGCATAAAGACCGGGACCAGGGGCGCGGTCAATAGAAGGATGATGGCCGAAAGGAGGTCAATGGGCAAGACGACGAGCAGAATCGAAAGGGGGATGAGCGCGGCGATGACCAACTGTGGAATGTACTGGCTGAAATAGGCGTCGAGCGCTTCAATCCCTTCGACGACCGTTGCAGTCAGCTCGCCGGTCCGTTCGCCATGCGCATACGCCGGGCCGAGCGCGAGGAGGTGGTCAAACACAAACCGCCGCAGTTCACTCTTGATACGAATGGCGACCCCGCTCGCCGTGATCTCACTCCCCATCTGGCAGAGGGCGCGGGCGAATATGACGATGGCTGCAAGCGTCAGAAGGTTCGATACTTGTGACAGCGTTTGGCCATGCAGAAATACGCCGGCGACGACGGTGCTGAGCAACCATGCCTGCGCAATGATGAGCAGGCCTCCCACGAATGCAAGCGCAATCGTCAGGCCAAGCCCGAAGCGTTGATAACCCGCCAGTCGAAAGAGGGCGCGATCGAACATGAAATCCTTTCCATTATAGACCGGATTGTGAGAATCTCATACCTATATGCTATAATGCGGCCCATCACGATGGTAAAAATGAAGGTATTTTGTGACCTCCGCTAAGCGTACTACGCCGCAGACCCAACGCTCTCCTCGCGCAAGCTCCCGTTCAAAACCCAGGCGACAACCGACGCCCGCACCGATCAAGCCTGATTCGAAATTGACCGAGAAGGCTCTACGTGAGAGCGAGCAGCGGTTTGAGCTTGCCGTCAATAATATCCCTTCCGGGTTTGTGCTTTATGATGCGCAACGACGCATTCAATTCGTCAACCGGCAAGGGCTGAAATTTACCGGCTTGACCGAGCAAGAGATGATGGGCCGCCGGGATGACGAGCTCTTTCCCTACGAGGTTTATTCCACCTATGTCCCGACCTTGGAAAGGGCGATTGCCACACACTCCCCGCAATCCGTCGAAGCGACCATTGCCTTGCCGACGGGGGTGTATACCCTTTCCACGGTCTATGTCCCGTTGCTCGACGAACAGGGGCATATTCAGCAGATCCTCGGGACGATGACTGATATCACCGACCGCAAGCGCGCCGAAAAGCAGAGTACTGCATTGGCGGCGGCCAGTGCAGCGCTTGCCGGTTCATTGGAATACGATCACACCCTGGAAACGGTTGCGCGGCTGGCCATCCCGTTTTTTGCGGACTATTGTACGCTCCTGATGCTTGAAGCGGACCGGCTCCGCCAGGTGGCGCACGCCCATCGCGATCCCGCCGTCGAGCGCTTTATGGAGCAGGCGCTGAGCGCAGAGCGCCCGCTCGTGGCCGAGATGGACGATGCCCTGCGCGATGTATTACAGACCGGGGAACCGGCCCTGATCCGCCATTTTCGAGAACTCGTACTCGCAAATCTGCCGGCGGATGAGAATATGCGACAGGCGCTCGAAAGGCTCAATCCCCATACCGTTATTCTGGCCCCTCTCGCCGTGCACGGACAGATACTGGGGGCCATGGTTTTTGGTCTCTCCCAACCTGGTCGCTCGTTTATCGCGGCAGACCTGGTCTTTGCCCAGGAGGTTGCGAATCGTGCCGCAATGGCCATCGAGACGGCGCGCCTGTATCGCGAGGCGAATACGGCGATTCGGCTGCGGGACCAGTTTATTACAATGGCTTCGCACGAATTACGTACGCCCTTGACCTCCATGCTGGGATATGCTGAACTGCTTGATCGTCATGCCCGGGAGGCGTCGTACGACGACCGGGCGCGATCCATGATCGACACGATTCGCCGGCAGACGGTGCGGCTCACTCGGATGATCACAACGCTGCTCGACGTGTCGCATATCGACAAGGGACAACTGACCATCGAACGAAGACCCTTCGACCTCGAGTCGCTCATCGAGCGCGTGATTGTCGAGACGCGGCCCACCTTGCGGCGGCATACGCTCGAATTGACCGGCGATGTCAAGGGCATCATCATTGACGGGGATGAAATCCGCCTGGAGCAGGTGTTGCAGAATTTAATTCAGAACGCCGTCAAGTACAGCCCGGCCGGGGGGCCAGTCTCGATCAGGGTTGAGCGAGACGAGCATACGGTGCAGATTTCGGTCGCGGACAAGGGAATCGGCATCCCCGCCGCCGCGCAAAGCCATTTGTTCGAGCGCTTTTACCGCGCAAGCAATGCCGAGATCTTTCGCATTGATGGTCTTGGCATGGGCCTGTATGTGGTGCAGGAAATCGTGCAGAAGCACGATGGCCAAATCGAGGTGTCGAGCCAGGAGGGCCGGGGCAGCACCTTTACTGTTTGCCTCCCGATTGCGCCGCCGGGCATGGAACATCCGGCGGAGAGTGCGGAATGATAAGGCCCTTGCGGTTTTCACAAACTGCAAGGGCCTTGTTCTAGTACGTCAGTTGCTCGGGCTTGCCTTCAATTCGTTTGCGAAATACCCAGTAGGTCCAACCCTGATAGAGCAGGACGATTGGAACAAAAATCAGGGCGATGATGGTCATGACGGTCAGGGTATAAGGCGTGGATGAAGCATTATAGATGGTCAGACTAAACTTGTCTCCCAGGCTCGACACCATCACGCGCGGGAAGAGAATCAAAAAGATGGTGACTGTGGAGAGTAGGATAGAGAGACCCGTTGTGATGAACGCCCAGCCCATGGACTGGCGACGGATGAAATACCCGGCCAGCAGGGCCGCCGCGAACATGGCGATGGGGATGATCCCCGGGTTGATGCCGAGCCGGCTCAGGATGTCGGTAAAGACATACGTCATCCCAAAATAGACAGCCAGCAGGACGACCGCTACCGGCCACAGGCGTAAAGCCGTGGTGCGGGCGCTTGCCGCCAGGTCTCCCGTTGTCTTGAGACTGATAAAGATCGCGCCATAGAGTGTAAAGGTGGCAAGCGAGGCTAGCCCACCGACTAGCGCAAAGGGATTGAGCAGGTCGAAAAAGGTGCCGACGTAGGTCATCTTTTCATTGATCGGGACGCCGTGAATCAGGTTGGCGAAGGCCACCCCCAGCAACAGCGCAGGGACCGCGCTGCCGGCAAAGATGCACCAGTCCCAGAGGCTGCGCCAACGCGGATTCTTGTCCTTGCTGCGGAATTCAAAGGCGACGCCGCGCACGATCAGCGCGAGCAGCAGGAGAAAGAGCGCCAGATAGAAACCGCTGAACAGCGTGGCGTACCAATTCGGAAAGGCGGCAAAAGTTGCGCCCCCGGCTGTCAGTAGCCAGACCTCGTTCCCATCCCAGACCGGCCCAATGGTGTTGATGATCGTCCGGCGCTTGATATCGTCCTTGCCGAGAAAGGGCAGGAGGATGCCCACGCCATAGTCAAACCCCTCGAGCAGGAAAAAGCCGCTGTACAGTACTGCAATCAGAATGAACCAGAGCGTATTGAGATCCATAGGATGCCTCCAAATTCGTCTTGTTTGGTCTAGTCCGCCGGCGATAGTGCGAACGTGCTTTCCGCTTCGGTCATCGCCGGTTCGGCGCCGGCGCGGGCAAACTTGGCCAGGAGATAGATATCCGCGACCATCAAGATTGCATAGACCAGCGTAAAGCCGATGAGTGTGATCAGGAGCTCGGGAACGCCGAGGTTGATCGAGACTCCCTGATCCATCTTCATCAATCCATTCACTGCCCAGGGATACCGCCCGATCTCGGTCATGATCCATCCGGTGCTGTTCGCGACATAAGGCAGCGCCATCGCAAACAGGAAATATTTGAACAGCGGCGGTTTCCGGTCGAGCCACTCGCTCATGTTGATCAGGAGGGCATAAGCGGCAAGGAGCAGCATCAGGAACCCGGCGCCGACCATCAGGCGAAAGCTCCAGTACATGATCCACGCGGGCGGCACATAATCGCCCGGACCATACTGCTGGACGTACTGCTGTTCAAGGTCGTTAATCCCCTTGACCTCTCCGGTCAACTGGTTGTAGGCCAACATGCTCAGCGCATTTGGAATGCGAATTGAAAAGACATCGTTGCGCCCCTGGCTATCGCCGATGGTAATGAGCGAGAACGAGGCGGGGCTTTCCGATTTGAACAGCCCCTCGGCGGTGGCGAGCTTCATCGGTTGAACCTGCGCCATATGCTGGGCCTGTGCGTGGCCGTTCAAGATGACCAGGCTGACGCCGGCGACCGCGACGACGGAGGCGATCTGGAACGAGCGCCGGAACAGTTCCGTATCCGAATTGCGCAGCAGGTGATAGACGCTGATGCCCAGGATAAAGAACGAGGCGGTGGTGAGACCGGAGAACAGGACGTGCGGATACTGGACCTGCACATTCGGGTTGAGCAGCAAGGCGAAAAAGTCCTTCATCTCCGCCCGGCCATTGTTGAGAATATATCCGACGGGCTGCTGCATGAACGAGTTGGCAATGAGAATCCAGAGGGCCGAAATATTAGAGCCAATGGCGACCAGCCAGGCGGCGAGCAGGTGGATCCGCTTGGAGAGCTTGTCCCAGCCAAAAATCCACAGCCCGAGGAAGGTCGATTCGAGGAAAAAGGCGAGCAGCGCCTCGATCGCGAGCGGTGCGCCAAAAATATCGCCCACAAAGCGGGAATACTCGGACCAGTTCATGCCGAACTGGAATTCCTGAACGATGCCGGTCACGACCCCCATGGCAAAGTTGATGAGGAACAGCTTGCCCCAGAACTTGGTCATGGTTTTGTACATTTCGCGCCCGCTGGTGACATACAGCGTCTCCATGAGCGCCACGAGAATTGAGAGTCCCAGGGTCAGCGGGACAAAGAAAAAGTGATAGACCGTGGTGATTGCGAACTGCAATCGAGACAGGAGTAGAACATCCATGTTTTCCTCCAAGGAATTGGGTTACAGAGTTTTGATTAATTAATGTCCGGAAGGCTCTCGGATGTGCGATAATGTGCAGTATGAGACCTTTCGGTACAACTCAGCAACTGGCAAGACGACGTCAGCGCGCCCGCCGCTTGCTGCGGCA
>JBAVQS010000057.1:0-3064 GCA_049694275.1 Anaerolineae bacterium | reverse complement strand
GGTAGGCGGCCTGCACTTGTTCGTGAGTAGGTAACGGGGAAGGTGTCATTGCCTCCATCTATACTGGATGTTGGTGTGCATTACCATACCAAACTCGTCAAAGATTGGTAGCGCCTGAGCAGTAACGGAAAATGAAATACCGGCGGCAGCCCGCCTCCTGAAAACCCTTGATTTACGGGGTAAAATCATCACGGGCGATGCGCTGTTAGCCCAGCGCACCCTATCGATTCAAATTGTCGAAGCGGGCGGCGAATATATCTGGATCATGGACCCCGAATGCGGGTCCCGGGGCAAAGACAACCAGCCGGAGACGTTGGAAGCAATTCGGCGGTTATTTGCACCGGAGCCGGTGGTCAAGGGATTTAGTCCTGCGGGGCAAGATGAGTGCCACGCCACCGAAACGGTGGACAAAGCGCATGGCCGGATTGAGACTCGCACGCTGACGGCCAGTCCGGCCTCTGCGGTCTGGCTGAATTGGCCGGAGGTGGCGCAAGTCTTCAAGGTGGAGCGGCGTTTCGTACGCGTGAAAGATGGGCATGTGACGCAGGAAGTGGTATATGGCGTGACCAGCTTAACCGTGGCCGAAGCGTCTGCGGCGCGGCTGCTGGCATTACAGCGCGAGCATTGGGACATCGAGAATGGGTTGCACTATCGGCGGGACGTAACGTTCAAGGAAGATCGCAGCCGTGTGCGCACGGGCCATGCCGCACAATCGCTGGCGGCCATTAATAATCTAGTGCTGGGCTTGTTGTTGCGCCGCGGGGTGACCAATGTGCCGGATGCCCGCCGCGACTTGGAGGCTGATCCCAGGGCCGCGGTGGCGTTCATTCTTGGTCGCCCAAAATGACTTTGCAATCGCCGTGGAATAGAGGCTGAGCACTCTTGACAAGTATGCCCCTTCTCTTACTACGCCGTGTCCTCACTGCCTAGCCTGCGAGGCTACTTTCAAGAACCCCTGTTCCTTTAGATTACGATCCCATGAGCGGGCAAAGGCTTTCAGGTCTTTGACGAGTGCAGGGTGAATCATTACCCGCCCATTAGACTCTCGCCAAACCGCCTCTTGATAAATGCCCAGGGTGTCTTGCTGGTAAGTCACTGGTCCCCAGTCTTGTTTGCCTTCAGGATCAACCTTGAATGTCATTTCAGGATCGCACATCGCGTCACCATTTTGCATGTAATAGTGTACGACCGAAATGAGGGGCAGGCCACGCGGCGCGCTCCCAATATACTCGATTACGAGAGGCATATAGCCCGCGTTCTCGATCCGGATATATCGCGCTTTGAGGCCTCCATGGCCTACACTCTAAATTGCTCTGTGACGATTCTGTTACGCTAATCTGCTAGTATGTTTTCAGATACCGTGCAGTGAGGTGAGATGGATGAGTCGAGCAACTTTTGAGCGATTGGTGCGGAGGATGGCGGCCGATGATGGTTTTCGCCAGTTGGTGGCGGCAGACCCGGCTGCGGCGCTGGCGGCGTTTGGCCTGACGCCGGAGGAGCGGGAGGCGTTCATGCGGCTTGATGCATCGGTGCTGGATGGACCGGACAGCAGTATCGACGAGCGGATCGGTAAACACCTGGACCGCTTTCTCGTGCTATAATGCGGTCCAGGTTGCACAAGGGGAGAAAAATGCCTGACATTGTCAAAACGATTGCGCTCTTTATGTTGGCCGCGCTGGGTGAAATCGGCGGCGCCTATTGTGTCTGGCAATGGCTGCGCGAGGGTAAAACCTTCTGGTTTGCCCTCGGCGGTGCAGGCTTACTCTTTGCGTACGCGGTGACCCAGACCCTGCAGGCATTTAACTTTGGCCGCGCTTTTGCGGCCTACGGGGGTGTCTTTATCACGGCCGCCTTGCTCTGGGGCTGGCTGGTGGATGGACACGCCCCGGACCGCTGGGATTGGGTTGGCGTTGGCATCTGCCTGGTCGGCGCGGCGGTTATCCTCTGGATGCCGCGGCGGTAATAAACCGGCCAATTTGGCCCCGAAGGTAAAATCAATGATTCTGGTTACCAATGACGATGGCATCGATGCTCCAGGCCTGCTTGCGCTCCGCACTGCGCTCGCCGCCGTCGACCGCACTCAAGTCATTGCCCCGCATCGCAACTGGAGCGTGTCGGGGCATTCCAAGACCTTGCATGAGCCGCTCCGCATTACTCCTACGACCCTGCGCGACGGTTCGCCGGCGTATCGTTGCACTGGCGCGCCGAGCGATTGCACCGCGGTCGGCCTGCTCGGGTTTCTCAAAGAGCAGCCAGCCCTGGTTGCCAGCGGTATCAATCCTACTGGAAATGTGGGGCATGATCTCACCTATTCCGGCACGGTCGCCGCGGCAATGGAGGCCGCAATCAGTAACGTTCCCGCGTTCGCCCTCTCGATTGACGCCGGGCGTGAAGGCGTGACCGACGCACAATATGCAACCGCCGCGGCCTTTGCCGCGCGATTGGCAGGATACATTCTCCAGGTTGGACTTCCGCCCGATACTTGTCTGAACGTGAATGTTCCCGCGGTCGAGCCGCAAGCGATTCGCGGTGTTCAGATTACCCGAACGGGGCGGCGCATCTATAATGACGAGTTGATTGAGCGTGTCGATCCGCACGGCGTCAAGTATTACTGGATCGGCGGCGCCGCGCCGACCGGGTCTGTAGACCTTGTGGGGACAGACCTCTGGGCTCTCGCCAACCACTATATTTCGATTACCCCGATTCACCTGGACATGACCAGTCATGCGCTGATCGACCAGTTGCAGGATTGGGTCCGGCATCTGGCTTAGCCAATTCCATCTTGATTGATGGACACGTAGGGGCAATTCCTTGCGACCGCAGGGAGTCCCTGTGGGATGGTTGCCTACAGCGGATGGGCAGGCACAAGGCACAGCCCCCTACGGTTATGCCGTAATGGACACTGCACGGCTTTCAGTTTTTGCTTGAGAGGTGGGTTGTCATGCTGAGATGCTCATCCCGCCCGGCGGGATGTTTGAGGGCAGAAACTTTAACATACACCTGCGGTATAATGCTCCCAGTCGTCCAGACAAGCTAAGACCGTTCGCTCACTGGTGCCTGTGAG
>JBAVQS010000056.1:0-15779 GCA_049694275.1 Anaerolineae bacterium | reverse complement strand
GTCCTGCTGGCCTATGTCCTGCTGCGGAGGTATTTGGCAGAGCCTCTGCGCTCGGCTGCTGTTGCGCTCATGGCGGTGAATTCTTCCATCGCCGCGTTCGCCGGCGTGGCCGTATCCGAAACCGCTTTTATTTTCTTTATGCTTGCATTTCTGGTTCTGTTAGAGCGGTGGTACGAAAAGAGACGTCTCTGGACAATCGAAACGGTGCCTGCAATTCTGGCTCTCGCTGCGCTGATCTCGATTCGGTATCAAGGAATGGCGTTGGCAGGCGCGGCCTTGCTATTCCTAGTGTTGGGCCGGCGATATCGCCAGGCATTTGCCCTCGTCCTGGGGGTGGGGCTGGTCATCTTGCCCCTGTTCGCATGGGCGGTCAGTCTACAAAACAGCGCCGCGCCCTCGCCAGGGAAGCTGACTGTAAGTGCCGTTCTGCTCAAGCAATTGTCTGCGGTTGTTTACAATCTGCCCATTTCTTTGGTCACTTACTGGCAGGCAGTGCCATACATTCTCGTCCCGCTGCTGGGACCACAATCCAGCAACGCGGCAAGCTTGGCAGGTAGTATTTTTACTGCGGCAATGAATACCCTGGTGCTGTCGATTCTCGCTGTGGGGGTATGGCACGGTCTTGCCCGGTGGCAACTGCCAGCAATATGCGTTACGGTCTATTTCGTGCTGTTACTGGTCTTGACTCAGCATCCCAATAATAGCGCCGCGGTCTTTGACGAGCCGCGCTATTCGACCGTTATGCTACCATTTCTGTACCTGTATCTGGTTGTGGGGGCGGCGGAAATCGTTCGCCGTTTGCAGGGTGTCCTGGCCCGCCTCTCCCACGGCCAGGTTACCCCCAGGCGCTTGCAGCTAATGGCGATGGCGGTGGTGCTCTTTGTGCTTGGCGCGCGGAATATTCAACAGGCGCGGGGAGATTACCCGGTTGATCTTGCAAGCGGCGCAGCGGCGATCAGCGCAGCAAGCCGCGCCGATGCGATTGTCATGACACCGAATCCCATTCAACGGTATCTTTATCTGCGACGCAAGACGGTTCGCTTTCCTCTTGACGGAAATGTGACCGGTTTCATGCAAAAGCTGGCTGAGCAGCACGTCAGCTATGTGGTTGTTGCACCATCGCTCGCAACTCAGACGAGTCCGGTCCCTTTCGTCGATCCCTATATTGCCCAGGTGGTCACTCCCGCTATCCAGGCGTTTCCCGATCGATTCCGAATGATCTATCAGGATTCCGCGAGCAGGACACAAGTCTATGAGCTGCTATCTCCGTAGATCAATATGGAAATGAACAGAGCTTGATTACGCAAGGGATTACGATATCTCTTCCCTGCGCTGTTCTTTTGCCCCGCAGCGGTGCTCACATGCTATCAAGGAATTCCGCTGGCAGGTGCAGCGCTTTTCTATCTGTTGATGATGAGGCAGTACAGGCGGGCGATGTTGCTGATTGGATTGCGGCCAGATCGTAGACCTTCCGGCAACGACGGAGGCGTCTGATTTTATCAAGCAGATCCAGATGCAGCACGTCAGCTATATACTCGTCGGACCTTCACTCATGATGGAGACGCGTCAGTACATTGGGCTCGATCCGTACCTGGCGAATATCGCCATCCCGACGATGGCAGCGCACCCGGAACAATTCCGGGTGGTATTTCAAGACGTGTCGATGCAAACTTTTGTCTATCAGGTATCACCATGAAATTCTTGTCCATACAACTTGTTCAGGCTCGCCTGTACATCGGCGCGGGAATCGTGCTCGCGAGCGTTGCGGCGATTCTCTTGATCGGTTTGGCAGCCCCACTTTATGCGCAGGGGGAAACAATTCAGTGGTCCCGCCCGGTCAATCTTTCGGCGACGATCGGAGGCTCGATCAGTTCGAACCTCGTGGCTGACAAGTACGGCCGGCTGCATGTGTTTTGGAGCGGCGGTAATTTCGCGGGAGGGCTGCCAGGACAATCGGACGGACAGACGACGACGAATATTCCTCCCGGCAATACCCTCTATTACCGGTACTGGAATGGACAGGCTTGGTCGAAACCGGTGGACCTCTTTTTTACGAACGGTCCTTATTACAACCTGCCGGTTGCGGCCACGGACAACACCGATACGATACACCTGGTCTGGGTTGCCTATGAGGGAATTCACTATAGCTCTGCCTCGTTGTTGAGCTCGCTTGATGCCAGAGCCTGGCGGAGGGACACTCTAATTGCCAATGGCGCGGGTGACCGGCCATCGCTGGTGGCCGACAAGAATGGAACGCTCCACCTGGTCTATGCGGCGTGGACCGACGCCTCGCACGCGCCAGATGGAAACGTTTATTACATGACCTCGACGGATCACGGCAATAACTGGTCGACGCCGCTACAGGTCTCGCAGATTGGCAAAGGGGAACAGACTTTCGGGTATTATGACCGCCTGGTGATTGACTCGAACGGAATTCTGCACTTGGTCTGGTCGGAAGCGCAGGGGCCGAGTTATGTCGGTCGGACCATGATGTATGCGCGCTCGACCGATCACGGCAAGAGCTGGTCTGCTCCGCTCCGGCTGGCATGGGGCCCCACCGACAAATCGCGCAACGATGCGCCCGAGATGGTCTCGCCAGGGCCGAATGAGGTGATGATCACCTATGTCTGTGGCGAGGGCGCGGGGCGCTGTTTCCTTTACTCGAAAGATGCCGGAAGGAGCTGGTCACCTTCCCAGCATGTATTTGGCGATTTGCTTGCGCTCTCGGCCTGGGATGGGATGACCGTAGATAGTCAGGGTAAAATCTACTGGATTATGCAATTACGTAATCCGCCCGCGATGTATTATTCGATATGGGATGGCAATCAATGGCAGAGCCCCCCGGTCCCCTTCTTGACCCAGCCTCCGCTCGATGTGGCGAATGGTCCGGTGCCGGTGATCTCGGAGGGAAACAAACTGAATCTGGTCGTATATAGCGGCGTGACGGGGGAGGTGTGGTACACCCGGGGAATTATTCAAGCGCCTTTCGAGTCGCCGCCGGTTATCCCGACGGCGACCCCTGTGCCCACGGCCACTGCAACCCCAACGTTGACGCCCAGTCCTACGCCCAGGATAGTGATTCCGACTGTCGCGCCGACCGTCGTTGCCGAAACAGCCCCCGGCACGGATGCGGGCGGTAGCAGTGCGCTTTTGTTGGGCGTGATTCCGGTGATCCTGTTGGTTCTGGTGCTGGTTGCCATTGGTCTGCTCCGCCGGGCGATGGGGCGCTAAAACAATTATGGCTTTAATCGAACGGGTCGTTATTCAACCCTCGCGCGGCTGGGCCGCTTTGGAACTGCGGGCCCTATGGGAATACCGGGAATTACTCTATTTCCTGGTCTGGCGTGACCTCAAGGTACGGTACAAGCAGACTGCACTGGGGGTTGCCTGGGTAGTGCTCCAGCCGATTGTGGCCACCGTCATCTTTACGGTTATCTTTGGCACTTTGGCCCGGATCTCGTCTGGTTCACTCCCGTATCCGGTGTTTGCGTTTGCCGGGCTGCTCCCCTGGAATTATTTCGCGGGGGTCATTACCCGTTCGGGCACCAGTTTGGTAACGAATGCGCAGTTGATTACCAAGGTCTATTTCCCCCGCATCCTGATTCCACTCTCGGGCGCGGTGACCGGGCTGATCGATATGTTCATCTCGCTGCTCGTGATGCTCGTGTTGATGGTGGCCATGGGGGTCATGCCGGCCGCGACGATTCTCGCGCTCCCCTTATTTCTGTTGTTGTCGATTGTCACGGCGCTCGGGGTGAGCTTGTGGTTGGCGGCGCTCAACGTCCAGTACCGCGATATCAACTATTTGTTACCCTTTTTGGTGCAGGTGTGGATGTACGCCACCCCGGTCGTCTATCCAAGCAACCTGATCCCGGAGCGATTCCGGGCATTTTTTGGGGTGAACCCGATGGTCGGCGCGGTGGAAGGGTTCCGGTGGGCCTTGACGGGGCAGGGGGATGTTTCCTGGACGATGGTCATCGTTTCCACCGGTGTAGCGCTGGGAATTCTGGTGACCGGCGCGATCTTTTTCCGGCAGACTGAACGTACCTTTGCGGACATTGTGTAAAGACATGGCGATTCAAGTAGAGCATCTGAGCAAGCGTTATCGGATCGGGCTGGCGCAAGAGCGGCATGACACGCTGCGCGACGCGCTGGTCGCGGGGGTCAAGGCGCCGTTCCGCCGGCTTAGACGGAATGGGGGCGCGGGCGAAGAGGCTGGCGTATTCTGGGCGCTCAGGGACGTTTCATTCGGGGTCGAGAATGGCGAGGTGATCGGCATTATCGGTCGGAATGGCGCCGGCAAGAGCACCTTGCTCAAGATTCTCTCGCGTATTACCGACCCGACCGAAGGGCGCGCCGTCATCGAGGGGCGCGTTGGGAGCCTGCTCGAGGTCGGCACCGGCTTTCATCCCGAATTGACCGGCCGCGAAAATATTTATCTCAACGGCGCGATCCTGGGCATGCACAAGGCCGAGATTGAAAAGAAATTTGACGAGATCGTCGCATTTGCCGAGATTGACCGGTTCCTCGACACCCCGGTCAAGCGTTATTCGAGTGGAATGTATGTCAGGCTGGCGTTTGCCGTGGCCGCCCATCTCGAGACTGAGATTTTGCTGGTTGACGAAGTGCTGGCGGTCGGGGATGCCGCGTTTCAGAAAAAGTGCCTGGGCAAGATGGGGAACGTGGCGCGCGAGGGGCGGACGGTCCTCTTTGTGAGTCACAATATGGCCGCAGTTGAGAGCATGTGTCATCGCGTGGTCTGGCTCGATCATGGCAAGGTGGCCATGCAGGACGAGACCGGAACGGTGATTGGCAAATATCTGGAACAGGTCTCTTCCGCGTACGAAGAGCAGACGTGGCCCGACCCAGCGACAGCGCCGGGGAACGACGACGTGCGGTTGCATGCCGTGCGCCTCCGTCCGGCCGATGGGGCCCGGCCCGATCAGTTGACCGTGGCGACGCCTTTTGATATCGAGTTTGAATACTGGAACCGCCGGCCGGATGTGCGCCTGAACCTGAGCCTGACGCTGTATAACCAGGAGGGGGTCATTGTCTTTGTCACCACCACGGCGACGGATGCCTGGTATGGTCGTGAATTCCCGGTAGGGCTGTACAAGAGTGTATGCCGGGTTCCGAGCGGGTTGCTCAACGACGGGATGTACCGCGCCGTCCTGCGGGTGGTTCGGGACCTGGGGGTGGTACTATACCAGCGCGACGACGTCATCGCTTTTCAGGTGCATGATACGCCGGAGGGGCGCGGTGGGTATTATGGGAAATGGCCCGGTGTCACGCGGCCCAGTCTGCCCTGGGCGACCGAATTGCTGGAATCCGAACAGACCGAGATTCTAACGACATCGATCTGAGGAGACCGTTACCCATGAGCCACCCTAGCTTTCTGGCGGACTGGACCGCCGAACTCGTCCGCGATTTTTACCAGGTCCAGGAAAATAACCGTGATGGGATGCGGTTTCCAGTCAAAGGCGCGACCCTGACCCGGCTCAGGAATCGGGTCAGGGAAGGAATATTTTCCCTGGCCGCCAGGCAAAAGCTGATCTATGCTGACGCAGGGCAGTGGCCGCGCATGACGGAGCGCCTCACGTTTATTCTAGAACGGGCGGAGGCGTTTCAGGAGTTTTATGCGACGCTCGCCGATGATCCCTCGCGCGCGATAATGGTCAAGGTCCTGGCCTTTCAGGGATTGGGCTCCCGCCGCGTCAAGCTCCCGACGAACAATCCGCGCTACTGGCAATCGGTCGCGCTCGTCAAGGGTCGATTGTGTGCGCAGGAAAAATCCATCCAGATTCCCAGCCTTGATGGTTGGTTGAATCGGTATGACCTGTCTGCCGCCGGGTTTCCCATCCGGCTGAATGCGCACCCGCTCAATATTCTTGCGACCTTTTTGCTTGAGCAATATGGCTACAACAAAGAGGGCGCACAGGTACAGGTCGCGCCAGGAGACGTGGTGATCGACGCGGGCGCCTGCTGGGGCGATACTACGCTCTATTTCGCCGCGCGGGCGGGCGAGACGGGCGTGGTCCATGCTTTCGAGTTTTTTTTCGGCAATCTGATGATCCTGGAGGAGAATCTCACACTCAACCCGGAGTTGAAATCCAGAATCCGTGTGATTCCCCGCGCAGTGTGGAGCGTCTCTGAGAGCGAGCTCAGCTTTGTGGAAAACGGGCCGGGGAGCACGCTCGATCCGAATACGCCGAATGCCTCCTCCGGCGCGACGCGAGCGCGTACGCTGTCGCTCGACGACTTTGTGGAACAAAAAAAGCTGGAGCGCGTCGATTTTGTCAAAATGGACATTGAAGGGGCCGAACTCGATGCGCTCAAAGGGAGCGCGCAGACGATCCGCCGGTTCAAGCCCAAGCTGGCGATTGCGGTTTATCACAAGCCGGACGACCTGATTGTCATTCCGCGCTATATCCAGAGCCTGGGCGTCGATTATCGGTATTATCTGGATCACTTTTCGATTCACGCCGAAGAGACGGTCCTCTTTGCTCGTCCGGTTTAAGGGTATGTTCGGGATGCCTATGATGAGCACGCGCCGAAAGCGACAATGAGAACTGGATTGGTAATCTGGGGGGCTTCGGGACATGCGATGGTTGTCGCCGATATGGTGAGGCTGAGAGGCGACTATACGCTCGTTGGATTTCTCGACGATATTCACCCGGAGCGCCGCGGCGCCCTCTTTTGCGGCGTGCCGGTCCTGGGTGGACGGGAGCAGTTGCCGGCGCTGCGCGAGATGGGAGTTGAATCGATCATCGTGGGATTTGGCCAGTGTGCGGCCCGGCTGGAGATCGCCAGGGTGGTCCGGACGCACGGGCTGAAGCTGGCGACGGCGGTTCATCCCGGGGCGATCGTGGCGCAGGATGCCGTGATCGGCGCCGGGACGGTGATTGCCGCCGGGGCAATCGTCAACCCGGGTTGTGTTGTGGGAGAGAACGTGATTCTTAATACGGCCAGCAGCATCGATCATGAATGTGTGATCGCGGATGGCGCTCACATTAGCCCGGGCGCGCACCTGGCTGGAAACGTCACCGTGGGGCGCGCGACCTGGGTCGGGATCGGGGCGACGGTGATTGAACGGATTACGATTGGCGCAGACTGTGTCATTGGCGCCGGCGCGGTTGTTGTTCGGGATGTGCCGGCGGGTGTGCTGGCTTTTGGAGCGCCCGCCCGGGTCATACGAAGGATCAAAACCGATGATTGAAAAGAAAAGCGCGTCAGACCTGGCCGTTCTCGGGGGCCCGCCCGGGTTTGACGACAAGCTGCACGTTGGACGTCCGAACATTGGAGACCGGGAGCGGTTATTGGCGCGGATTAACGAGATCCTCGACCGGCGCTGGCTGACGAATAATGGTGTGTGTGTGCAAGAGTTTGAGCGTCGAGTCGCCGAACTCGTCGGGGTCAAGCATTGCATTGCCGTCTGTAATGCGACGGTGGCGCTTGAGATTGCCATTCGGGCGCTGGAATTAAAGGGAGAGGTGATTGTTCCCTCTTTTACCTTTATTGCGACGGCGCACGCGCTCCAGTGGCAAGAGATTACACCGGTCTTTTGCGACATTGATCCCGCGACGCACAATCTCGATCCGAACAAGATTGAGGCCATGATTACCCCGCGCACGACAGGGATCATCGGCGTGCATGTTTGGGGCCGACCGTGCGACGTGGATGCGCTGCGCGAGATTGCGGCGCGACATCATTTAAAACTGATGTTCGACGCGGCGCATGCCTTTGGCTGCTCGTATCACGGGGAGATGATCGGCCACTTTGGCGAGGCCGAGATCTTTTCCTTCCACGCCACAAAGTTTTTCAATACGTTTGAGGGCGGCGCGGTGGTGACCGACAATGACGACCTGGCTAACCGGATCAGGCTCATGACCAATTTTGGTTTTGCCGGATATGACCGGGTCATTTACATCGGCACGAATGGCAAAATGACCGAAGTCTCGGCGGCGATGGGCCTGACCGGGCTGGAGAGCCTGGACGACTTTGTCTCCACCAACCGGCGCAATTATCTAGAGTACCGCCGCGGGCTGGAGGGGGCGCCGGGTATCGGGCTCATCTCTTATGACGAGCGCGAGCGCAACAATTACCAGTATATTATCCTGGAGGTTGACGAACGCGCAGCGGGGCTCAGTCGCGACGAACTGGTCCAGGTACTCCAAGCTGAGAATGTGCTGGCTCGCCGTTATTTCTATCCGGGCTGTCACCAGATGGAGCCGTATCGTTCCTATTTCCCACATGCGGGGCTGCTGCTCACCGAGACGGAAAAGCTGACCGAGCGAGTCATGTCGTTACCGAACGGCACGGCGGTCGGTCCGGCAGAGGTCGCGTCGATTTGTAAGGTGATTCGCCTGGCAGCGGCGAACGGCGCGGCCGTGCGGGCGGCGCTCGCGGGCCGGACTGGCTAGCTGCGTGCGGTGGGCGGGGGGCATGTGGATATCAGCATCTTGATGATTACGTACAACCACGAGAAATATATCGCCCAGGCCATCGAAAGCGTGCTGGCGCAAGAGACGCGCCTGGAGTACGAGCTCGTGATTGGCGAGGACTGTTCGACGGACCGGACGCGCGAGATTGTGCTCGATTTTCAAAGGCGGTACCCGGACAAGATTCGGCTGTTGTTGCGTGATCGGAACCTGGGGATGCAGCGTAATTTTCTGGATACGCTCCGAGCGTGTCGAGGAAAATATATCGCCTGGCTGGAGGGGGATGATTATTGGCTCGGAACAGACAAGCTGCAAAAGCAAGCGGATTTCCTGGATTCCCATCCGGATTACGCCATCTGCTTTCATTCCGTGTCCATTCTCAACGAAGGACACGTGGTCGAGCCTTATCTTTGGAACGAATTGTGGAAAAAGAACACCTTTACCCTGGAAGAATTGCTCGTGGCCGATTTCATCCCATCCTGCTCGGCAATGTTTCGCAACGGTTTGACGCCGGAATTGCCCGATCGTTTTTTTCAGCTAGGGCATTCAGACTGGCCGATCTTTGTTCTGATCGCCCGGCACGGCCTGATCGGTTATATCGAAGGGAGAATGGCGGTTTACCGTCTGCACGCGGGGGGGGTGACTGCGCAGCACGATGATTTGCGACGAGCCCAATTTGCCCTGATGCTCTATGACTTTCTCTGGCCCTATCTCGAACCCCGGTACTATGCGCTCGTCAAGCGCGAAAAGGCGCAGCGCTATGCGACTCTGACCTTTGCGTATCTGGATCGGGGTGATCGCCGGAATGCGCTGGACGCGCTGGTCAAATGTTTTACACTGGCGCCCCTGCACTCCACGATCCCATTGGGGCTCGCCGCCCGGCTGTTGTTCAAGTTGTCTTTTCCGGGCAGCTATCGGTTCTTTCAAATGCTCCGCCAGTCGATCAGGCGATAAGCAAGGAATAGTACCCGTTCTCGTCTATGCTCACGAATATAAAAGAGTTGTATCGGTACCGCGAACTGATGTGGATCTGGACGCTCCGAGAGATTCGCGTACGTTACAAACAGTCGATTCTCGGCGCGCTGTGGGCGATTCTGCAACCGCTCTCGATGATGCTCATCTTTACGCTCGTGTTCGCTTTCTTGACGCGGGTGCCGACCGATGGCATTCCATACCCGCTCTTTTCGTATGTGGCGCTTTTACCCTGGACCTTTTTTTCAACATCCGTCAGTTTGGGATTCGCAACCCTCGTCGGCAATATGAATCTGGTCACCCGAACTTATTTTCCACGCGAAATATTACCGATTGGGTCGGTGGGCGCCAGCTTTTTCGATTTTGCCATTGCTTCTTCGATTTTTCTGTTGATGCTGGTCTGGTATCAGGTGCCACTGACCTGGGCCATGGCCTGGCTGCCTTTGATTCTGGTGGTGCAAATCTTTTTGACGCTGGGGATTACGCTGCTGGGAGCGAGCCTTAACGTGCTTTATCGCGATATCCGATTTATTGTGCCGTTGGGTTTGCAGATCTGGCTGTACATCACGCCGGTGATCTATCCTGCCAACCTCATCCCCGCATGGCTCCGGCCTGTGTATATGCTCAATCCGATGGCCGGGATTATCAACGCATATCGTTTGGTAATCTTGTCCGGGCAGCAGCCGGGTTGGAGCGATTTTGGACTTGCGACAATCGAATCGATTGCCCTGTTTGTCCTCGGGTATCAGGTTTTCAAGCGCCTGGAGATGTTGTTCGCCGATATTATTTAGGAGAGACGGTGGAAACTGCGCTGAAATTTGAGCACGTGTCGAAGAAATATCAGCTAGGGATCGGTAAAACCGGATTGCGCGACGCGCTCGCACAGCCGTTCCGCCGAATGCGGCGCCGCGGCGCACAAGCACAATACGACGATCAAATTCTATGGGCGCTCAAGGATGTGGATTTCGCGTTGGAGCGGGGCGCGGCGTTGGCCTTGCTGGGCCCGAACGGCGCAGGCAAGAGCACGATCCTCAAGTTGCTGGCGCACATTACCACTCCGACTGCGGGCAAGATTGAAATCAATGGACGCATCGGGACTCTGATTGAGCTGGGCGCCGGGTTCCATCCCGACTTGACCGGCCGAGAGAACGTGTATCTGAATGGGGCAATCCTTGGATTATCGCTCAAGGAGATCGATCGCGTCTTTGACCGGATTGTAGATTTCTCCGGGCTGGCGCGGTTTATTGACACACCGGTCAAGCGTTATTCTTCCGGGATGTACGTGCGCCTGGGGTTTTCTGTGGCCGCGCACATCAATCCTGATATTTTGCTCGTCGACGAGGTGCTGGCCGTTGGGGACGCACAATTCCTGCAGAAATGCATCCAGCGAATTAGTGAACTGAGACGGAACGGGACGACGATTGTTTTTGTTTCGCACAATGTCTATCTGGTCAAGAGTGTTTGCGATGTCGGCCTATTCATCCTGAACGGCCAGATTCAAGATCAGGGGGATACAGTCTCGATTATTCGGTCGTACGAGGCATGGCTGCATCAAAGGCAGGCCGAAGGCGCGGCCCGGCCAGAGCCCGACGATTCCCGCGCCCTGGAATCGGGTTTGGTCGATATTACCGATGTCGAGTTGTATAACTCGAAAGGGGGCCAGGCGGACTCTTTTGGCTATCAAGAGTCTGTTGAGGTGCGTGTGTATTACCGCGCACGGCAGAAAATTGATAGTCCCAACCTGGCCGTCCATATTGTCCGTCCGGATGGAACGACTTGCTGCATGATCAAGAATATGGATTACGGTTACCCGCTCCAGGACCTGACTGGCGAGGGGGCTATATCGCTGACGATAGATCCCTTGCAGCTCGTTGGCGGGACCTATAGCGTGGATGCGTTTATCGATGGGGCTTTCGAGGGAATCCAACTGGCCGGGGGACACTCATCCTGGTTCCATGTAACAGGCCCAAGCATTGCCGTTTATGAAAGCGCCGGCGTCTTTGTGCCCCATGTCAGCTTAATCAAGTTGACGCCGGGTGGTGAGCCGGGTCCTGGGTAAAGAACGGGCCAAGAGCGTATATGGCACAAACAATCAGACTTGGAATTGTCGGCTGTGGCGGGATTGTCAACCTGTTTCACCTCCCGGCCATTCGCCGTGTGCGGGAAATTGAGCTCGTCGCCGTGGCGGACCTGCGCTTTGCGAACGCCGCAGAACGAGCCCCGTATGACGTCCCGTTGATTGTGACGGACTATGCCGACCTGTATGGCAAGATTGATGCGGCGCTTGTTTCGTTGCCGCATGCGCTTCACAGTTCGGCTTGTATTGATCTGCTATCGCATGGGATTCACGTGCTGGTCGAAAAGCCGATGGCCACCTCGGTGGAAGAAGCTCAGGCGATGATCCGGATCGCACGCGACCGCCGCGTCAATCTGGCGGTCGGTTTGATGCGCCGGTTCTATGACAATATGCTTTACGCAAAGCGCGTCGTCGATACGGGGCGCTTTGGACCCGTTACGTATTTTGAAGCGGAAGAGAGCGTGCCCTTTCATCAGGCCCAGGCCTCCTCTTTTTATGTGGATCGGCGTGATCCGGGGGCGGGCGTGCTCTTTGATACCGGGGCGCACATGCTCGATGTCCTCCTGTGGTGGATGGGTCCGGTTCACGAGGTAAAATATTGGGATGATCAGCGCGGGGGCGTCGAAGCAAACTGCAGGCTCGAGCTCGAATTCGCAAGCGGCGCCCGGGGGCATGTCGAACTGAGCCGGATGCGGCAATTCAAAAACCAAATCCAGATTCACCTGCGCGACGCCACGCTTACAATCCCTACGCTCGACCAACAGACGCTGACCGTCTATGACCGCCTGACCGGAACCAACCTCCAGGTCAAACCGGACCCGGCGATGGTCCTGTTGGACGAAAATCCCTGGGTGGGCTATTTTGCCCGGCAGTGGTCCGATTTTGCCTGCGCGATTCTGGAAGGGCGCCCACCGGCTGTCCCGGGTGAGGAAGGGATTCGCGCGCTTGAACTCATCGAACAGTGCCGGCAGGTTCGTCAAGCGCTCCCTACCAGGGCATGGGAGGATTTCGATGAGCCATGATTCCCTGCGCGGCAAATCGGTCCTGGTCACCGGTGCAACCGGTTGTGTCGGGGGCCGACTTGTCGAGCGGCTTGTCCAGGTCGAAGGCGCCCATGTCCGCGCCCTCGTTCGCAATGCCGCTCACGCCGTGCGGATTGCGCGTCTCCCGGTCGATTTGGCGCAAGGTCATCTGCTCGATTCCGACGCCGTTGACCGCGCCGTCGAAGGGTGTGATGTCGTGATGCATTGCGCATTTGGAAGTGATGGAGATGCCACAACCCAACGCCAGGTGACCGTGGAGGGCACGGAGAATCTCTTGAAGGCGGCGCAGGCGCACCGGGTCCAACGCTTTGTCCACGTCAGCACCATCGCCGTTCATGGAACGGCGCCCGGAGAGAATGTCCGGGAAACAGCGCCATACCAGTACGTGCCCAGCAGCGTATACACCAATTCCAAAATCGACGCAGAAAAGTTAGCGCTGGCCTATCGGGAGCGCGGCCTGCCGGTTGTGGTGATGCGCCCGAGCGACGTGTTCGGTCCTTATTCGGCCCCCTGGACGATTGGGCCGGTGCGAGACCTGAAAAACGGAACCTTAAAGTTCGTCGAGGGCGCAGCGGGTACCTGCTGCCCGATCTATGTTGACGACCTGGTTGAAGGGCTTGTCCAGGGCGCGGTCAATCCGCAAGCCGTTGGAGAAATCTTTTTGTTGGTGAACGATCCGGTTCCGTGGCTGGAATTTTTCGAGTATTATCGGCGCATGTTGGGGTGTGCGGCCATTCCAATCCTTGAGCGGTCACAGTGGCAGGCGCAATGGAATCGCCAGGCATTTGCGACCAACTCCCTGGGGCGAACCCTGGCATATGCCGGTTCGCCGCGCGCACGCCAGGTGCTGGGCCAGGCCTTTCTCCTGGGGCGCGGAGTTACACTCCTGTCCAAAATCGTACCGGCCAGAATCAAGCATCCCCTCCTGCATCGAGCGGATGCCTTGTATCATGCCAAACGCTGGCCGGAGATTCTGCCCAGTCCGGCGCAGGTCGAGTTCTTTGCCGCACGAAGGAGCTATGACGGGACCAAGGCCGCCGAGGTTTTGGGATTTCACCCCCGGCATTCCCTTGCCCGTGGAATGGAAAAGACGAGCGACTGGCTGGCCTATGCAGGGTATCTTTCATGAGCGGACCGCGCATTTCCGTCGTGATAACCACATATAATCGTCCGACCCTCATGTGTGAGGCAATCGCAAGTGTGCTCGCACAGACAATGCGTGACTTTGAATTGATTGTCGTCGACGATGGCTCAACCGATAACACCCGGGAAACGGTTCAGTCCTTTGGCGACAAACGGATTGTTTACATTCACCAGGAGAATCGCGGATTGGCCGAGGCGCGGAATACGGGCATTCGCGCCAGCAAAGGCGAGTGGGTTGCGTTTCTCGACGACGATGATTTGTTCCTGCCCGACAAACTGGAGTGCCAGGCGCAACTCATCGAACAGCAGCCCGACGTGGGGATGGTCACGGGAGGCGTTCTGTATATCGACCAGGAGGGCAAGACCTGGGAGGCGCTCGAACCGTGGAAGTTTGGCCGGGGCCTGAATCAGATAGAGACCTGGCTGTTCGATATCCCGAGCGTCCCGAGCGCGGTGATGGTCAAGCGGGAATGGTTCGACAGAGCCGGCTATTTTGACGCTGGCTTGCCTGGAATCGAAGACGGAGACATGTGGCTCAGGCTGGTTGGCGCGGGGTGTAGAATCGGTTGTGTAAAAAGCATGATCTGCGCGTATCGCCTTCATGCTACAAACATGACGCGCAAGACAGTTGAGATGAAAAAGGGGCTCGTCGAGGTGCTGGACAAATTTTTTGCCGACAAGGAACGGGAGGCCGCTTTCGGTGCGATTAGGAATAAAGTGTACGCCAACGCGTATCTAAAAGGGGCCGGCATGGAATATGCAGGGGGCGAATTGCAAGAGGCGTGCCTGGATCTGGGGAAGGCGTTCGCCCTGGACCCCGCGCTGCTTGATCGAGCGCGGGCGCAAACACTCGAAAACCTGAGCGGCATGGCAAGCTCTCGCCGGTTCGCGTTAGATCCGGTCGCGTACCTCAATACCGTTTTTGCGAACCTGCCGGAGAATGCGCAGGCCCTTCTCTTGTACAAAAAGAAGGTTCAGGCCGAAGCGCTTTTGATGCGCGCGTTTAACATCTATCGCTACGCGCCGCATGCTTATCCACAAATCAGGACACTGGTTCTGCGGGCGTTCTGGGCGGATCCAACACGTCTATCGAACATCGGGGCCTGGTCGATCTGGCTTAGATCACTGTTTTTGTCTCGGGGAGAAGGTAATTATGCACGTCGTTAACCTGCAAATTGACGCAGCCGATCCGTTGTTCATCTACGCCCACCTGGACCAGTTGCCCTATTTCAAGCGCAAAATCGCCCAGGGGACCAGCGGCATCGTCTGGACCTACCCCGGCAGCGCCCAGGCCTGGACCTCGTTCTGGACCTCGGAACCTCCCTGGATTCATGGCATTACCGATTTCTGGACCACCAACGGGGGCTCGCCGCGCCTCCACCGCATCCTGAACGACTTTATCGACGACCCGGCCCGATTCCTCCACCACAGCCAGTCGCCCAGCAAGCTCGCCATCAAGCGAGCTGGCCTGCGCCTCCGCACCCCACTCCTACCCATCGCCCGTACCCTGCGGAATGCGGTTCAAGGCCAACGCCGCCTCCATTCGCGGGCGGACATCAAGCTGCCCACCGCCTATCAGCGCATGACCCAGCACGGCCTCAAGGTGGGGCTGGTGGGCTGCGTGTTTACCTATCCGGCCTGGGCACAGCCCGGCTTTGTGGTGAGCGATTGGACCATGCCGCAAGCGGCGCAGGACTGGTATTATCCGCCGACGCTGTCCGACTGGCCCGAGCTCCAGGCATACAAGGCGGCCCTCGACCGGCAGCGCGGTGAATGGGCATTTCTGGAAGGGCATGTGGGAGAGGACCCCGAGAAAATCTATCAGGATGAACTGGCGGTCCTGGAGAGCGTCCAGGCGTTAGGGGTGCGGTTGCTGGGGAGTGCGGAATGGGATTTTGGGGCGTTGTATTTCCGCTGGCTGGATACGGTGCAACATGTGTTCATGGGAAATGAGGCGCGCTTGCTGGAGGTGTATCAGGTCATGGACCGGACGCTGGCGGCGGTGGAGGCGGCGCTGGCGGCGGGGGGGCTCACAGATGTGTGCTATCTGATCAACAGCGATCACGGGCAGTATTATGCGTGGCACGATGCGGTGATTCGCGGGGG
>JBAVQS010000055.1:0-26742 GCA_049694275.1 Anaerolineae bacterium | reverse complement strand
ATTGCGGGTGTCAACGGATAAAAGAAGCGGATAAACAGATAGTGGCGAGTTGGCGGCTTGTCCCTGAAATTTCGCGAATGACATGACGCTTCAATGACTCCTCTGACCCGACTATTGTCTATCTGTTTATCCGTTTTGCGGAGCATTCGTTGACGCCTTCTCCCTACAATTCGCCGTTAAAGGCGCGGTGGAGCAAGGTTTGGAAGAGGTGCTCGGCCTGGCGCTCGGCCTCGCGCTGCTGGGCGCGGAGCCGCTCGAATTGGTGGACGATGCCACCGAATTGCTGCTGCAAATGCAAGGGAGGCAGTGCAACCTCAAGTTCTCTCAGAATCTCAAGGTTAATATTCTTCTGTGCCGACTCGGGAGCCGTTTCCTCAAGCTCCTTCTGTGCGAATGAGAACCATTGCTGAATAAACTCGGTATTTGTTTTTGAGTTCGGTATGAATCCGACAACACTGTCGGGAAAACATGCATCAAAAGTGAGAATGCTCGTTTTAGCAATGTTGGCTGCTATCGTAATGCATAAGGTTCCTCGGGGCCACATTTTGCTCTGCTGTAACCCTAGTTCCGAGTAGGTCTGTTTGAACTCTCTAACGTAACCCTCCGAGTTTGCTATATCTCCTGTCTGAATGAAAGGATAAGGTCCTCCGTACAATTCAGGTGTGTCACGAGGTCGATTTCTTGAACGCCCGCGATCCAGATCGCCTAGTTCCACGAGCTTGACAATGGGCCAATTGTTTGGGTTGGCTCTCGGATTCCCGAACATCCGCAAAAAGACGGATTGCAAAAAGGTGTTGCTCAACTGCTGGGCATAGCGGCAGGTGCGGCGCAGGCGGTCGGCCCGCGCGAGGATGGCGGCGATGCGCTGCTGCTCGGGGAGGGGCGGCAGAGGAATTTCTAACTCTTCAACCGCTTCGCTTGGAACGCGCTGTTGTCCGGCTGAGCCATGCATACTCCTAGCGAGTCGTTGTCTTATGGATTTCTGGCGAATGAAATAATAAATCCATTGAGGCATTACTGATTCGCCAGCGCGCATGACATGAAATTCGGTAGAACCGAACCCGATGCCATTGATTAGATTCTTTGCAATTGCGCATTTGCCATTTTCCATGCAAGGTGTGATCTTTGCTAGAAGAACATCACCATTCTTGAATGGCGTGTAACCTTTCTGGACATCTGAAACCTGACGCACTGCCGTGTAAGCGACTTCGGCAAATATTTCATCAACAAATTCCATGGGGACAAAAGAACATTGCTCCTCTGGATTTTGTCTGTTGTTGAATCTGGGATTGATTTCGCAGATGTCCTTGAGTAGCTCTGCCCTCATTTGAGTAGACTCGCTATCTCTTCCAGTTCTTCTTTCGTTACTCTATCCAATTGTTTCATTCTTTCCAGCGTCACCCCCGGCTCTTCGTAAAACTCTTCCTCCTGCTCGATCTGCCGGTAGCGGCTGGCGGAGAGGTCATATTTGTTGGCCTTGACCTGCTCCTTCGTCACCCAGAACTGGCGGGTGAGCTGGTTGATCTCGGCTTGCAGCGGCTCGATCTGCGCGTGCAGGTCGTCCAGTTCCTTTTGCATTGCGGCGAGCGCGGCGGTGGCGTCGCCGTCGCCGTCGGGCGCGATGGCGTGCTCAAAGGTGAGCCGGTTGAGCTCTTTGAAGAGCTGGAGCCGCCGGGATTTGAGCGGCGCGACCTGTTCCCGTAGCGCGACCAGCCGTGTGTCGCGGGCGGCGTTAAAGGCGGGGTCCAGGCGGTTGTCCCAGCATTTCAAAAGATCGGGGATGTCGTTCTCGGGGACGCGCTCGCGCTTGTCGTCGAGCGAAAAGCCATCGTGATCCATGTCGTAGAACCAGATGCGGTCCGTCTTGCCGCCGCGCGTAAAGAGCAGGACGGCGGTCGAGACGCCGGCATAGGGCTTGAAAACGCCGCTCGGCATCGAGACCACCCCTTCCAGCCGGTTCTCCTCGATGATCCTTTCGCGCGCCTCCCGGTGCGCCTTGCTCGACCCAAAGAGCACGCCGTCAGGGACGATGACGGCGCAGCGGCCTCCCATGTCCAGCACGCGGAGGATGAGATGGATAAAGAGCAGTTCCGATTTGGTGGTCGTGGCCGGCAAGCCGGGGCCAATATCGGTCTTGTCCACCGCCCCCTTGAAGGGGGGATTCATCAGGAGAACGTCGCAGGTGCGTTCCTCCGTAAACCCTTTGGAGAGGGTGTCGGCATAGAAAAAACGGGGCGAGGTGATGCCGTGGAGCATCAGGTTCATCGAGCCGATGCGGAGCATGGTCATGCCCGAGTCATTATCATAGGCGCGCAGCGCCTGCGTGTGAAGGAAATTCCGCTCCTCGTCGGAGAGGAGGTCCCCCACGAGGTGATGGGGCATGTGATCCTCGTCGTAGGTCACCAGGCCGGGCGAGGTGTGGGTTTCGAGGATGTATTGATACGTGTTGACGGGAAAGCCGCAGGTGCCGGCGGCCAGGTCGCCCATCCGCTCGTGAGGCTGGGGCTTGACCATCAGCACCATCATGCGGATGATGTGACGCGGGGTGCGGAACTGGCCGTTGCGCCCGGCGATGCTCAAGCGGCTGAGCAGGTATTCATAGAGGTCGCCCTGGACATCCTGGTTCTGCGCCGAGATGTCCATCTCGTCGATGGCCTTGCATGCCTCGATCAACAGCGCGGGCTTGTTGATCTTGAACTCGGCGTTCTGCATGTACTGCGCAAAAGAGCTTCCTTCGCCGCCGATGGTCTTGAGGGTCGGAAAGACCTTGTCCTTGACCTGCCTGAGCGCATCGTCCGCTTTGAGATGGGTCCAGTTCTTCCAGCGGAGGTCGTCGGCCAGTTGCGGTTGATAGGGCCGGCCGGCCATGCGCGCCATTTTCTCGCGGGCGTCTTCCTGCTCGTCGAGCCGCTTCAAAAAAAGCAGATAAGAGAGCTGCTCGATGGCGTCCATCGGGTTGGTCAGGCCGCCGGTCCAGAGCTTGTCCCAGAGGGCGTCCACCTGTGATTTGAGTTTCGGGTCGGTGAGCATTTATATTCTTATTCTCACGGCTGCATGGCCTGCGTAAAAGCCAGCATCTCTTGAATATCGCCCGGCGTAAAGAGCCGCTCGACGGCGTTCGCGCCAAAGGTGGCGAACGCGCCCTCGTAGAGGTTCTCCATCGTCACACGGTGCTTGCGGAGAAAAACCGATTGCACCGCGCGCAAAAAGCGAATCTGGTCAGCGTTATATGTGTGCTTGCCGATATAGTCGTCAAAGAGCCGGCGGATGATCTCTTGATATGCAGAGAGGCCGGTGAGGTCAAGTATCTCGCGGAGGAAATCGATGAGGCCGGTCACCTTGACGCCGTAGGCTTTACGGATGTTGGCCTCGGTGAGCTCGACATCGCCGCCGCCCAGCTCCCGTTCGAGCGTTTTCTCCAGTTCGACAAGCTGCTGATCGGTGACCGGCTCGTCGCGCTGGATGGCCTGGATGGTTGGATGGTGCTCGGCCAGTTCGCGGATGCGCCGCTCGACGCGCTCGCGATATTCCTTGACATAGACCCGCTCGGCCCCGGCGTGGAGGAGGATATAACCGCGCAGGTCGATGGCGTCCTTGAGGTCGAGCAGCAAAAACGCATTCGGTTTGGTCTTGCGATTCTTCATCTGCTCGGCCAGGGCGACGATGAGCCGGGTCAGGTCTTCCGCGCTCGCCTGCGCGAGCCGCGCGGGCGAAGAGCCCAACTGCACGCTCGGCAGGAGCGCCGGGTCCTGGTAGACAAAATTGGGCATCCGGGTCACGTCCTCGACAATCGACGCGGCGGTGGCCGCGGGGTCCGCGCCCGTCCGCAACTGGAGCTTGAGGCGTTCGACCTTGCTCGTAAAGGTGGCGGCCTCCACGTCGATGCCGGATGCAAAGCGCAGCAGCGGCCCGACCTTGAGGCGCAGGAAATCGATTTTGGCGGGCGTGAAATAGCGCCAGAAGGCATCGTCCCACGCTGGCTGGATGTCGGGATAGACCTTTTTCACGGAAAAGGCATCGGTCGGGATCTGGCCGACCTGGGCGCGGAGGTCGGCGATCACCTGCTGGCACGCGGGCGATTCCTGATCGCTCAGGTCGGTTTCGAGCAGCTTGAGCCGGGTGTTAAAGATCGTCACCAGGACCGGTAGGGCCTGCGTCAGGCGGTCGTCGGCGCGTTTGGCAAAATCGTTATCCCAGTAATCGATAATCAGGAATTCGTCCTTGTGCCCGTTGGGGAGCCAGGCGTAGACCTTGCAGGTCTCGTGCGACCGGGTCCCGCGCCCGATCATCTGCCACAGCTTGATCTGGGACTGGACCGGTTTCATGAAAACGAGGTTGACCACCTCGGGCACATCCACGCCCGTATCCAGCATGTCCACCGAGAGGGCGATGCGCAGCCGGTCCTCCCTTTTGAATTTCTCGATGCCCATGCCCTTGTAATCCGATTCCGAGGTGATGACCCGCACGAGGTCGGGGTACTGCGGGTACATCTCTGCGAAAACCTCGGCCAGCCGCATCGCATGGTCCTGCGTCAGGGCAAAGACGATGGTCTTGCCCGGCAGTTGGCCGGACTCGTCCTTGATGCAGTTCTCCCAGAACTCTTCCCACTGCTTGCGCAGCGTGTCTTTGTTGCTCACCTCGCGTTCAAGCTGCGTCCCTGAAAAATCGAGCGCATCCGGGTCGATGCCCTGCTCGACGAGCAGGTTCTGCTCCTCCTCGCTCAGGTCCACGCCGTGAATCCCCTTGCGCTGAAAGTGGGTCTGCGCCTTGTAGAGACTGAACGGGACGAGCACCTTGTCCTTTTGCGCGTCCTCGTAGGTGTAGAGGAACGTCGGCTTGCCGTCGGCGCAATCGAACGCGGTAAAGGTGTTGCGTTCCACGAACTCGGCCGGCGTCGCGGTCAGCCCAATCATGCGCCCGTCAAAATAGCCGAGCGCCTCGTCGTATTTGTTGAAAATGGAGCGGTGGACCTCGTCGAAAATCACCAGGTCGAAAAAGGCGGGCGAGATGCGGTCAAAACAGTTGCTGATAGTTTGCAGCGTGGCGACATAGAGGCGCTTGGTCAGGTCGATGTTCTGCGAGGTGATCCGGTCGCGCGGCTCGTCCGGCAGCCACGCCTTGAATCCATCCCGCTGCGCCTGGGTGACCAGCGCATCGCGGTCGGCGACAAAGAGGACGCGGCGCGCCTGGTTCGTGCGCAAAAAGAGGTCGATCAGGGACATGACGGTGCGGGTCTTGCCCGTGCCGGTCGCCATCACGAGCAGGGCCTTGCGCTTGCCCCGGTCGAACGCTTCGCAGACGCGCCGGATCGCCTCTTGCTGGTAGCCGCGATTCGTGATGGCCGTCTGGATCGGCGCACTCGCCAGCGGGGTCTTGTGCTGGCGAATATAGAGCAGCCGGGCGAGGTCGTCGGGCGAGAAAAAGCCGGCGACGAGACGCTTGGGCGACTGCCCGACATCCCAAAAGTAAATGCTGTGGCCGTTGGTGAGAAACGCAAAGGGGCGAAAGCTCTGCCGCTTTTCAATCTCGGTCACGTAATACTCGGCCTGCGTCTCGGCGATGCGCGCGTCGCGGCTCGACCGCTTGGCCTCGACGATGGCGATCACCTCGCCGTTCGGTTGGTAGAGGCAGTAATCGGTAATGCCCGAATACAGCGCATAGTCGGGGGGCGCGTCCCGCGCCGCGCCCAACAGGTCAGGGTGCGCGGCTTCCGGGCGCGGGTCGTCGACGGGGATCTCGGCGCCGACCTGTGCGGGGTTGTGGAGGTTCCAGCCGGCCCTGGTCAATGCCGGGTCAATCAACTGCTTGCGCGTTCGCGCTTCGGATGGATTCATAGAGCACGCTCCAATACCGGCCGGTTTTTTCTATGCTTGATTATACGCGCACAGGGGGATTGTGCAACCGCGCGTTCACTTTCGGGGCAGGTTTTGCCGGGCGAATGAATTCGCGGCAACGCAGAGCAAAGCCGACCTCTGTCGGCTGGGGAAGCCAGTCTGCGAAGGCAGACTTTGCCTTACGTTGCTGCGGTTTCTAACCGCCAGTCACAGTTCGCCCCCAAATTGAACTGCATCCTTCACTTTCGGGGCAGGTTTTGCCGGGCGAATGAAATTCGCGGTAATCCAGAGCAAAGCCGACCTGCGTCGAATAGTGACCCAAAAATGGGACACACACTCACGCAAAGAGGTCTCGGCGATGTTCTGCCAAGACCTCCGGGGTTTGCTGTTTACACGACGCGAGCGATAGGCCCACAGCGGCTACTATTCCGCCCGTACCTGTTTGCCCTTGCCGTGTTGTTCATGATCGCCCGCGTCCTTGGCCGCCGGCGCCTCGGCGCCGGTTGTGTCCGCGGCCGGGGCAGACGGAGTGAACTCGACCGAAGAACCGGGAATGTGGAGCTTTTGCCCCACCCGGATCATATTGGGGTCCTGTAGCTGGTCGCGGTTGGCCTCGAAAAGCTCAGGCCACCGCATTGCGTTGCCCCACAGCTCCTCGGCGATTTTGCTCAAGCTGTCACCCGGTTTCACGGTATAGAACAATTCGTGCATGGCGCTCCTCCTTTGGAATGGTCGTCGACAACCTGTGTTGACCCTTGTCTGGATTTGTCCCCAGTCTAGCACTCCCAGGGTATCGAGTCAAGGGCCCGCGCCGCCTCGCTTTTCAAAAGCCTGCGTTTTTCGCGCCAGCGGACGAAACGCTGCTTCTACTCTAGCTTGAGGGCCAGGAGGGCGTCTATCGCCGCAAGCTGGTCAAGGTCCTGCATCTTGCTGCGACAGGGCGCGTGGTCAAACTGCATGTGCTTGAGCGAGATGACGACATCCTGACGGTGCTCACAAAAATCAAACGGGCAGCCGGCCGTCTCGTCGTGATACTCCAACTGCGGGTTGCTCGAGATCGCAAGCTCTGCCAGGCAAAGGAACAGGGTCGCTTTAGCGTAGGAAACCCCGGCCTCCATGGCGTACTCCCTCAACCCAAAGGTCGAGATCACCGAAACGGCCTGGTTACTGCGAGGGTTTCCAGTGAAATAGTCCCAGGCCAGTTGGTCATCTTCCGCGTCGGCAATCAGGTTGCGCGTCAGGCAGCAGACCCGATCGACATTCAATTCGCGTGGCAGTGTGCCCAGATAGTCGTCGAGGCGCGGGAGAAAAAGCTGCGGGGCGGTCTGCTCGCCGTCGAACTCGGTTCGGATCGCGCCCGAAGGCACGGGGAGATAGACCACGCGAAAATCATAATAGCTTTGCGCGCGGTTCGCCGCGTCGACCAGGTCAGGCAAAAAGCCGACTTTGGCGTCCATATCAAAGAGGGCCACGCGGACGTGCGCATTCGGCGCATCCGCCCCGCGCGTCGGGCGTCGCGCTTCCGATTGAATTTCAAAGGACTCGAGGCCGCGCGTCCGGGGCCCCTTCGCGGTCAGGTCAATGCCCCGGTAGGTCGGGGCGCGGGGGGCGCTGCCGGCCGGGAAGAGGACGAGGCCCGGATCACTGGCATAGAGCACTGGGATGCCCCAATCCAGAAACTGGTTCTTGTCCGCATAGCTCATCGCCCGGCGGCCGTTGCGAATCGCTTCGACGAGTGGGTCGCCCGCCACCAGGGAGGTGTAAATCCGCGAGGAGAGATAGTGGGCGCTGTTATCGGGGATTGAGAATTGGGTCGCGATGACCGCCGGAATCCCGCGGCCGAGGAGGGCCGCGGCGACGGAGCTGCGTGCGGGATCTTCATTGGGCGCGCCCCGCCCCGTCTCACAGGCGTTCAAAAAGACGAGCCGGAAGTGGCTATCGCTCAACAGCCGTCCCAGATCATTCGCATAGAATTTAAACGCCTGGTCGCCGTCCCGCTCGAATTTGAGATACCCCTCGGCCCGCGCCTCATCATAGGCCGCATGCCCGAAATAGTGGAGGACGTTATACCGCCCGCTGCGCAGCTCGCCGTCCAGCTCCAGGGGCGTGACCGCGTCCATGACCTTGATGCGGACACTGCCATCGGCCAGGTTGGCGCCAAACGCCCGCTCCACCCAGCGGATTTCCTCCTGGGGAGTGGTCTGCCGGTCATCCGGCAGAACGCCGAGGACGAGGAGAATCGAGACCTTGCCCGGCGCGCGGCCGGCGTCGCCGTAAAGCGTATAGATCCCGCGCGAGATGGGGTGGAATTCCTGGCAGATAAACATCTGCTGGCCCGCGTCATAGAGATATTCCCAGGGCCATCCCGCAATCGTATAGTCCTCGACATAGATTTCCAGCGGCAGGAAATCGTCTTCTCGCCGGGCGGCGCCGGTCGCAAAGGAGAACAGCTTGTTCACCTGGCCGCCGACGACCAGATTAAAGAGCTCACTTCCAAGCTGCTCCAGGTCGGGCTCTTGAAAAGCCGGCGACCCGGCTTCGATGAACCCGCGCAGTTCTCGAATCTTGCGATTGAGCTCGTCGAGGCGCGGGCGGTCCAGCTCCATGTGGTGGACCGCCCGGCTCTCTTTGAACTCGGCGAGCGTCGTCAGGCGCTGCGCCCCTTCCTCGCCGGTCAGCTTGCCGAGCACGTGCAGGCGGAGCGTCGCAGCCTTGCTGGTCATAACGCCTTCTTTCGACGATCAAAAAAGCCCAAAGAACTTGTCGAGGATCTTGTTCGCGGTCGGTTTTTTCTCGAGCATGACCTTGAGGTGCTTTTTCCCACCCTTGTCTTCGTACTCGACCTTGACGTGAGTGGAGAGGAGGAGGACGATGCCCGCGAGGACGAGAGCGGTGGTGACGGGCTCGATCAGCTTGGGTCGCGCGGTCTGCAGCCAGGCTTCCAGTTTGGGAGAGAGTTCCGGGTCTTGCGCCGCCTGAACCAGAATCGTGCGCACGGCTTTGGGGTCCGGGTGCGGCGAGACCGGCACGGTAAGCGCGGGCCGGCCGGCCTGTTCGGCGACCTGCGCGAGGAGGCTCTCCATCTCTTCCGGCCGGGCGACCAGGGCCGCATATTCAGGTTCGACGACGGTCAGCCCCTTCAACAGGCCGTTCAGGCACATTTCGGCCTCGGCATCGGTCAGGAGCGCGAGTTGTGGATACAATTCCATGATGACCCTCCTTTTGGAAAATAAGAACAGCGGTGTATCTGTTTTCCTTCAGACGAGGCAGCCTCATAAATTCTAGCACCTAACCAGGGGCGAGTCAATCACGCGATTTAAAAGACTAGCCCTCGCTCAGCGCGACCAGGGACACGGCGTAGGAGAGCGCGGTGGTCACTGCGAGCGTAGCGCCATTCCCCGCCGCGCTCGTCGCATTCGCCAGCTCGGGAAAGGACCGGCTGGATTCCCCGTTTGTGACGCGGCCCTGCTTGTCGATGCGGAAGGGGGTATCGGTCGCCGGCGCGGGGAGCGCATCCACGCGATGAAAGGTCGCGCCAAAACGGTCGGCGATGAGCAGCCAGTGGGTCTCGCCATCGGTCACGTCGAAATATTCGCCCGCGGCGGTGACGGTGGGGGGAGCGAGGAACAGGCCGCCGAGGCCGCGAAAGGCGCCGGCACGCGCGACAATCTGGCATTCGCGAGCGCCGCTGGCGGGGCGCTCCGCGGCCGCGGGGTCGAGCCACGGGTCGGCCGCCAACCGGTCGAGGATACCGTCAACCGGCGTCGCCGCCGGGGCGAGCCCGAGGGCGATGCGCGCCGCCGGGGGTTCAAGCGTATGGCATAGCGCGAATGCCCCGCGGCGATAATGCGCCAACCCCGCGCGCCAGGCCGCGACCTGTCCTGCGCGCAGAAGCGCATCAACGCCGGATGTATCACCCATCGCACCGTCCGGGGGCAAGGCAGCAATCTGCTGAACGCGGGTGACCCACTCGTCGGGCCGCGCGCCGCCGGTCGTCGAGAGATTATAGAGCGCGTTGGTCACCGCTCCCGCCACGCGCCGCGGGTCGACCACCAGGAAACGCGCCAGCGCGGGCAGCAGCTCGCGCCACCCTTTTCCTATCGCCGGATAGCGGCTGGCCGGCCCGAGGAATCCTTCCCCCAGCAGGGTGAGCGAGAGCGCATAGAGACAGTCGGCGACCGGAATCGCGGCGTCGGACTGGACGCGCTCGACTGCCGCGACAATCGGCGCGACCGTCGTCCGCAGGAGGTCGGCGAACGCCTCCGGGTCCAGGCCGACATGATCGCGCCGCGCCTCGACAAACTGCGCGTTCAACCGCGCCCGGTCCGCCTCCAGAAAACGCGCGAACGCGCCGGTGACAAGCCCTGTTCTTATTTCTGCCATTGCAGCCAGTGCAGATAGTTGGTATAGCGCTGGTGGAGATATTTCAGCTTGAGCACGTCGTCGTAGAGGTTGCCGTAGAGCTTGCGCCCTTTGCTCCAATCGGCCAGCGTGCGCTCGATCTGGACGAGCCGCGTCCGCACCTGGTCGGCGGTCACCCCTTCCAGTCCCCGGCGAAATTCGGCTTCCAGGTCCGCCACCGGATCCTCGCGGTCCAGGTTCAGCCGGTCGTACTCGGCGCAGGCGAGGTCGAACAGCTTGCGAATCCAGCTCACGCGGTCGACGCGATACACGGCGTTCCCCGGCGCTTGAAAAAAGGGCGCGTCGAGGTCGGGGACGAGCTTGTCGTGCAGGATAAAGGGGATCACCTGCCGCAGGTCGTCGAGCGACACCTCCGGATTCCCGCGGAAATAGGCGAGCGCCTTGCCAAAGGTCAGGATGGTCAGCATTGTGCGAACCGAGATGCCGTTGCGCGTCTGGCTCCCCAGGTCCTTGAGCCGGTCCTTGCCCGTTTCGGTGTCGGACAGTGTATGATAGTCGATGCCCGCCAGCTTGGCCGTGTCCTTGGTCTTGTACTCGATCTGCTCGCCCGCCGGCTCGAAAAATTCAAACTGGCTCGCAAAGAATTCCAGCCGCCGGAGCAGCTCGTACGGAAAGGGGATGCGCAGCGTCTCTTGATAGAGCCGGTCGCTCTCGGCCGCCGTAAAAATAATCTGCGCCGGCGCCAGCTCTTCCGGCCGGATTCCCTCTTCGATGCGCGTCAACAGTTCGTCGATAAAGCGCGTGTTGAACGCCAGCGCCTGCACGACAATGTCGATGCGGTCGCGCAGCGCTTCGATGACCTGATAGGTTCCGCCGCCCGCTTCGTCGTTCGCCGTCAGGTACCACGCGCCGGGCGGGCACTCGTAGATGTGGTCGTACATCTCGGCATAGTTATCGGCCATCACGGTGAGCAGAGCCGACTGGGTCCGCGTGGGAATGCGATTGTATTCGTCGACGATCCGCACGCGCATGCTCAACCACTTGCGCCACGCGATGCGAATGTCCTCCATCCGCTGCGCGTTCACCAGGTCGGCGGGGAGCGGATTGCCCAGCAGGTCCGCAATCGTCATCTGCGGCTGGCCGTGCTGCATCGCCTGCCGCACCTCCTGGAGGGTATAACCGGCGAGCACGCCCATCAGCAGCGCGCTCGACGTCTTGCCGCGTCCCGGCCCGCCGACGAGCAGGCAGCGCCCGCGCACGGCGAAATTCAAGAGGGGGAAGAGCACAAAGGAGGAATAGCTCTGCGCGGAGGGGAGATTGACCCGCGCCTGCGTATCGCCAAAGGTGAACGCGGCGGCCGGGCCGTCATTGTATTCAATATCATAGTGCGGGCTGATGATGGCGTGATTGACGATCCAAAAATACGCCTGGCGCAATTTCTCGTCGAGCGGGACCGCGCCGGCCGGTTTCGCTTCCAGACCGGCGACCGGGCCGCGATAGAGGTCCGCCACGTCAAAGGTCCTGGCGGGGGCCGCGGTCGGTTTGGGATTGGTGGGGGATTGTGAGACGCGTTGAAACAGATCAGACAGGGGCATCAACAAACCTCGGCGATTCAATGGGTTCGATCCCTTCCTCGTCGAGCCAGTGGTGCAGACGGCGCAAGACCTGTTCGACGTGGAACGCATGCCAGCGCGCGGGCAGATCGGGGTATTGGGAGAGGACCTCCATAAAGCGGCCCTGTGGATCGTGATTGCGGAGCGCGTCCCACAATGCCTGGCGCAGTTCGGCATCCTGGAGTGTGGCGATATAGTCCTCCATATCGCGCACTTCCATATGCGGGTGCGCGGGCGGAAGGGGGATGTATCGACCGCCCAGCGCGCACTCGACCTGATGCGCGGTTCGGAGCGCCTGGCCGGTCTCCTCGCCCAGATTGCGGCGGCGGAGCGCGCTCTCAAAATGGCTCAGGCTGTGGTTGTCCGCCCGGTACAACTCGTCGTAGATGCTCTCCAATTGACGCCGGATCAGGCCGGTGACCAGGACCACCACGCCCGTGTTGCGGTCCAGGAAATAGTGCGTTTCAAAGGAGGTATCGTCAAATGCCGCTTGCAAGCCCTTGAGATCGACTTGCAGTTTGCGCCTGGGTCCTGTTGCTCCATTCTGCGTCATTGCACGAACCTCCCTTTTCAACCCCATGGTGCAGTTCAACAGTGAACTGCTCCCCAACCACATTATACCATTGACCTGAAGGAAATTTGATTCTTCTATTATATACTTGGTATCATCCAAAAAATTGCAAGGAGATGCTTGTGAGCCCACATAAAATGCATGCCGACGAGATGGACATCGATAGTGTTCTGGTCGGCCGGTTGCTTACGGCGCAATTCCCGCAGTGGGCGCACCTGCCCATCGAGCCGGTCCTGTCCGCCGGCACGGACAATGCAATCTTTCGACTGGGCGACGACATGACCGTGCGATTACCTCGCATCCACTGGGCCACGGAACAGGTGGAGAAAGAATGGCAGTGGCTGCCGAGACTCGCCCCGCACCTGCCACTTGCCATCCCCGTTCCACTCGGGAAGGGAATACCTGCCGAGGGCTATCCCTGGAATTGGTCCGTTTGCCGATGGCTCCCCGGCGAAAACGCCGCCTGCGAGCGCATCACCGACCTACGCCAGGCGGCGACCGACCTGGCACAGTTCGTAGCGGCCCTGCAGCGCATCGACCCCACGGACGGGCCACGTCCCGGAAGACACAACTCTGGCCGGGGCGTTCCGCTGGCAATGCGAGATGCAGACACCCGGGCCGCGATCGCAAGTTTAGGGCGCCTGCTTGACACCGACGCAGTGACCACGGCGTGGGACGCGGCCCTCGCGGCGCCGGTATGGAAAGGCCCACCGGTCTGGATTCACGGAGATCTGCAACCTGGGAACCTGCTGGTCGAACGGGGCCGGCTCAGCGCCGTCATCGACTGGGGGTGTCTGGGGGTGGGAGATCCGGCCTGCGAATTGCAGATCGCGTGGACGCTGTTTTCCAGCGCAAGCCGAGATGTGTTCCGCGCAGTGCTATCGGTCGATGACGCGACCTGGGCACGAGGGCGCGGTTGGGCATTGTCCTGGGGGTTGATTGCCCTTCCCTATTACCTGGACACCAACCCCGCAATCGTCGGTATGGCGCGACATGCCATCGACCAGGTCCTCGCCGATCAGAAAATCGGCGGTGAGGAAAAATCTCAGGCTCAATAGACTATGGATGTTTGAGGATCGTGCGCTAGGCTTTTGGCGCGATCTTGTAAAATTGGGCGAGCCGGTCCTGCCAGCGATCCATAATACTGCGCGACCAGGCGCTGGCTGTCGCCGCCGCGTGCTGCTCGACGAGCCCGCGCAGGAGGGTGATATCCGCATCGCCGGCAACCGGCGCAAACTGCACCATTTCGGGATTGACCCGAACCGGCAGTTTGCCCTCCTGATCGAGCACAAAAGCAATCCCGCCGGTCATCCCCGCGCCGAAATTGTGCCCCACGGGACCGAGCACGACGACCTGGCCGCCAGTCATGTACTCACAGCCGTGATCGCCCAGCCCCTCGACGACCGCCACCGCGCCGCTGTTCCGCACGGCAAACCGCTCCCCGGCGCGCCCGGCCGCGAACAGCCGCCCGCCGGTCGCGCCATACAGCACGCAGTTGCCGATGATATAGTTATCCTGGCTCGCCCAGCGCGCGCCCTGGGGCAAGCGAATGGCAATCTGTCCGCCGGCCATGCCCTTGCCGACATAGTCGTTCGCTTCGCCGTCCAGATTGAGCTCCAGTCCATCGACGCAAAACGCGCCGAAACTCTGTCCCGCGCTGCCGCGCAGGTGGATATGGACCACTTGCGGGCCGAGCCCGCGTTCCCCATAGCGCTGGACGAGCCGGCCGGCCAGGCGCGCGCCGACGGTGCGATCGGTGTTGCGAATCTCGTGCTCGATCCAGATCGGCCCGTCCCGGTCCAACGCCTGCAGCGCCTGCGCGCACAGCCAATCGTCCATCACCTCTTGCTCGACGCGGTCGTTGTGCGCCTGCACATTCCGGTGCGGCCGGGTCCCGCTCGGGTCGGGGTCGCCGAGCAAGCGGTTCAGGTCAATCGGAATCTGGTCGTCTTCCGGTAGCAGTGTGTCTTGATTCAATTCGGTTCACCTCAGTCCATAACCGTTAGGCCGGTTGCGGCGCGTGCAGCGCCATCGGAATGACTTCAGGGTGCGGTGTGCGGAAAGCGCTGTTGATCTGGAGCCGGTCGACGCGCCCGATGATCTCGTCAACGGAGCAGACGCCCAGCGAGGCCAGGATCTCGCGCGTCTCTTGCGCGACAAAGAGAAAATAGGCCATGACCCATTCCGGCATCTGCGGGAATTTCGCGCGCAGCTCCTGGCGCTGCGTCGCAATGCCGACCGGGCAGGTATTGAGATGACAGGCGCGCGCCATGATACAGCCGCTGGCCACCAACGCGGCGGTGCCGAACGAGAACTCATCCGCGCCCAGCATGGCGGCGAGGACGACATGTCGCCCGGTCTTGAGCCCGCCGTCCACGCGCAGGCGCACCCGGCCGCGCAGGTCGTTGGCGACGAGAATCTGCTGTGTTTCGGCAAGCCCCAGCTCCCAGGCGACGCCGGCGTGTTTGATGGAGCTGAGCGGCGATGCGCCCGTCCCGCCCGAGTGGCCGCTGATCTGGATGATGTCGGCGTACGCTTTCGCGACGCCGGCGGCAATCGTTCCGACGCCCGCCTGCGAGACGAGCTTGACCGACACGAGTGCGCCGGGGTTGATGCGCTTGAGGTCATAGATGAGCTGCGCCAGGTCTTCGATGCTGTAGATGTCATGATGCGGCGGGGGCGAGATCAGGGCGATGCCGGGCTGCGAATAGCGGATGGTCGCGATCTCCGCCGAAACCTTGTGCCCCGGCAGTTGCCCCCCTTCGCCCGGCTTGCTCCCCTGCGCCATCTTGATCTGGAGCTCGGTGGCCGACACCAGGTACCCCGGGGTCACGCCAAAGCGGCCCGAGGCCACCTGCTTGATCGGGCTGTTCCGAATCGTCCCGTAACGCGAGGGGTGCTCGCCCCCTTCACCCGAGTTGCTCAGCGCGCCGAGGCGGTTCATCGCTTCGGCAATCGTCTGGTGCGCTTCAATCGACAGGGAACCGTGCGACATGGCCGCGGACGAAAAGCGCTTGACCAGATCGGCAATCGGTTCGACCCGGTCGAGCGGCACGGGCGCGCCCGGAACGAAATCGAGATGATCGGACAGGTCGGTCGAGGGGCGCGACTGGACCCCATGCGAAAATTCGCGATAACGAGCAAAGGCCTCGTCGAAATTCTCGCCGATGGCGCCGGGGGTGCGAACCGCCCGGTGCAGCGCGTCCACCAGCTCGGGGTTCATCGCATGATACTCGCCCTGCTTTTTGTATTTGAAAAAGCCGACGCTCTTGAGCCGGATCGCGTCGTCAGTCGGATGGCCGAACGAATGCGCGTGATGCGTCAGCACTGCCCGGCCGATCGCGCGGAGGTCAATCCCGCTGATGGGCGAGGAGGTGCCGGTAAAGTAGCGGCCCGCCACCACTTCGGAGAGCCCGATGATCTCGAAAATCTGCGCGCCGCTGTAGGCGTCGAGCGTGGTAATGCCCATCTTGCTCATGATCTTGAGCAGTCCCTTTTCGGCGGCGTGCAGGTAATTGGCCTGGGCGACGGCGGGCGTGATGCCCTTGTTGCGGCCAACCCCGTCGGTGACGATGGCGCGAACCGTCGCCAGCGCGACATAGGGATAGATGGCATTGGCCCCATACCCCAGGAGGCAGGCGAAATGATGCACGTCGCGGGCGTCGCCGGTCTCGGCGATGATGCTGGTCTTCCAGCGTTTGCCCACGCGCAAGAGGTGATGATGCACCGCGCTCACGACGAGGAGCATCGGGATGGGCGCCCGCGCGGCGTCGAGCGCCCGGTCGCTGAGAATGAGAATGGTCTTGCCCGAATCGACGGCGCGCTCCGCTTGAAGGCACACCCCTTCGAGCGCGCTCTCCAGCGCGTCCGGATTCTCGTCGGCGGTAAAAGTAATGTCGAGACTGGCGTGCGGGAATTCGCTCTTACACGAGCGGATATAATCGAACTGCTCCGGCGAGAGGAAGGGGGAGTTGAGCTCCAGCACGTGCGCGAGCCCGGGCTCTTCGGCCAGCACGTTGCCGCGTCCCCCCAGGAGCGTGCGGGTGGACATGACCAGCTCTTCACGCAAGGGGTCGATCGGCGGGTTGGTTACTTCGGCAAAGCGCTGCTTGAAAAAGTGATACAGCGGGCGCTCAAAGAGCGACAGCACCGCGTGCGGCGTATCATCCCCCATCGAGCCCACCGGCTCGGCGCCGTTCTCCGCCATCGGCTTGATAACGACCACCAGCTCTTCGTCGGTATAGCCATAGGCTGCCTGCAGGCGGGAGAGGGTGCGCGTGACCGAATAGGAGAGCGGATCGCGGGTCCCGTCCGACTGGGTTGCCGGCACCGGGCGAATCTGTTCTACAAGCCACTGCTGGTACGGCTGCCGGTTCGCATACTCGTCCTTGAGCTCGTCATCCTGCCACAGCTTGTGATTGACCAGGTCGGCGACAATCATCTGCCCCGGTCCCAGCTTGCCCTTTTGAATCACCCGCTGGGGATCGACCTCCAGCGCGCCGATCTCGGACGCGGCGACGACCAGGCCGTCCTCGGTCACGAGAAAGCGCGCCGGGCGCAAGCCGTTCCGGTCGAGGTTCATCCCGGCCACCTTGCCATCCGCAAAGGCGACCGCCGCCGGTCCATCCCACGGCTCCATCAAGGTCGAGTGATAGCGGAAAAAGGCCCGGTGCGATTCGGGCATGTCGGCGACCCGTTCCCACGCCTCCGGCATCAGCATCAGCATCGCATGCGGCGTCTCGCGGCCCGAGTAGGCGAGCAGTTCCAGCGCATTGTCGAGCATCGCCGAGTCGCTCCCCTCAAGGTCGAGGATGGGCTGGAGCAGGCGCACCGAGTCGCGCCACACAGGCGAAGCGAGATAGGACTCGCGGGCGCGCATCCAGCCGATATTCCCCTGGAGCGTGTTGATCTCGCCGTTGTGGCAGAGCATGCGAAACGGCTGGGCGCGTTCCCAGGTCGGGAAGGTATTGGTGCTGTAGCGCTGGTGAAAGAGCGCCAGCGCGCTCTCAAACAGGGGGTCGCGCAGGTCGGCATAAAAGCGGGAGAGTTGCGTCGCGACAAAGAGGCCTTTAAAGACCATCGTGCGCGAGGAGAGGGAGGGGATGTAAAAGGGATAGATGCGCTCATCGCGGGCGCGTTTCTCGACCTCTTTGCGAATGAGATAGAGAACGCGCTCGAATTCGTCGCCCGCGCCCACGGTCTCGCCGCGCGCAATAATCACCTGCTCGATGCGTGGACAGGTCTGGCGCGCATATTCGCCCAGCGCATTCAGGTCGACGGAGAGCGGTCGCCACATGATCAGGTCCAGCCCCTGCGCATGGATGGCATCGGCGATGATCGCCCGGGCGCGCTCGCGGGGCGCCGAGTACTGCGGCATAAAGAACATGCCGATCCCCAGATCGCCCTCGGCCGGCATGGGAATCCCGTGCCGTTCCAGCTTGTGCCGGAAAAACCGGTGGGGAATCTGGGTGAGAAGGCCGGCGCCGTCGCCCGTTTTTTGGTCGGCGGCAATCGCGCCGCGATGGGCGAGGCGCGCCACCGTCGAGAGCGCGTCGAGGACGAGCTGGCGCGTGGGCTGCCCGGAAAGATTGGCGATGAAACCGGTCCCACAGGCCGCCCGCTCTACGCGCGGATCCGCGATAAGCGACGCCGGATTGTACTCTAATTTCGACATGCGATCACCTCCTGTGTGCTTGTCGCACACGCACACGCTACATTCACAGCGCGCCGTTACGGGCGCGAAGGGCCGTGGCAGCCGCCGCGGACCGGGTATGCACACCCAGCTTTTCAAAGATCGCTTTCAGATGCTGCTTGACCGTATTGGGCGTAATCACGAGGGCTTCGGCAATCTCTTTGTTCGTCAGGCCGCGGGCCAGGAGCTCTAACACCTCGCGCTCGCGCTCCGTCAGCGCGGCCAGCTCGCTCCCCTCGGCGCGCGCGCTCTCTGCGCTCGGCCCCGCGTCCCCGGCCGCCGGGAGCGTCGCGAGCGCGCGCCCGACCAACTCGCGAAACTGGCGGCGGTTGAACGTCTCTTTGCGCAAACAGGTCAGCGCGCCGTGCTCCGTCAAGACGCTCACCGCGAGCTCGACCGTAGCATAACCGGTCAGGAGAATCGACACGCACGCCGGGTCGATCTCGCGCACCGTATCGAGCACGTGCAGCCCCTCCTGGTTATGATGGTCGCTGTCGCTCAGCGCGAGGTCTGCGACCACCAGCCGGTGGGGCGCGCCGCGCAGCAGCGGCAGGGCGGCTTCCAGGCTGTCGGCCAGGTCCACGCTCAGCCCACAATCGGTCAGCACTTCGGCGAGAATCGCTTGCCACACCGGGTCGTCTTCGACCACGAGCGCGCGGAGGGGGGACGTACTCACTGGCGCTCCTGGACGGCCGGAAGCCAGAGGCGAAAGGTCGCGCCGTGATGTCCATCGCTGTCCACCGCGACTGAGCCGCCGAGGCGAGTCATGAGCGTCTTGACCCACCAGAGGCCAAAGCCGAGCTTGCCCGGCCGCGTCCCGGCGCGCCCGGAATAGCTCAACTCAAAAATGCGGTCGTGTAGCTCGGGCGCAACCCCCGGCCCATTGTCCACGACGGCCAGTTCGACGCCCTCATGCGCCGCCGCGCCCCGGATGGTAATCCGGCCCTCGCCGTGCATGGCATCGGCGGCGTTCTCGAACAGGTTGGTAAAGACCATGACCAGGCTGCTGCGTGCGGCGACGACCGCTGGCAGGTGGTCGAGCCGATCGGTCTGGATCTGTACGCCTGCGGGGAGATGGGAGGCGGCCACTGCGGCGCGCACGCACTCGGCGACATGGACCGGCCCGAGATGAATCGGGTTCAAAAGCGAGAGGCTCGCGCGCACGCTCGACATCGCCTCGACCGCGCTCTGTTCGATCTCGGTCAGGCTGTGCGCGAGGTACGGGCTCGTCTCGACGAGCTCGGCGCACTTGTCCTGAATCCCCTGCACGCGGGCGGGAATCGCGCCCACCTTGTTGTTCAAATGATGGAGCAGGTTGGCCGCGATATCGCCGACCGCAGCAAAGGTCTCGGCCACGGCATGACGTTCCTGCGCCTGGCGGAGCGCTTCCTGTCGCGCCGCATTGTGAATCGCGAGCGCCGCATAGTGCGCCAGAAAGGTCAGAACCTTGGGGTCCCATTCCGATTCGGTAAAGCGCCCCGAATCGGCGGTGGCGCTGTAGACGCCGAATGCGCCGACCGGCTCGTGGTCGTCGCTCAACAACATCGGGACGACGAGCGCGCGGGTCCATCCCTGCGCCTGCGCGAGATCGCGCCGCGTGAACCGCGCATCCGTGCGCACATCCTCGGCGGTCACCGGCTTTTTGCTCAATACCGCGAGGCCGGTGAAACTGCCGTCAAGCGCGAGCCGCTCGGCGTGTTCCGAGCCGGCGCTCGCCACCTGCAAAACCAACTGCTCCCCTTCCACGGTCCAGATGGCGCTGACATCGCCGTTCAAAAGATCGCAGGCGAGGTCGGCCAGGTGGCGCAGCACGGTGCGATACGGCTGGGCGAGCAGCAGTTGGGCCACCTCTTGCAGCACGTCCAGCAGCCGCGCCTCTTGAATCGCAATCACCGCCTGCGTCGCAAACGCCTGGAGCAGGTGACTATCCTGTTCGCTAAAGGCGTTCTCTAATGGGCTCTCCAGGTTGAGCACGCCCTCCAGCCGTCCGCCGGCGCCAATCAACGGCACCGCAAGCTCTGAGCGCATCGCGAGGTCCGCATCGAGCGGGTAATAGACGTGCGACCAGGGCTCGACGCGCAAATCCGGAATCAGCACCGGCTGCCGGTTCACCGCGACCCATCCCATGACGCTGTGGGTATCGATCGGCAGTTCCTCCACCCGCGGCTTGACCAGGTGCTGGTTCGCCACCGCGCGGGTGATGAGCTTGCTGCGCCGCCGGTCCACCAGGCGAAAGATGCCGTACTGGGCGTCCGTCACCCCAAGCGCCATCTGCAGGATCGCATCCAGCGTCTCTTGCAAGCCGAGCCGGGAAGAGATCAGCAGGCTGGCATGGCGCAGGCGGTTGGACTCGGCCTCCAGCCGCGCCAGGTCGCGCTGGACGCTCGCCAGCCGGCGCGTCTGCGACAGCGCCAGCGTTGCTTGGTTCGCGAGGAGATCGAGCATCACCCGCTCGACCGGGGTCAGGGAGTGTTCGCCCGCGCGCCGGATATAGAGCGCGCCCAGCGGCTGGCCGGCCCAGACGAGCGGCGTGCAAACCGACACCCCGGCGCCGCGCGCCGGTTCAAGCATTCGCTCTCCCTGTTCCATCGCGCGCCGGCCTATTCCGTCGAGCCACGCCTCGCCGGCAGCCGGTTCCCCGGCTTGGACCAGCGAGGCCACGTCCAGGGCGCGCATGTCGGGATCATAGACGGCGATGGCCGCATACGGCGCGCTCTCATCACGATTGCCGGTCAATGGTAATCGCCGGCCACGGTGCGAGCGCGCCGACGGCGCGCTCTCATCACGATTGCCGGTCAATGGTAATCGCCGGTCATGATGCGAGCGCGCCGAATCGCCCACCGCTTGAATCGCGCTTGCGACAATCAAGCGCAGCGCTGTTTGGGCATCGCCCACCTCGCCCGGATCCATCCGATTGATCGCCGCGCTCATCCGGCTCAGACTGGCCAATGCGTCGAGCAGGTGGGGATCGGTTTCAATCGGATTCACAGTAACCATCATAGACAAAATGCGCCGTTCAAAATGCACAACGCCTTGACACAGCCATCGTGCGGGCGTGTCAAGGCGTCAAGGCCGACTCGATCATTTGCGCTACCGGGCGCACTAGTGCACCAACATGATGAAGTTGCGGGTCAGAATATGGATTCGCCATTTGGAAAACCCGTATCTGGACCCCGCAGACTCATTTTGGTGCACTACTAGTCCGATCAATCCGGGATCGGAAGCGTTTCTCCGCCGGTTCGGCAGGCCTGGCAATCTACCAATAAAAACGCCTTTGAAATCCAAGGACTCCAAAGGCTTCTTTGCCGAATGGGCTGAGAGGCGACGATGCCGTATACGCTATGGATGGCGATTATATCATGAATAGACTCACTGTCAAGCCCCGCCGATGTGGAAGAATCTCATCCGTATGCCCCAAATGGGTTATCCCTGCCCCGCCGATGCCCGGTCGGGTCATTCGCTCGCGCAAAAGATGCCCCTTTTGAGGAATAGTAATCGTCCGCCGCTCATTATACAATCGCACCATCGACAATTCTTTTTGCGGAGGTTGAAATGGCTGCTCAATCCGGTTCCACCGGTGGCATGAAAAAGACGCTCGGCCTGACGGGCGTCACGATCAATGCAATGGCGCTGATTGCGCCGGGCGCATTCTTGTGGATTACCTTCCAGTTGCAGGCCGCAAACACCGATGTAAGCGGAGCCAGCACCGCGCAGGACATGTGGACAGGAATTGTCCTCGCGCTCGTCATCGCATTTCTCACCGCGTTTGCCTTTGCCGAATTGGCGCGGCGCTATCCCGACGCCGGTTCCGGCAGTTCCTATTATTTCGCCGAAAAGGCGTTCCTTGATCGCCCGCACCCGCATCACCGGCGCTGGGCTCGCCTCGCCAAGTTCATCACCGGCTGGGCCGCGCACCTTTTCTATTGGGTCTATCCCGGCGTCATGGTGGCCTTTATGGCAACTCTCATCACCTATATCGCCGGACAGTTCGGCGTGACCATTCCGATTATCGGCCAGGTGCTCATCGCCTGCGTCTTTTCGGCGATCGTCGGTTTCATCGCGGTGCGCGGCATCACCGGCTCGACGACGGTCGCGATCATCATCAACGTGATTCAGTTGACCGCGCTCCTGATCTTTAGCGGGCTTGCCATCTGGTTCCGGGTACAGAATCCGCTCCATGTCGCCGCCGATGGCTGGTATTTCCCCAGCGCCACTTCTATCGTCGTGCCGCACAATCTCGGCGGCATGCTCTTTCAGGCGACGATCGCCATTCTCATCCTGGTCGGTTTTGAATCGTCGACCGCGCTCGGCGCCGAAGCCAAAAATCCCAAGCGGGACATTCCGCGCGGCGTCATTCTCTCGCTCGTCATCCAGGGGCTCTTCGCCTACCTGCTCGAATACCTCGCGGGGAACTATGCGTTGAGCGACAAACTGGCCGCAACCGGCGCGGACGGCAAGATCGTGACCGGCATTAGCGCGGCGGCCGCGTCCAGCGCGCCGATTGGCGACATGGCCATTCAAATCGGCAATGCGCTGTTGGGCGGCAACGGCTTTGCGTTCATGATCGTCATCGCCACCACCGTCGGCATTGCCGTCCTCGGCACGACCCTCGCCGCCATGAACACCGCCGTTCGCATCAGCTTTGCTATGGCGCAGGACTCCGAAATGCCCGAAATCATGGGCCTGCTGCACGGCGAGTGGGCGACCCCGTATATGGGCATCGTCATCATGGTCATCGTCTCGGCGCTCGTCGGCGCGATCGGCGTGGTTGGCGGCGTCGTCACGCTGACCGGCATCACCCTCGCCTCGAACCTCGGCACGTTCGTGCTCTATGCGGCCATCTGCGCCCTGGCCGTGGTCGCGTTCGCCGGCACGAAAGAGTTCAGCCTGCTCAAGCACGGCATCGTCCCAGGGCTTGGCTTTATCGGGAACGTCCTGATGGTCGGCGTCATCTTTGTCGTCGGCATTGTGACGGGAGGCGATACGGCCAATGCGACCTACCTTGCGCTCGGCATATCGGGCGGGTGGCTGGTCGTCAGCCTCGCCTATTTCATCATCACCAGTTGGCAGCAGGGCAAGCATATCGTTCCGCCGGCGCATACGATGGTGCTTGAAAAGGTACCCGAGGAGAATTAGTGGAAGGTATTGTCAAAAAACACGAGCCCGAGGTGGACGCCAGCGGCGCCAGCGACGTCGGGCTCGTGCGCCAGGACAACCAGGACGCCATCCGGTTACCGGATCGCGAGCACGCCGGCGAAAGGGGATGGCTGTACGCCATTGCCGATGGCATGGGCGGGTATGCCAATGGCCGGATGGCAAGCACCCTGGCGCTCGAAAAACTATACGCCGCGTTTTATGAGGAACCGGGTCGTCCGGTTCCTCAAGCCTTGCGCCGGGGAATCGAATCGGCCAACCTCGACATCTATAAAGCGGCGCAGCAAATGGGCGCCGGGCGCATGGGCACGACCGTGACGGCCGCCTGCCTGGTCGGCAGCACGCTCCATCTCGCGCACGTCGGCGACAGTCGCGCCTATCGGATTCATCAGGGGCACGCCGCCTGCCTGACCAACGACCATACGACCGTCGGCGACCTCGTGCGCATGAAGGTGATCTCGCCCGACAAGATTCGCACCCATGCTCAGCGCTCGGTCCTGACAAAAGCGGTCGGGCTGGGCCTCTTTGTCCAGCCGGATGTCACCACACATACGATCGACGAAGGCGACGACCTGGTCCTGTGCAGCGACGGCGTCTGGTCGGTGATCGAAGACGACGAGTTTGCCGCGCTCGCCTCCCGGACCCGCAGCGCGCACGAACTCAGCCGCGCCCTGATCGACCTGGCCCTCGCGCGCGAGACCGACGATAACGTCTCGGCGATCGCGATCCACATTCACCACCTGTCGCCGGCGCCGGCGCGCAGCCGCCGCATCTTTTCCCTGGCCCAATGGTTCTCTCGCCGCCAGGATCCAATCCTCTGTGTGGGGACAAGATAGTCATTCATGAGCGTCCATGCTATAATACTCCCCGGTATGCTGCAAATCGGGGACCAGTTCGATCACTACCAGATTCAGGGCCACATCGCGCAAGGAGGGATGAGCGATGTGTATCGCGCCTTTGACCTGGTCAACCGCCGCGAGGTCGCCATCAAAATCCCCGAGCAAAGCATGATCGGCGACCCGGCGCAATACGAGCGGTTCCAGCGCGAAATGGAAGTGATGGGAACGCTTCAGCACCCCGCCATCCTGCGCGGTCTCGGCTCCGGCACTTATAACCGCACCCCGTACCTGGTCACCGAGTACGTGCAGGGTCAATCCCTGCGCCAGCTCATCGAAACCGCAGCGCCGATGCCGCCCGAACAGGCCATTCCGATCGTCCACAAAATCGCCGAGGGGATGGCGCACTGCCACGATAACGGCATCGTCCATCGCGATCTGAAACCGGAAAACATCCTGCTCACGTCGGAAGGACAGCCGACCATTATGGATTTTGGGCTGGCGCTGACCAAAGGGGCGCATCGCGTCACCTATTCGAACCTCAGCGCGACGATGGGCACGCCCGATTACATGGCGCCCGAACAGGTCGAGGGCAAGCGCGGCGACCCGCGCACCGACATTTACGCCCTGGGCACCATGCTCTATGAGATGTTGGCCGGCAAGACTCCCTTTCACGGCGACAACAATCTCGCGGTTATGGCCCAACACCTGAACAGCACTCCGCCGCGTCTCGACCGCGTCCAGCCCGGCGTCTCGCCCCAGCTGGCCGCCATCGTCGCCCGGTGCTTACAGCGCAGCCCCGACGACCGTTACCCCGACATGCGCGCGCTGGCCGAGGCGCTCGATCATCCCGAAACCGCCGACCTCTCGGTGCTCGATCAGACACCGGCCTCTCCCGCCGCCGCCTTTTGGCGCTCACAGCCGGTTGTGGCAGTGGGAATCAGCCTCCTGGTCATGATCGGCATCGTGATTCTGGCCCTGGCGCTCCAGGCCGCTCACCCCTGACGCTTATGCCCACCCAGCCCGATCCCGCCTCCATCCTCGCGCGCGTCGAACAAAACCATATCCGGTTTATCGATCTCCAGTTCACCGATATTGTCGGCGGAGTCAAGAACGTCACCATCCCGGTTCGCGAACTGCCCGCCGCGCTCGCCAAAGGGGTCTGGTTTGACGGCTCTTCGATTGAGGGGTATGCGCGCGTGGCCGAGAGCGACATGCACCTCCGGCCCGACCTCGCCACCTTTGCGATCCTGCCGTGGCTCAAGGACCAGGAGGCGACGGCGCGCCTGATCTGCGACATTTACACACCGGATGGACAGCCCTTCCAGGGAGATCCGCGCGCCGTGCTCCAGCGCGCGCTTCAGGCCGCCGCACAGATGGGCCTCTCTTACAACACCGGCCCCGAGATCGAATTCTTTTTGTTCAAACCGCATCCCGATGGCAGCCTGCTCCCGCCGGTCCCCCACGACGCCGCCAGCTATTTCGATGCGCCTTCCGACCAGGCGGCCGGGCTCCGCCGCGAGATGGTCTCGACGCTGGACGCATTCGGCATCGAAGTGGAAGCAACGCACCACGAAATTGCAACCGGTCAGCACGAGATCGACCTGCACTATTCCGACGCGCTGACGACCGCCGACAACACCGTCACCTTCCGCCTGATCCTCAAAATCATCGCGCAGATGAACGGGCTCTACGGCAGCTTTATGCCCAAGCCCATTCGCGGGATTGCGGGGAGCGGCATGCACGTCCAGCAGAGCACGAGCTATGCAGCGACCGGCAAGAACGCCTTTGCCGACCCCGGCGACCCGCACGGGCTATCCAAAATCGCCAAGCAGTTTATCGCCGGCCAGTTGGCGCACGCGCGCGGCATGTGCGCCGTCCTCGCGCCCCTCGTCAACTCGTACAAGCGGCTCGACGCCGGGTACGAAGCGCCGGTCCACATCAGTTGGGCGCGGATCAATCGCGCGGCACTCATTCGCGTGCCGCGCGCCTCTAGTCCCGAGACCACCCGGATCGAGCTGCGCTGCCCCGACCCGAGCTGCAACCCCTATCTCGCCTTTGCCGTCATGCTCGCGGCCGGGCTCGACGGCATTCGCCGCAACCTCTCCGTTCCCGAAGCGGCCGATGAAAATCTCTACCAGCCCGACACCTCACGCCGCTCCCGCCTGCAGTACCTCCCCGAGTCCCTCAACCAGGCGCTCGACACGCTCGAACAGGACGAAGTGGTTCGCGAGGCCCTCGGCTCTGTCATCTGCGAGCGCTTTGTCAGCGCCAAGCGCCTTGAATGGGAAGACTATCGCCTCGAAGTGACGAACTGGGAGTTGAACAAGTACTTCGCGGGGTATTGAGGTTAGTGATCCACCTTACGCAGTTTGTCTTAAAAACAGGTGGAAACTGAAAGGCCTTCATGCTGTTTAAAGCTTACCAAGAACGGGGAGAGCCATTGGGCTCTCCCCCTTTTTTGTGGAAATCGAGAAAAAGCGCGCGAGATTGATGCGCGTAATTTCGCCGAACATAGGGCGCGCAATGGAATCGGAATATTTATAGCTCGGACGTTACTGCTCAGGCGCTACCAATCTTTGACGAGTTTGGTATGGTAATGCACACCAACATCCAGTATAGATGGAGGCAATGACACCTTCCCCGTTACCTACTCACGAACAAGTGCAGGCCGCCTACC
>JBAVQS010000054.1:0-16126 GCA_049694275.1 Anaerolineae bacterium | reverse complement strand
CGTCTGGATTTGTAGACGGCGTGTTAAAGGGCATGTGTTTCTTGCCCGGCGCTGGAAGACGCTGGCCTGGAGAGTGATCAGGACTCTTGTTCGCTGCCGATCAACCCGTTGCGAATTGCATAGCGTACGAGGCCTGGAATATCATGAATGTTGAGCCGTTCCATGAGGTTTGCCCGATGGGTCTCGACCGTCTTGACGCTAATGGACAGTTGATGTGCAAGCTCATGGGTCGTGTGTCCTTTGACAATAAGCCGGAGAACCTGGATCTGTCGTGCGGTGAGTGAGTTCTCCGGCCTCTCGCTTTTCTCCAGCGCCCTTTCGCCGTTTCGCTGATATTCGGACAGCACATGCCTGGAAATATAGGGACTGAGATAATTCTGTCCTTTGTTCACTGCGCGCAAGCAGAGCTCGAGCTCTTTCGGATCGGCGTCAAGTGGGAGATAGCCGGAGATTCCGGTTTTGACCACGGCGAGGACGGATTCCTTATTTGCAAAATGCGAGAGCGCGATGACCTGCACGCCGGGAAATTCCGCGCGAATCTGGGCTAGACGGTCAATATCGTCGATTCTCAGCGTTTCGACGTACATAAGCACCAGAGTGGGGTCGATCTGCCGAATTTCCTCCAGGCAGTCGGTGCAAGCGCTTGTTTTGCCCACGATGCGCACCTTCATCTTTTCCAGGAGCGCGCGCAGGCCCGCGAGGACAATGTTATTCTCGCCAACCAACAAAGCGCGAATCCGATTCACTGTCCACCCCCAATGTCTCCTCTGTAAATAGCACGTGCCAAATTACCCCAATTTTACCCCGGAATACACTCGAAAATCAAGTATGCAAGATGAGAATTTCTAAATATTTTCTTTACCTGTCCTTAACCTTGGCGTCAGGGATTCCCTGACTCTTCTTGAGGGATTCCCCGACGCCTCTTGGGGGATTTACTGACGCTGTTTCAGTAAATCCCCAATAGTATCGTGTCCTCTCTTCTCTATAATGGTATCGTGTGAGTGAATCTTTCACCTGCTCCTCATGGGTTGATAACATTAACTTTAGGTTAATTACCTATCCAGGGGAGTCCGTTCGCGGCGTTGAGTCGGGATCCACGAGTGGTTGGCTGGCCTCTTATTAGTAGTTCCCTTGTGTGGTCATATTTCAAATAGATAGGCTTGACTGCACTGGCGCAGTCTTTGAATTTCCACAATGATGACACTCGTCCTTGCAAGTGCAGTCCCGCGCCAATTCCAGCGGTTGGGTCTTGGCATCGGGACCCTGGGTTATAGCGTCGAGTTCGTTCAATCCAGCGCGCAGGTGTGGCATGCTGTGCTGTACGAAGGGATGCCAACCATCGCGATCGACTCGTCGGTCTCGAGCGAGGCCCTCGATCCCTGGCGGTTGGCGAACGACCTTTGCTGCGCGACCGATATCCGCGTGGTCATGTTGATTCGCCCCGGGCGCAACAAGGACCGCGTCCGGGCATTTCGTCTGGGTGTGGCGCAGTGTTTGAGCTTGCCGGTTTCGGCTCAAGAGCTCGCCGCTTGCTTGGATGCGGTGGTCGCGCATGGCTCTGCGATTCAAGTCGCTCCTGCGGCGCAAACTGAACCGGGCAATTACACGGACCCGATTCTGCAGATCGACATGTGCAACCGCAAGGTCACGAGAGAGGGATACCAGTGCTCACTCTCCCCACGCGAGCTCGTTTTGTTTCAACACCTTTTCAAGCGCCCGGGCCAATTCATTGGAACCCGGCAACTCTGTCATCTGGTTTGGAGGGAGGACGGGGGACACGGCGCGGAGCAGCGGCTCAAAATCTATATCTCGGTGTTAAGGCGCAAAATCGAGCCCGATCCCCGGCAACCGCGTTACATTGTGACGCGCCGGGGACAAGGTTACGCATTCATGCCGCAGAATCAGCCGGTCCCGGAAAAAGAGACGGAGAGGCGCGCAGAGCGGGCAAGTGATCCAGAGCAAGGCACAATCGAAATACAGCCGATTCCTTGATGACGACCTAGCGTTTGGGTGAACGACAAACCATGTTACCTTTACACAACGCACATAGCCGCAGGCGCAGCGCGCGCATTTCGATTCCGGCTTGCGTCTGTACGCTCTTGTTAAGCGCCTGGGCTGTTATCTTGCTGTCCGCCGGGCTCGACCCGGTTGCTGCTGCCGCGCCGTCTACCAGGAACACTCCCACCACAGTCGCTCCGACCGCGACCTTCACCCTGACGCCGGCTATCACCGATTCGGTAACCAGCACAGCTACTCCCACTCTGGTCTCTACTCCTACCATTACATTCACTCTTGTATCGACAAGCACACCGTCTCCTTCTCCGACAGCTCTCGTTTCCACACCGACGCCAACTCGTACGCCGCCGGCCACAACGCCGGATAGCCCAACCCCTACTCTGACAACCGCATCATCCGCGACCCCCTCGTCGACTCCCGTCCTCACCTCGACGCCGGCGGCGACCATTGCGGCTCTGCCTGTTGCTGGAACGATCAGGGGTCAGGTGCTCCTGGCTGGACGCGCGCTTGGCGCGGGTGTGACGATCGAGGCCAATCCGGGAGGATATACGACGACCAGCTCGGCAGACGGCAGCTTTGCGCTCACTTTGCCGTCCAACACCTACACGGTATCCGCTGCAAGGGCAGGCTACCTCCCGGTGCAAAGATCGAACGTCCAGGCGCCGGCGGGGGGGGCAGTCACGCTCGCCGGCGCAGAGCTGACGGCGGGAGATATCAACGGCGACCAGGTTATCGACACCGCCGACGTCGCGCTGGTAGTCGAGTGCTTTGGCCGGGCCGCAAGCTGTAAGCCGGCCGCCGATATCAACGGCGATGGCCTCGTCAACATTCAGGACCTGGTGCTTGTCGCAGGCAATACGGACAAGCACGGGCCGCAACCGTGGTGAAATGTTCAGGCTCGCATTCTATTTGAGAAAGGAGTTCAAGATGCACCAATTCGTCACCCGAGCGCCGAAAATCGGTTGGCTCTCGATTCTGCTTGCAGGCGCGCTCGCCATTTTCGCAATCGCATTTTCGCCGGCAAGCACCCGGGCCAATTCGCAGGCCACTGTCCATCCTGATCCTTTAGCGCTCGGATTAAAGAGCGGCGACCAGGGAACCCTCGCGATTCGCATCGACAATGCGGAAAGCCTTTATGGGGTTGAGCTCCATCTGAGCTTTGATCCGCAGGTGGTCGAGGTCGTCGATACAGATTCGGCCAAGGAGGGTGCGCAGCTCAAGCCGGGCGACTGGTTCAAGGGCGGGTTTGTTGCGGTCAACAAGGCGGACAATGCCAAGGGAACTATCGATTATGCGGTGACGCTCCTCAATCCCGCGCCGGCGCTGAGCGGCAGCGGAACGGTGGCAACCATTACCTTTAAAGGAAAGAATAATGGGACCAGCCCGCTCACGATCACGCACGCGATTCTGGCGACGCGCCAGGCGCAAGAGATCAAGGCCGATTGGCAGAACGGCGCGATCGGCGTATCCCTGCTCGGGCAGGCGCCGCAGGTCCAGGTGACGACGAGCGGCCCGAGTACGACGAACGCGGGAAATAGCAACTCACAAGGCGCGCCCGCTTCCTCGGCTCTGCCGACGAATTTGATCCTGATCGGAGTGGCCGGTCTCGCCATCCTGGGGTTCTTGGGCGCACTGGTGCTCGTCGGAGCACTCTTTATTCTCCGGCGCCGCTAATCGAGCGACTCGGGTGACAGCGCCCTGTTGCTCAAAGGAGGAAATAAGAGCGATACCTATGCAATTCCGCGCGCGCGTTCGTTCGGTCTGAGAGGCGGCATCGCGCACGGCCGGCCAAATATTAACAGCAAGCCGCAGGGAATAATCCAGCACGCTAGATTTCAAAGGGGAGATCAACATGAAAGTCCAGCACGCGATCGTCATCAGCCTGCTCGTCCTCGTCCTTCTTGGCTTGGCCGCCGGCCCCCAGCCGGCCCAGGCGGCTGGGACGACCTACACGGTGAATGCTGCGCTGGCCGATAACTCGGCCTGTGCATCAGCGCACCTCTGCAAGACAATTGCCGCCGCCATTACGGCGGCTGGCGATGGCGATTCCATCAATGTTCTCGCGGGCACGTACGTCGAAAACGTGGTTGTGAGCAAGCAGCTCACGCTCACCGGCGCGGGAGAGGGTGTTTCCATCATCTATCCGGCGGTTTCTGCGCCCAACCCTTGTAGCGGCAGCTCGCTCTGCGGCGGGGCCGCCAGCAATATCATTCTCGTCCAGGCGAACAACGTCACCATCAGCGGGTTCACCCTCGATGGCGACAATCCGAACCTGACGAGCACCTATAACGCCGGGGGCGCCAACCTCGACGCGCGCAACGGGATTATCACAAATCACGCGGTGGGGGTTTACAACAACCTGGTCATCGCTAACGTCACCGTCAAGAATATCTATTTGCGCGGGATCTATGCCTCCAGCGGCGGCACGTTCAATATCCACGACAATATCGTCCAGAACGTGCAGGGGGAGACTCAATCGATCGCCGTCATGAATTTTGGCGGATCCGGAATCTTTGCCCGCAACACCGTCTCGGATACCAATGATGGCGTGGTTTCCAACTGGTCCACGGGAACCCAGTACCTTGGCAATATCATTACCAATTCGGGAAGCGGGGTTCATACGGACAATGCCGGCGGCAACGGCGGCACGGCCGATCTGCTCGAAGGCAACACCGTGAGCAACTGCAAGGCCGGTGGGTATGGCGTCTGGGTGTTTGTGCCCACCCTCGCGCCAACCGTCAAGTCGAATCACGTCACGAACTGTGCGGTCGGCCTCGCTATGGCGGGCGGCATCACGCCGCCAGTCACCACGACCTTTTCAAATAACGTCGTCGACGGCGGGGGCCTGGCGAACAGCGTCGGCATCTATCTCACCACCGACGAATTTGGCTGGGGTTACGGAAACGTCGCCGCCGTCTTTAGCGGCAATTCGATCACGAACAACACGGTCGGCGTCCAGGTTGAAAAGCCCGGCGGCATGAGCGTTTCCGGGACATTTAGCCAGAACAATATTTCGGGCAACACCAGCTGGGGGCTTGATACCGGCGGTGTCTCGACCCTCAACGTAAACAATAATTGGTGGGGTAGCGCCGCCGGTCCCGTTGCTCCCAACAATGTTATCTCAGGGACGGTAACCATCACTGGCAATGCAAAGGCGCTGATCACTGCGACCACCGCTTCGACCCATGAGATTGGAGAAGTGGCGACGCTCGACACGCATGTTACCATCACGGGCCTCTACGGCGCCCAGTTGCTCGTCAACCACGACAACAGCATCCTCAACTTTACGGCGACCGGCAGCACGGCCAACGGCGTGGCCTCGACCCCCCCATGGGCCTGGGACTATATGGTCGCCAACTTTACGCACCCGACAGTCAATCAGACTGAACTCGCCGGCACCATGCAGCGCAATCTCCACGCGGTTGGAGCCAACCTGACCGGCCAGAGTATTGCGACCTGGAAGTACACCTGCGCTGCGCCCGGGACCAGCGGGCTTGCCTATGACACGACAGCCAACACCGGCACGCTCCTCTCCGATATCAACGGCATGCCAATCATTGCCGCAGTCACCGGCGATTCCGTGACCTGTACCCTTGCCACCTCGGCCGTGAACGGCTACATCGGGTTGCAGGGCCGACTTGCGGGCGCGGCCTCGCCTGCCGGCTGGAATGATGCCGTCGCAACGCTGAACTGCACCGCCGGCGCTTGCCTCAGCTCCGGTCCGTATGCCATGACCACGGACATCAACGGGCTCTATCAGCGCCTCAAGCCGTCCGCGGGCAGCGGCATTCCGAATGGGACCTATACCATGACGGTGACGCGCCGCGCCTATCTCCCTGCCTCCAAAGCGAGTATCAGCATCAGCGGCGGATCCGTCACCATTACCCCGTTGACGGACCCGCAGGTACCCACGCTCCTGGGCGGCGATGTGAACGGAGACAACACCATCGACATCGCCGATCTCGCGGCGATGGGCGGCGCCTTTGGCACCGCTGTGACACCGGACACCGGCCCCGATGTCAACGGCGATGGCTATATCAACATCTTTGACCTGGTGCTGGCCGGCGGCAACTACGGGCTAAGCTCGCAGACCTGGTAACGGTAAGCGTATCGAGGGGCGATGTGGGTCCCGTATCCTGATCGCCCCCTTCAATATGATTTTTCGGCAAACTTTATCATCGGAGGAAAAATGCGTACCAAAATCTCTATCGCGCTGGTAATGGCTCTCTTACTGACGACCGTCCTGCTGACGGCGACGGCCAGCGCCGCGCTTCCTGCCGGCCTCTCCTGGGTCAAGTATTCAGGCAACCCGGTGGTGACGGGCAGCATCTGCGGTCTGGGCAGCGCGATGCGACCGTCCATCGTATTCGAGAGCGCGAACAACTACAAGATGTACTTTACCACTGTTCCCGGGAATGGGACTCAGATTTACCTGGCGACGACAACCGATGGCGGCGCAACGTGGACATGCGCGAACGGTGGCAGCGCCGTGCTGCCGCACGGTGGAGCCGGCGCTTTTGATGAGGTCCGCGCAATGACCCCGACGGTCATTAAAGATGCCGGCGCTTATAAGATGTGGTATGCGGGACGCAACGCGGCAAGCGTTTACGCCATCGGCTATGCCACATCTCCCGATGGCATTACCTGGACCAAGAATCCAACCGCCGTGCTGCAAGTTGGCTCGCCTTCGACGTGGGATTCGCAGTACGTGCGCGAGCCGAGCGTCGTCAAGATCGGCAGCACCTATCACATGTGGTACTCCGGCACGGCGCAGTGGCCCTATTTCCGCATCGGCCATGCCACTTCGACCGACGCCATCAATTGGACCAAGGATAGCGCCAACCCCGTCCTGGTCCCCACTGCGGGCGGCTGGGATGCGAACGAGACCTATTCACCCAGCGTGGTCATGAACGGCAGCGTGTTTGAAATGTTCTACTCGGGCAACTCGAACGGCCAGTGGATGACCGGGCACGCGAGTTCTAACGACGGCGTGACCTGGACCAAGGATACCAACCCCATCCTGGCGAATTCGGGCACTGGATGGGAAAACAGTGATTCGCTGGATTACGTGGGGGCCGTCCTGGACGGTTCGACCTGGAAGGTCTTTTATTCGGCCGACGGTTACAAAATCGGGATGGCAACCTTGCAGAACAGCGCCCAACTCGCCATCACGCCGCTGTCTCGCACGATCAACACCGGTCAACAAACGACCGTGACGATCGACCTGACGGATATTACCAATCTCTACGGTTACCAGTTTGAGGTCACGTACGATCAAACCAAGCTCTCTGCCACCGGCGCGTTCGTCAACACCTTTTTTGATACCACGACCAATGCTTTCCCGGTCTGGAGCGGCGACTGCACGAGTACCCCGGGCGTCTGCAAATTCTCGGTCAGCAGGCAAGGGGGCAGCGCGGTGAGTGGCAGCGGCACACTGGCGCAGATCACTTTTACCGGCACCGCGGCGGGGCTGGTCCCGATTGGCATTACCAACGACATCCTGGCGGACAAGGATGCCGGGGTGCTTGCTCACACGACCGTGGGCGGTTATGTGCAGGTGAACGCGACTGCGACTGTTAGCGGCGTTGTGTCCCTCCAGGGCCGCAGCATCCCGCTGACCGCGGGCAGCGTGACCCTCTATGACGAGAGCGGGTACGTGGGACCGACTACTACCAACTTTGATCCCACCACCGGCGCCTGGTCGGCCACTGTTCCTGTCCAGGGGGGCGGCACCACCTATGACATCGTCGCCTCGCACTCGCTCTACCTGAGCAATATCAAGAGCGGCGTTGCGGTCACCGCGGGGGGTAACTATCCCCAGGCTTCGACCAAGCTTCTGGGCGGCGATGCGACAAACGATGGCACGGTCGAGATCGGAGATCTGTCGTGCATTGGCGGCCGATTTGGGCTGACGCCAACTACCTGTGGTACAAACGGCAGCAATGACATCAATGGTGATGGCACCGTCAACATTCTCGACCTGGTGCTCGCTGGCGGTAACTATAACCTGAGCTCAACGCAACCCTGGTAAGAACTGAGCGAGACAAGGTTGTGAACAAGGGTGGCGACGACCTGCGTCGCCACCCCAATCCGCTCGAATAGTTCGCTTTTCAATCTAAAAAAGACGCTCGCACTTTTACGCGGAGAAAAAAATGAAACGCAATGTTGCATTCCTGGGATTGCTGCTCCTTGCGCTGCTAGCAATCTCACTGAATCCTGGGTCGGTCTATGCGACCGCGCCCTCGACATGGCAGGTCTCGGCCGCTTTTGACGACGGCACTTGCGCGACAACGCACCTCTGCCAGACCATCCAGCACGCCGTCGATCTAGCCACCGCCGGCGACACGGTTCTCGTACTGCCCGGCGCCTATGTCGAGCAGGTGGACATCGGCAAGAACCTGACCCTCCAGGGCCAGGGGGCCGCTTCGATCATCCAATCGCCGGCGGCGCTCGCGACCAAGTTCACGACCCCCTCTAACAAAAAGCCTATCGTTTATGCTCACAATGCCACCGTCACCATTCAGTATCTCATGGTTGACGGCAATGGGCAGGGCAATGCCAACAACCAGTTTCTCGGCATTGCTTATTACAACGCGGGGGGCGCCATCACCCACACTTCCGTCGTCCATGTCCGTGACACGCCGGCGAGCGGCGTCCAGCACGGCGTCGGCATCTATGCCTATAACCAGGATGGCGCGTCGCGCACGTTGAACGTGCTGGACAATACGGTCAGCGATTTTCAAAAGAACGGCATGGCCCTCATGGGCAACGGCCTGACGGTCAACGTACAGCGCAACACGGTCACCGGCGCCGGCCCAATCTCGTATACGGCGCAGAACGGCATCCAGGTGAGCGATGGCGCCACCGGTAAGGTTGGCCCGCTCAATACCGTCTCGGGCATCTCGTACACCGGATCGGGCTGGTCGGCGACCTCCATTCTCGTCATAGAATCCAACGTCGACATTCAGTTCAATACGGTCACGAATGGCATGCTCGGCATTTACATGATCGAGGGCAACAGCAACATCGTCGGGAATACGGTGACCGCATCAACCGCCGGCGTTGGTCAGCCAGGTTATTGGGGTATCGTCGTCGATGACCCACCCCCGGCCCAACCCAGCCCCTTCGATGCGGGGAGCAGTCCCAAACAGTCGCGTCAGACCAGTGGACCTTCCACTCCCAGCGGCGGGCCGATGACCGTAAATGTCATTGGCAATAGAATCACCACGACCGGCCCGGTCAGCGATAACTCCACCGGCCTGGAAGCCGATGCGGGTTATCCGGGTTATGGCTCGGCGAACATGGCATTTTATGCAGCCAGCAATCTGATCTCGGGATGGACGTGGGGTGTCGGCCTCTACCAATGCACAAGCGGCTGCAGCGGCGGTACTTTTACCTCGGTCGCTTTTAACTATAACAGTATTACCGGGAATACAACCGGAGCCGATTCGAACGTGGCCGTTGACGGGACAAGGAACTGGTGGGGTAGTGCAGCAGGTCCTGGGGCCGGCGGCAATAACGGCGTCACCGGATTGGTAACGACAGGCCCATACGCTCGCGCCCTCACAACGGGTCCGACCGCTTCGACTCACGAAATCGGTGAAACAGGCACGTTCAACACAAACGTCACCGTCAATGGTCTGTACGGAGTCCAATTCGTCGCGGACCACGATCCGGCTATCCTCACCTTCACGAGCGGGATCAGCCACACCGTCGGCACTGCGCCCAATGACTGGGATTGGAACAGCGCCTTTATGGCCAAGAACTTTGCCGCCGGCTTCCCGGCGGCGGGCCAGACAACGCTGGCGGCCACACTGCGGCGCGATCTCCACCCGAATGCCGCAAACCTCACCGATGCCAACATGGCAACCTGGACCTATACCTGCACCGTGGCTGGGACGAGCCTCTTGAGCTACGACACGACGGCGGGGACAGGGACCTTCCTGTCTGATATCAACGGCTTTAACATCCCGACCGCCCTCCTCGGCGACTCGATCACCTGTGTTGCGCCGACGGCTAGCGTGAGCGGGGTCATTGCCCTGCAAGGTCGTCTGCAAGGGGCGACCTCTCCCGCCGGCTGGAACGGCGCCGTGGTCACGCTAACCTGCTCCAGCGCGGCTTGCACCGGCTCGGGTCCGTACGTCTTCCCGGCAACGGATACGAACGGCAACTATCAGATCATCAAGGCCGGCGCGGGCACCGGCGTAACGACCGGGGATTACACCGCCACGGTCACGCGTCGCGCCTATCTCAGTGCGGCCAGGACGACGGTCACGATCGCGGCCGGGTCCAACACCATCACTCCGACCCCGACTCTGCTTGGCGGCGACATCAACAACGACAACACCATTGATATCGGCGATCTCTCAGCCATGGGCGGCTCATTCGGCGCCAGCATTACGGCCGATACAGGAGCAGACGTGAACGGCGATGGCTTTGTCAACATCTTTGACCTGGTTCTCGCCGGCGGCAACTATGGATTGACCGCTCCGCAGTCTTGGTAAATCGTAATACAGTAATGGTGGGGAGGACAAAACCGTCCTCCCCACCCGACGGAAAAAACGTGATTCGATATAAGACTCTCCTTTTCGTTTTGCTTGCCGGACTGGCCTTGTTTGTTCCGGTCACCGCTCTCAGCCCATCGGCGCGTGCACAGGGGGATACCGCTATCGTGCATCCCGATGTCCGATTGGAGGTGGGGCAGGGCCAGGTCGAGACGCTCAAGATCATCATTGAGAATGCACACGATGTGTACGGAATTGACCTGCGCGCCGAATTCGACCCAAGCGTCGTCGAAATCGCGGATGGCATCCCGGATCAAGAGGGCGTACAAATGATTCCGGGTGATTTCATCAAGCCCGATTTTGTGGTGAGGAATACGGTCGACAACCAAAAGGGAACGCTGCAATACGTGGTGACGCAGACCAACCCAACTCCGCCGGCAACTGGAACCGGGGTGGTGCTGTTGATTCCCGTTCGGGGCAAAACCCTGGGCAAGCAAACGACGCTCAAAATCAGTTTTGTTGCCATTGCCGATCGCAAAGGCGTCAAGATGTCGGTCAGCGCTGGGAGCGGAACGTTGGTTGTCGTTCCGCCCAAACCCGCCACGGCGACGGCCACATCGAACGCCACGGCGACGGCCACGAAAACACCGTCCCCGATTGCTACGGCCCCGGCAACCGCCGCGCCGGTGGCAACCGCTGTTTCGGCCGCGCCGCCCGCGCCGCCAGAGAATCGGCTGCTCACCGCCGCGCTCATCGTCGTCGCAGGGGGCGGCTGCCTCGGGACGCTGGTCTTGTTGGGTGTCGCAGCATTCTTACTTTTGCGCCGCCCCGCGCGGCGCAACCTGCCGTCACAATAGAGCCAACGAAAGCATCACTCTACTTATGCCTACTCAAACTCAGTTTGCTATTCGCAGGCCATGTACGCAGCACGACGCGAATCAGAAATGGAGCTCAAAGAGGGAACAGCCGTCCAGCCTGATTCTTGCAATTGCTGCGGCCCTCCTGCTTTTGCTCAGCACGACGGCGCGTCCGGTTGCCGCGGCGCCGGCCGACCTGTCCTTTAGCCCGACCAGCGCGCAGTTGACCGTCGGTTCCAGCGCCGTGGTCGTCCTCAATCTCGCCGCGGTGACCAATCTCTATGGCTATCAGATCGAGGTCAGCTACGATGCGAGTAAGGTGAGCGCGACCGGCGCTTTTACAGATACCTTCTTGAATACCATCGGCGCTTTTGTGCCGCCGGGCTGGGATGCATCCTGCGGCGGTGGCTTGTGCCGTTTCAGCGCCACGCAGCTCAATCCTGCTCTGCCGTTGAGCGGCAGTGGGCCCCTCGCCCAGATTACCTTTACCGGCGTCGCCCCGGGTCTCGTCCCGCTCACCATGACCACCCATTATTTATCCGACCGAAACGGGTTTGCCATCGATCACACGGCCGGCGCGGCGACCCTCACCGTCTATGGCGCCGCGATTGTGAACGGAACAGTGCGACTGCAAGGGCGCAGCACGCCCATCACTGCTGGGACGGTGACGCTGACTGATAGCGCTGGCAAGTTTCCGCCCACTACGACCAATTTTTCGGCAACGACCGGGTACTTTACCGTTACCGTGCCAGTTGACCTGGCCGGCTCAAACTATCAATTGGACGCGACGCATTCGCTCTATCTAACCAACCGGTTAACCGGTGTCTCGCTTCTTTATGGCACGATTTACACCGCACCCACGACCCGCTTGCTAGCCGGGGATGCCAATAACGATGGGTTGGTGGATATCCTGGACCTCTCCTGCATCGGGGGCAGTTACGGCGTGGCTCCGCGCACCTGCGGTGGCGCCGGCAGCAGCGATATCAACGCGGATGGAAACGTGGATATCTTCGACCTGGTGCTGGTCGGAGGCAACTATGGACTTGCGGGACCTCTCCCCTGGTAACTCCTAGACCAGGGGGACGCGAGGAATCCTGATGATCCAGATTAAAAGGGAGAGTGATATGAACCGACAGTGCTCTTTTCGAGTGCCGCCTGAGAATCGACCTTTGCAACTCGCCATATTCTTGATTACCCTCTTCATCCTGTTGATTGCGAGCCAGGGCGCCGCTCAACCGGCTGCCGCCGATGGACCCATTCAGGTCAATGTATCTCCGACCACGACAAATCTTACACTCGGCCAGATCGGGACAGTCGATATTCGGTTTGATAACCTCCCCCAACTACCTGCCGATGGCGTATACGGCGGGGATGTCCGACTTACTTTCGATCCGGCTCTGGTTCAGGTTGTCAATGCAAGTGGTAATCCCAGCAGAAGCACGATTCTTGGCCCGCTGCTGACCGTCGATCCCGGCTGTGATCCTTCGTGCTACTTTACCGTGTTCAACAACGTGATCACGCGGACCGGGGAAATCTCGGTGGTGGTTACCAAATTGAATCCGGGCGCGCCCGTATATGATCCCGGCGTTTATACTTCAATTCGATTCAAAGCAATCACGGTCGGCACGTCCCCGATTCATTTCACCTTTTCCAAGATCTCCACACGTGATGGAGTGCAGATTCCATCGACCAATATCGATGGGCAAATTGTCGTTGACACTACTACCGCCGTGCACCTCTCCAGCATGACCGTACATTATGAACCGGCTGAAGAGGACACGCTGGCGTCCCAGCTCTCTTTTCTACTCGGAGCATTTGCCGCGGTCATTCCAGGAGGGTTTCTCCTCTGGCTTCTGGCCCGGCGTCAGTAACCGCTCGACAGGGAATGTCCTGGGCTTGGTGGAGATACATGGTCCGACTGGGTAACTGGTAGGCATATCCGAATTGTGAAACGTCGGTTGCGATCCAGGGTCTAAACCTCGATGGGAAGATTATCAATGCTATAATAGCCTCGATGGTTTGGACCCCATTTGTTCTACCCTACCTCGCTGCGGCCTTGGCGCTCGCCGCAATCGTTCGCTATGTGCGCCGTTTCCCCGGCGCGCCGGCCGCCGGCCCTTTTAGCCTGCTCATGTTGCTGTGCGCGCTGTGGGCCTTATCCTATGCGCTCGATTTCTCCACCGGCGATCTCCAACTCAAGATTTTGATATCGAACCTCCGCTATACCTTTACCCCGTTCATCTCGCCGCTTATCCTGGTCATGGCGCTGGAATACACAGGCAATCGGGACCGGTTATCGCTCCTGCCGCTGATGCTGCTGCTTGTCATTCCAGCGGCGACGGCGCTAGCCGCAATTACTACGCCATACACCACCCTGATGCGCTATAACTTGCAACTGGATCTCTCCGGCGCCTTCCCCGTTCTGCTGTGGTATCGAGGCCCTCTGTTTTTCATCCAGGAGTTGTACGGGTATAGCCTATCTATAATCGCCTTTATCGTCCTGATTTTTTCTAGCGGGATGCGGACGCGCCCGGTGCGTGAGATTCCGTTCATCATGCTGGGGCTGGCGATTCCCTGGCTCATCGACCTCTTTTATACCTATGGCTTGATGCCGCTACCCGGAATTAATCTTGCGCCCATCGCGTTTCTCCTCCCCGGGCTCCTCTATGTCCAGGCGTTTCTGCGCCTGGGGTGGTTCTCCGTGGCGCCGGTCGCGCGGTCCCTCGTAATGCAGAATCTGGACGACCCGGTCATCGTGCTCGACCGGCGCGACCATATTGTCGATTTCAATCCGGCGGCTGCGACCACGTGTGCCTTGACGCCGCTCTCGCTGGGCCAGGTTCCGACTCAACTACCGTCGCCCTGGGATAACGTATTCCAAAAATATGCCGGTCAGGCTGCCTGTCAGGAAGAGGTGATTGTCGTGGTGGCGGGTGTCCCGCGTTACTATGAATTACGCCTCACGCCCGTTCAGGATGGGGCGCGGCGGCAGCTCGGTCGACTGTTTCAGTTGCGGGATGTGACTGAGCGCAAGCAGGCCGAAGAGCGGCTGCGTCAAGCCAATGAACGTTTGCAAGCGCAACTGGCCGAGATTCAATCTCTGCAGGAGCAACTGCGCGAGCAAGCGATCCGCGATCCACTCACCGGACTGTTCAACCGGCGCTATTTGCACGAGGCATCCCGGTCGATCCTGGCGAGCGCCGAGCGCACCGGAGGGGCGGTTGCCGTGGTCCTGTTTGATATCGATCATTTCAAGCAGTTGAACGATACCTCTGGCCATGGCGCGGGAGATACGGTGCTCCAGGCGGTCGGCCAGCTCGTACGCACGCTGACGCGCGAGATGGATGTGGCCTGTCGTTACGGCGGCGAAGAGTTCCTCGTGGTTATGCCGAACGCCGAGGTAGGGACCGCCGCAGAGCGGGCAGAGGCGCTCCGCGCCGCGTGTCAAGCACTGCACGTCGAGTACGAGGAACACGCGCTGGGGTTTACCGTCTCGGCCGGCGTTGCTGCTTTTCCTGCGCACGGAGAGAATCTGGAGGCGGTCATCCGAGCCGCGGATGGCGCGCTGTATGCCGCCAAGGAGGGAGGCCGCAATCGCGTCTGCATGGCCGGCCCATAGAACAACTTTACGGTTACTATCCAGCAGCACCGGTTCCCGACTCTACTCTGATAGGATAAAAAGGGACGCACCGGCTATCTGTCAACATGGCGCTCATCATCTGGGGGGGACAAAATCGAGACGGGAGTTCCGCAAACATCTTAAACTTGCCGTGATTATTTGGCTGGCGGAGGCCACTTGAAGATTCTCAACCTGCAAATTGATGCGGCGGACCCGCTGTTCATCTACGCCCACCTGGACCAGTTGCCCTATTTCAAGCGCAAAATCGCCCAGGGGACCAGCGGCATCGTCTGGACCTACCCCGGCAGCGCTCAGGCCTGGACCTCGTTCTGGACCTCGGAACCTCCCTGGATTCATGGCATTACCGATTTCTGGACCACCAACGGGGGCTCGCCGCGCCTCCACCGCATCCTGAACGACTTTATCGACGCCCCGGCCCGATTCCTCCACCACAGCCAATCGCCCACCAAGCTCGCCATCAAGCGGGCTGGCCTGCGCCTCCGCACCCCGCTCCTGCCCTTCGCCCGCGCCCTGCGGAATGCGGTTCAAGGCCAACGCCGCCTCCATTCGCGGGCGGATATCAAGCTGCCCACCGCCTATCAGCGCATGACCCAGCACGGTCTCAAGGTGGGGCTGGTGGGTTGCGTGTTTACCTATCCGGCTTGGGCGCAGCCCGGCTTTGTGGTGAGCGATTGGACCATGCCGCAGGCGGCGCAGGACTGGTATTATCCGCAGACGCTGTGCGACTGGCCCGAGCTCCAGGCGTACAAGGCGGCCCTCGACCGGCAGCGCGGTGAATGGGCGTTTCTGGAAGGGCATGTGGGAGAGGACCCCGAGAAAATCTATCAGGATGAACTGGCGGTCCTGGAGAGCGTCCAGGCGTTAGGGGTGCGACTGCTGGGGAGTGCGGAATGGGATTTTGGGGCGTTGTATTTCCGCTGGCTGGATACGGTGCAGCATGTGTTCATGGGAAATGAAGCGCGCTTGCTGGAGGTATATCAGATCATGGACCGGACGCTGGCGGCGGTGGAGGCGGCGCTGGCGGCGGGGGGGCTCACAGATGTGTGCTATCTGATCAACAGCGATCACGGGCAGTATTATGCGTGGCACGATGCGGTGATTCGCGGGGG
>JBAVQS010000053.1:0-4056 GCA_049694275.1 Anaerolineae bacterium | reverse complement strand
GGACCGCGTTTAGCCGGGCCCTGCGCCGTCGTTTTTGCCATCCATGTGCGGCAGAGCAAACCAGAAGGTGCTCCCCCGCCCCAGTTCGCTTTCGACTCCGACCTTGCCCCCCAGCTTGTCCACGATCCGGCGGGCGATGGAGAGGCCCAGCCCGTGACTCCCCACGTGCACCTCGCCGATCTGGCTAAATTCCTTGAACAGCCGGCCTTGCGCCTCCGGTGACAACCCTTGGCCGTTGTCGCGGACCCAAAATCGGATGAGGGAATCGCCCGGCGCGGGCGTCGCGTCAAACCCCAAATCGATGGCGGGCGGCTCGCCGCCATATTTGAGCGCGTTGCTCAAATAGTTCACCCATACTTCGGTAATCCAGGGCGCATAGCTCGAAACGACCGGCCAGGTTTTGGGTGACATGACGCTGGCATGGGCACGAGCAATATCACGATCCAGGCGATGCAGCGCCTCTCGCACGACGACACCCATGTCCACCGGGCTCGAGTTGACCTGTTCGAGCCGCCGGATACTGGACATCAGCAACAACTCGTTGACGATGGTGACCATCGTTCTACCGGTATCATGAATCGAACTGGCGTACAGCTTGGCCTCCGCCGGCGGAAGGCTCTCCAGGTCCATGTCCAACAGAGCCGCATAGCCGATGATGGAGGTGAGCGGATTTTTGAGATCGTGGGCGGCGGTCTGCGCAAACGCGTCGAGATCGGCGTTGCGCGCCTCAAGCTCGAGCGCATACCCCTGCAGTTGGAGCTCGGCCTGCTTGCGCGCCGTAATGTCGTGGAGCAGAATCAGCCGGCCAGTCAGGCGACGACGCCCGTCATACAGGGGAGAGACTTTGTACTCGAGCCACAGCGGGCTGGCAGAATCCCCCAGCTTGACCTCGACCGACATATCCGGCCGGTCCGCCAGCGCCTGCCGCAATTCCGGCCGGTCCGCCAAAACCTCATTCGCCAGCCGCCCGATCGCGCGCTCGGCCTCAATGCCCAGAAACCGGGTAGTCGCCGGGTTGAGATCGACGATGTGGTCACGCGCATCCAGCACGATCATGCCATCCCACATGCCGTCGATCACCGCGGTACGGGCAATGGGCGCAACGTCCAGCAGCCGGAAGCGAAACAGGCTCCAGATGATGAGCAGCGCCGTCAAGGCAAATGCCGCGGGCGCCAGCTCGATCGGGGCCAAGTTGGTCGTATCGACGATATTCGCCACCCAGGCAATCAGGATGGCAAGCAGGACCGTCGCCATTTGCCTTCGGTAGAGCTGCGACGCATCCAAGATCGACTGGATGAGGAATGCAGTGGTCGCGGTCAACAGCAGGTACGAGTAAGCAATCAGCACCCAAAAGGCCGGGCCGTAATCCTCATCCAATATGGCAACCGGCCCGGTGGCATTGTATGCAATCCGGGTCAGGATGAGATGGTGCCACTCGTTCGTCCACGCGAGGACGACGATGACGGCGGGCAACAGCGAGACGAGGAACAGATTGCGCCGGGTCAACCAGGCACCGCGACCGGTGTAATCGAGCGTAAAGGCCAACAACGCCACCGGCGTGAACACTGAGCCAAAGTATTCCGCCTTGTCCCAGAGGAGCTTGGAGGAAAAGTCCCCGGCCACCAGCCAGAGGCAACTGGTAAGCGCCCACCAGGAAGCGCCGAAAGCAAACAGGCCAAATGGGATGGCACCGCTGACTGTGCGATGGCGAAAGCTATAAACGCCAATCAGCGCCAGCAGGATGGCGGCGCAAAAAGAGGGCAGTTCGTAGGGCGAAAACAGGAGTGTCATAGCCGATTGGGGGTGCGGTGAACCAGGCAGCACGGCATAGGCTTTATTATACTCCGCTTTGCGAAAAGCACGTATCCTCATGCCGTCGTAAAACACAGTCATAAAACAGGACTAGACAGAGTGCAAGATTTCAGGTACTATAGCCTGACAGTCAACTTTTTTCTGGAGACATTCAATGGAGAATAGCAAAACGATGACGGCGCTCCCCCATTGGGATATGAGCGTTATTTTTCCCGGTCTAGAATCGAGCGAGTTCCAGCAGGCGTTTGATGCAGTTGTCGCGGGCGTGGCCGCGCTGGACAAGGTGTTTGACAAGTATGGAGTGGGACATCTCGACGTAATCCCGCCGCTGGATACGACGACGATCCAGGCGGTCGAGGAGGTATTCACCCGGCTCAACGCCGTCCTGGCGCAGGTCCAGACGGTCGGCGCGTATATTGCAGGCTTTATCACCACGAATTCGCGCGATACAGTAGCCCAGGCGCGGCAGAGCGCGTTCCAGCAGCAGCTCGTGCCCCTCCACAAACTGGATACCCGCTTGACGGCGTGGGCCGGCGCGCTGGATGTGGAAGCGCTGATCGAGCAGTCAGAGGTGGCGCGCGAGCATGCCTTTTTGCTCCGGCAAAGCAAAGTGAGCGCCCAACACCTGATGCCATTCGAACTGGAGGCGCTGGCGACCGAGTTGAGCCTCACGGGCGGGTCAGCCTGGTCGCGGCTGCACGGGAATGTGACCTCGCAGCTCGTGGTACTCGTCGAACTGGAGGGCAGGACGCAGGAGCTACCGATGAGCGCGATGCGGAACCTGGCCTTTCACCCGGACCGCGCGGTGCGGGAGCGGGCCTATACGGCCGAACTGGCGACCTGGGAACGGGCGGCCACGCCGCTAGCCGCGGCGTTGAACAGCATCAAGGGCGAAGTGAACACACTGGCCAAGCGACGGGGGTGGGAATCGGCGCTCGACGCGGCGGTGTTCCAGGCGAATATCGACCGGCAGACGCTGGATGCACTGATGGAGGCGGCCCGCGAGTCGTTCCCGGATTTCCGGCGGTATCTGCATGCCAAGGCGCGGGCGCTCGGGATCGAGCGGATGGCCTGGTTCGACATTTTTGCACCGGTCGGCCATTCGCAGCGCGTGTGGGAGTATCCGGAGGCGACCGCCTTTATCGTCGAGCAGTTCGGGACCTATTCGCCGCGCTTACAGGCGCTGGCGGCGCGGGCGTTTGCCGAGCACTGGATCGATGCGGAACCGCGCCCGGGCAAGCGCGACGGCGCCTTTTGTATGGGCATCCGCCGCGACGAATCGCGCGTGCTGTCGAATTTCAAGGCGGCGTACGGCGGAATGAGCACGCTGGCGCACGAGTTGGGACACGCATATCACAATCACGTCAAGGCGCACCGGACAATGCTGCAAAAAGATACCCCGATGACGCTCGCGGAAACGGCCAGCATCTTTTGCGAGACGATCGTCCGGCAGGCGGCGCTCCAGCAGGCAGACCCGGAGGAACAGTTGATGATCCTCGAAGCCTCGCTGCAGGACAGCACGCAGGTGGTGGTGGACATTATCAGCCGCTTTATCTTCGAGCAGCGCGTGTTCGAGAAACGATGGGCGCGCGAGCTCTCCATCGACGAGTTCAAGGAGTACATTCTTGACGCGCAGCGCGAGACCTATGGCGATGGACTGGACCCCGACAAGCTGCACCCCTATATGTGGGCGGTCAAGGGACATTATTACAGCACGGGCCTGTCATTCTATAACTTTCCCTACCTGTTCGGGCTCTTGTTCGGCCTGGGGCTATACCGGCGCTATCAGCAGGCGCCGGAGGAATTTACGCGCGGGTACGACGACCTGCTCGCGTCGACGGGGATGGCCGATGCGGCGACACTCGCCGCGCGGTTCGGCATCGACATTCGCACGCCGGATTTCTGGCGGTCGAGCCTCGATATCATTCGCGAGGATGTACAACGGTTTGAAGGACTGATCGCGGCGCAGGACCACGCCGTCCTGACAAAGGGAACTTGATCGCGCCCGGAGCGGCATACAGCCAACCGATCCCAAATCACGGATACTTTTCACTTTGAGTTAGTGTGCGTCTCGCGTGAGACGCACACTTTGTTTAGATAAATTTTCACTAACATTTTTAATTCTTTTCTAACGATTCCGCCGCGAGAACATGTTAAGATTCGGCGCGGTTGGTAGCTGCTTTTGACATTCTAATTTAAACCCGCACACTGTACAATTTCAAATATGGAGGATACAATGAAGAG
>JBAVQS010000052.1:0-12163 GCA_049694275.1 Anaerolineae bacterium | reverse complement strand
CTCCAGACGCCGGCGGCCGCGCCGTTCACGAGGACCACCGGGACGGTCTGGCCGCCGTGATAAACCTCGCGCTGATAGCGGGGCGGAACCACATGGCGCCGGTCTGCATAGCCCAGTAAGTAGGTGTCAAAGGCAGGCAAAAGCCGGACGTGGGGCTCGAATAGCTCAAGCGCATTCAGGGCGGCGGTGGGTGCACGCAACGCCTGTCCATCGACCTGCACCTCGGCCCATTCACTCCCGGCGCGGAGCGACTCCCACGCGGTCCGCGCCGCGGCAACCGGTAGGCCGGACCAGCCCGCAAAATCCTGCAAGGTGGCCGGGCCGTATCCGGCAAGGTACCGGCGTGCCAGGGTGTCCAGCGCGGTCGGCTGCGGGCTGGGCTTGTGTCCAACCCACCGGCGCGTGAGGGCATAGGTCTTGTCGCCGTTCGCGCGCTCCGGGCCGAGGCAGAGCAGGCTCTTGAACGCGGCGAGGCTAATGAGATGGATGGCTGCCTGGCCCTGGCGCTCGATGGTCACGCCCTGCTCGTTCAGTCGGTCCACCAGTTCCCAGCGCGTGAGCGGCTCGCCGTGTGCGAGAATCGTCTGCATCTCTTGGAGTGCCTGCACGCATTTTTCCTCGTCCAATCCCAACTGCAAGCGGCGGCGGGCGTCTTGCGCGGCGAGCCTGGGACCGAGCAGCGCGACGAGCCACCGCGCATCCTCCGCGGCGAGCAGGTGGAGCGTGCCGCGGACGGCCCAGGTGCGCACGAGTGTCCGGCTGTCGGCAATCGCGGCCTGCACCTCGTCTAGTGTCAGCCCTTTGATGCGCGCCCGAAGGGACAGGAGCATCGCCGGTGTGAACTGGGCATTCACGCCGCATACGGTACGCACCACCTCCACAAGCTCGTGACGCGAACGCCAGGGCGTGAGACACTGGGCGCGGAGGCGCAGGCCACCGAGCTGTTCGGGTGTGATCTCCATGGATTGCCTATTCCTCCGGGACAATCGAAATAGAGCCGTCCTCTTCCAGCACGGCGAGGCGGACCTGGGCCGGGGCTTGCAGGCCCTGGGCGCGGATCGCGGTGAGCAGTTCGTCCTCGTCCATCCCCTCGCGCTCCATTGCAATACGGTCAATGCGTCCATGATGGAGGATGAGGGTGGGACTGCCGAGCAGCGTTCGTTCGATCCAGGGGCGACGGACAAAGAGGATGCCCATCAGCCGGTCCGCGAGGATCAGGACGCCGGCCGAGACGAGACCGACGCCGATATGGCCGCTGCCCGCGGTGAGCGCGTTCTGCACTGCATTGCCGAGCAGCATGACCAGCACCAGGTCGACAAGGTTCATGCCGCCCAGGTCGCGCTTGCCAAAGATGCGAATGCCGGCAATCAGCGCCAGGAGCACGATCACCGTCCGGACGCCGACTGAGGCGAGGAACAAGGGGAGAGGGAGATCCATCATCTGTTCTTTTCCCTCGCGTTAGGGGATGCGCATGCCGCGCACGTGGCGATGGGTCCGGTGGACATCGGAATCTTTCGCGACGATGCTGAGCGTCCCATCTACTTCCAGCACCGCGATCTGCACATCGGCCAGGTCGGCGATGCCATGCTCGCGCATCGCGGCCAGGATGTTGTCCTGGGTGATCCCCTCTCTCTGCATCGCTTTCTGCAGGAGACGCCCTTCCCTGACAATGAGGATCGGCTCGCCGATCAGCCAGTGCTTGAGCTCGGGATGCCGGAGGATGAGCCAGGTGAAACCGCGGTTGAGGATGAGCAAGACGAGCGCGGCGATCAGGCCGCCGCCCAGCGTGGTGTCCTGGCCGATCATCGCGTTCTGTACCGAGTTGGCGATTACGACGATCAACACCAGGTCATACACCGACATCTGACCGAGCTCGCGCTGGCCCAGCAGGCGCAGCCCGAGGATCAGGAACACATAGATGAGCGCGGTCTTGGCGGCAATCGCGAGCGCGCCGGCCGGATCGGGAAAAGCAAAGGTGGATGCGAGCCACTGTGCGAGCAGAGGGTCCATTTTCTCTCCTGATGAAAGCGTGACCCCAGTATAACGCATCTTGGGGGAGAGTGGATAGGGGAGATGAAAGCGAAAAGTTGGGTGTAGAATGGGGTGATTGCTTTCGTCCGATCAGGGCGCGGAGGGGGAACGGGAATGCTGGAAATCTTGCCGCAACTGGGGCTGGTGGCCCTGCAAACATTCATCATCTATCTTTTTCTCGTCGTCGCGCTCAGCATGCTGGGGCATCGGCAGAGCGCCGAGCTCAACATCACTGAGCTTGTCGTCATCATGGTCATCGGCAGCGCGGTCGAGACCGCGATGGTCGCCGGGGATACGTCGCTGTGGGCGGGGCTCACGTCGGGGACGACGCTCATGGTGAGCAACTGGGGTCTCGCGCGCCTGATGGACCGCTGGCCCCGGCTCAGGCGGCTCATCGCCGGGCGCCCGATCTTATTGGTCTATAACGCCCAACTGCTGCCGCGCCATCTCGCCGAGGCGGGACTGGACGAAGAGGATGTCCTCGAAGGCCTCCGCGAGCGCGGGTATGACACTCTCGATCAGGTGCGAATCGCCGTGTTAGAGATGGATGGCGCGATCTCGGTCGTGCCGCGCGACAAGGCAAAAGGGGATGCGCCGCCCGCGGGTCAAGCGCCGGCGTGAGGGCAAATAGACACTTCGCAAGATAATACGAGACGGGTACGAAAAAGAAACCCCTTTTTGACCGCGAGGGCATATACCCCGTAACCGAATAAGTATCCTATAAAGGTTTTACCGCGTATACTGAGCACAAAACACGAGGTCTGTGGCGTTGCTCAGGAGACGCGATGCGAAAATCCAAATGTTTCCCGTCGATCTGCCGTCAATATTTCTATCCCGAACTGAAGCGTTGTCCTTACTGCCACCAACGATTGCACGTGTTGCCAGGATTGTACCTGAAGAAGACCATTCAAACTCTGAACGGAGTACTCGGGTTAGGTGGCTATGCGGCCCACTGTATCAACCCGAAGTGTAAGCACCGCCAGCAGCATTATCTTTCAACCCAGTTAGCCGCTTTGAGTCTGCCCGCTGTCACCTATGGCTTGGATGTGATTGTGCGTGTCGGTTGGCGGCGTCAACATGACCACCGCACGATGAGTGAAATTGGTCAAGAGCTGCGCGCACTCGGGATTCAAATCACCGACCGCGAAGTCGAACGGCTCTGGGACTACTACCGGCTGCTCTTACGCGGCTTGACGCAAACCGATCTGGTTAAACTGCGCGAAGCCGAGAAACTGTATGGCGGCTTGGTCTGGTCCGCCGATGGCTTGCAACCCGAGAGCGGCCAGCCGCAGCTCTGGGTCGTGCGTGAAGTGTTGACGCGGACGGTCGTGCGTGCCGAGTGGCTGTCCCAAGTGGACGAACCGACGCTCAAAACGTTCTTACAACCCGTGAAAGCCCTGGGTCTCAAAACGTTGGCAACGGTGAGCGACCAACAACGGGCTTTGGTCAGAGCGCTCCACGCCACCTGGCGCAAGCCGCATCAAGCTTGCCAAGCTCACTTTTTGCGTGATGCGGCGGCGCCGTTGGTCGAGCAGGATCGTGCGCACATGGTCGAAATCAAGGCGAAACTACGTGGAATTCGAGCCCTGGAGCGGCAAATCGAAGCCGCTCCACCCACCGATCGCAGTGCGATCATTATCGGGACGTATGCTTTAGCCCTCCGGCAAGGACTCCACTTCCGCAGTCGTGCGCCCTTCCAGTTGGGCGGCCTCCGGTTGTATGCCTTGTTGGACGAACTGACCCGCTCCATCCAGCGCTGTCTAAAAAAGGGGGCGATGCACGTCTCACCCAGTTGCTCAGTGTCGTCCAGCCCGTGCGGGATGAATTTCGGGTGCCGATAGCGGCACTTGACCAAGCCCAACAATGGCTGGTTGACCTCGCGCACATCCTGGATGCACCTTTACCGGAACTTGGCACGCCAACGCTTTCGACTCGGCCTACTCCAGGAGCACGCGTGCAACAAGAACTTCAGGACTATCTCTTGGATTTGCAGAATCAATCCGGTCGATCGGAATGGCTCATGAAGTTTCGACAGCATCTGATCGACCTCACCCACCGCTGGGGCGCTGACCTGTTGGTGTGCTATGACATCGCTGGCGTTCCGCCGACCAATCCACAGGATGGCCTACGAGCCACAATGCCCTCGAGTCGCGGTTTGGTCGCTTGCGGCGGGATCAACGCCGGATTAGTGGACGCCAGTTCAACACCGCCACCTTGCTCGATGAGGGTCCCTACCTCGTCTGGGAATGTGGCGACAGCGAAGCGCAGGTCTTGTCCCGCTTACGGCGTGTGGCGGCGAATCGCGCCGACTATCAACGGCGATATGATAACCTCTGTGCGGAGCAAGAACGACGACGATTGAGTTATCGCTTGCACCATCATCGGCCCAAAGTCTTCCGCGACTTGGAAACTGAATGGGCTACGATTCACTCAAGCAAGACCCTATAGGATACTTATTCGGTTACGGCATATACCTACTAAAAAAGTCAAAGAGGGGTTTCTCATGAATTAGGCTCAGCCTAACACCCGCGTTCTCTCCACACACAACCTGCTCGTGCTCGCCTCGCCGCTCCTCATCGCCGCCATCGGCAACACTGCCGCGCGTCTCTCCCTCCAGTTCCTTGGGGATTGGGCGTGGATAGGAACTGCGCCGATCTATTTCGCCAGCATCGTCCTCGTCGTAACCCTGCTCGGCGGCCGAGCCCGTCTGCCCGCCTGGTTCGGAGCTTCCCGTGGGAGCCTGCTGTGGCCGATCCTGGCCGTTGTGGTCGGTCTGTCCCCTATCCCGATGCTCCTGCTGCCCAACCTGCGCTTGCTCAACTCGCCGCTCCTGATCGGGCTCTGGATTTTGTTTGCGCTGATCAATGGATCGCTGGAAGAGGTCTACTGGCGCGGGTTTCTCTTCGATGAGATCCAGGGCCTGCCGAAATGGGTGGGCGTCGTTTACTCGTCGGCGCTGTTCGTTGCGATTCACTTTGTCATGCTCGGCGTCTTTGCCAAACTGCTCGCCAATGTAGCCTTCCTCGTCATCTTGATCGGTATAACCGTCGTCTATGCGGTCATGTATTTGCGGACCGGCAGCCTCCGCTGGCCTATCGTCTCGCACATCCTGACCGACGTAACCAACATGAACATATTCGTATTCATGAACCTCATCCGCTTTTAAAAGGATTTGCCATCCTTTTCCAGAATCGCTCGCACGCGGCGAACCCCCTGGCCGACCGCTTCCTGCTTGACGATCTTGAAGCGCCCGAGCTGACTCGTCCGCTGGACATGGGGCCCGCCGCATACCTCTTTCGAGAACGCCCCGATAGTATACACCTTGACCTGCTCGCCGTATTTTTCACCGAAAAAGGCGAGCGCACCCGCTTGCAGCGCTTGCGGCAGGGGCATCACCTCGACCGAGACCTGCGCGTCCTGCGCAATCTGGGCGTTCACAATCGCCTCGACCTGCGCCAATTGTTCCGGCGTGAGCCGGTCCGGGTAGGAAAAGTCAAAGCGGAGCCGTTCGGCCGTAATGTTCGAGCCCCTCTGGTGAACGTCGGGGCCGAGCACCTGCCGGAGCGCCTGGTGGAGCAGGTGCGTCGCCGTGTGCAGGCGCGTCGTCCCCTCCGCCTGGTCGGCCAGCCCGCCCTTAAAGCGTCCCTCCGCCCCCCGGCGCGACAACTCCTGGTGCGCCTGATATTCGCTCTCGAAACGCGTCTCGTCCACCGCCAGCCCCTCCTCGCGCGCCAGCTCGACTGTGAGGGGCTGGGGAAAGCCGTAGGTCTCAAAGAGGTTGAACGCATCCTGTCCCTGGATGACCGCCTCGCCGCGCTCGCGCGTGCGCTCCGCCAGCTTGCGATATTCGCGGAGGCCGCGCTCAAGCGTCCGGTCGAACTTGGTCTCTTCGCGTTCGAGCTCGGCCAGGATGCGCGCCCAGCCTGTCTCCAGCTCCGGATAGGCGAGCGCAAAGGAATCAATCACCGGGCGGGCCAGCGCGCCGCACAACTCGCTCGCAATCCCCAGCTCGCGGCCATAGCGGATGGCGCGCCGGACCAGCCGCCGCACGATGTACCCCGCCTCGACGTTGGAGGGGGGCGCGCCGTCGGCAATCGCAAACACCGCAGCACGCAGGTGATCGGCGATCACGCGAAAGGCTTTCGGATTCTCCGCATAGGCCCGACCCGAGAGCCGTTCCAGGTGCTGGATGAGCGGCGCGAGCGTCTCGACCTGAAAGACGTCGGCGTATCCCTGCAGCACGGCTACCGTTCGCTCTACCCCCATGCCGGTATCGACATTGCGCTGCTGCAAGTGGAGATAGCGGCCCTCCGCCGTCTTGTTATACTCCATGAACACATTGTTCCAGATCTCGAACCACTTGCCGCAGTGACAGCCGGGGCCACAGCCGGGATGGTCGGGCTTGCCCGTATCGAAAAAGATCTCAGAGTCCGGACCGCACGGCCCTGTCGCGCCGGCCGGGCCCCACCAGTTGTCCCCTTTCGGCAGAAAATGAATGCGCGCATCGGGGATGCCGAGCCGCCGCCAGATGCCGGCCGATTCGTCATCGCGCGGCGCGTCCGCGTCCCCGGCAAAGACCGTGACCGCCAGGCGCGCCGGCTCGATGACGAGCACCTGCGTCAGGAACTCGTAACTCCATGCGAGCGATTCTGTTTTAAAGTAATCGCCCAGCGACCAGTTGCCGAGCATCTCGAAAAACGTGAGGTGCGAGGTGTCGCCGACCTCCTCGATATCGCCAGTGCGCAGGCATTTCTGCACATCCACGAGCCGCCGGCCGAGCGGGTGCGGCTCGCCGAGCAGGTAGGGGACCAACGGATGCATGCCGGCCGTCGTAAAGAGCACGGTCGGGTCATTCTCGGGCAGCAGCGAGGCCGACCGGATGCGCCGGTGCCCCCGTTCCTCGAAAAATTTCTGATAGGACTCGCGCAGTTCATTCGCCTGCATAGACCTTCTCCTTAAAGCAAAACTCGCCCTCCGCATTAACGGAGGACGAGTCGAGTCGTGGTACCACCTCTATTCGCCCGGTCCTTGCGAACCGGGCCTTGTCGCCAGAATCATATTGTATCTCGAATTTTGTGTTATCCCTGCGAGGGCAGGCACTAGGCGCTGCCCCTACAAAACGGCGCAATTTGCGAGATACTCGCGAATCATCTGGCGCTGCTCGCTAACGGGAGCGACCGGTGAGTTTTACTTGCCGCGCGGCTTTCCTCTCACATCCCGTGCATCATATTGATGCACGACCCAGGGCGGCGAACGCCGGTTCAGGCGCCAGGTTTTCACCGGCGGTCAGGCTCTGACCGCACCCGGCTCTCTATGCCTTGCTTGAGCGCTTGTTCCCTGTCTCGGATTTTCGCGTATCGAACTACTCAATTATTGTATCACGGATTGGGGACGCTACAAAATCTCTGCAAGACGATCGCGTGACGAGGTTTACGCACGCGTAGGCGACTCGGGACGAACCGCCTGGGGCGAACTTGCATTCCGGGGCTTGACACCATCTGCCCGACTGTTATACCATAGGCGCCTGAGCTGCATACAAGCAGAGGAGGAAACAATGCCCGCAGAGTTGTCGCGCCCCAAGCAGGAATCTCGCCGCCCCGCCGCCGAAGCCAAAACTGGCGAGTTGCAGCCCAACTCGCCAGAAAGCGAGAATGGGCTTTCCCCCGAACGCGCACTCTGGGCGCCCCGCAAGGTTTTGCGTCCGTCCGATATTTTGAATTTGCAAAGGACAGTCGGCAATCGCGCCGTGCAGCGCCTTTTGCAAAGACAGGCGCAGGAGACCAAGCCGGAACCAAGCAAGGAACAAACAGCACCAGCCAAGAGCGCCGCACAGGATAGCAAGGTCGCCAAGCTCAAGGACCAGAAAATCGGGCAATGGGGAGATGAGACTCCGCTTATCCTTCCGGAGGAGGACAAGCTCGTTGCCACATGGGGTGATGACCAGGATTATGGTGGAGATGAGGGAATCAAGAGTTTTGTCGATACCATCCTGCAGCGTTTTGAAGAGCGCAAGAAAAAAGGATTGGCGCAGGGATCAGAACGCGTAGCCGCGCAGCTCAAGCCGGAGGCGTTAAAAGCAGAATATCTCTTGATGAGAAAATTCCACGCGAACAAAGGCAACGTTCGGACCTTGAAACGGGAGTGGCTTTCTGCTCTGCCAAGCCGTCTGGATGCCGCATGTGTTTCACAGCCTGGCGTTAATTACGACAACTGGATCTTTTCCCCCTATGAGGTCAAAGCGCCGACCACCCAGGAAATCAAGCCGATTCCAGAGAGCATTCCCCTCATTTCTACAAACCTCAAGAACACGTCTGATGCCATGGTCGCTTTTATGGAAAAGCTAGAACCACTGGCATCTGCCAAAGGGCTGTATTTTGGCGTTCAAAACCGAGCGTCCCACAGCAATGGATGGGGGGTTGATTTCTATCTGGTCGAAAAGAAAGGATCAAGCCAGCCCCTCACCGACAAGAGCGAAGGGTTTTGGAATCCGGACAAATCGGCCGAGTTTCTCAAGTTGTTCGACGATGCGGCGGCGCAGGCCGGTGTGGTCTGGCACGTGATTTATAATGATCCCCGCGTCGCCAAAGAAGTGAACCTGTATTACAAGGAAAAATGGCAGGCCAAAAAAATGACCGCCATGGTTTCCTTCGGGGGGGCGTATCGCCGGGACAAGAACACCAATGATATCGAGCGCAATTTCCATGGGCCAATCGTGCTCCACTTTCACGTCGACATCATTTGGAATGCCAAGCATGTGCGCCCCACGCAAAAGCCCCCCACACCCGCCGCTACTCCCGAGTCGAAATAAGGCGCAATATTCGCTATTCTACGATACCTCGCTCTTTGAGATGCGCTTGTAACTCTCCGTCTAACACACGGGGAATACGGAGCAGCCAGGAGTGAATCTTCGGAATGTTCGAGTAGAGAGAAAAATAGTCATTCTCACATTAATTTCTGCCCGGCAAAGCCATTTTAAGTTTCTGCGCGGTCTGTTCCCCCAGAGGCGTAAGCTCAAACCAATAAATATCCGTGGCGATATAGGGTGGCGCTCCCTGTTCATCCCAATCCTGCTTTATGCGTTCAATCAGGTCCTCCCCGGTTGTCATCGACAATGTAAAACCACTTCCGTCTTTGTTAGGGAACCCTTATAGTCACGTAGGCCTTCAAGCAAAAAACCTCTTGCCAACTCATTCAGTTCCATAGTCCTCCTATTCAGGGTGCAGGATAGAACTATCCCAGGTAACAGCCAACTCGTGCAACTGTGGTTCGACCTGGCTCGCCAATGCTTGAACCTCGTCGGTCTCGTGCAACAGTCCGTCGATCGCACAACCGAGTGCACGTAACAGTTCATCTCGCTCCAGGGCGGTCACCAGCGCACCCTTGAACCGGTCCCGGATCTCGGGCGGAAGAGCATCAAAGCCCCTGCCATGCGCGGTGGCAAGCCCGCGCTGACGACACGCGAGAGACAGGGCATAATCCCGCACACCGCTGATCCAATACTCGGCTTGCCAGTAACGGCCGCGTTCGATGCAAAAGCGTGCGCGCAAGGCGTGGTGCACCGCATAGCCAAAGAGCTCTTGCGCGGACGGCGTTTCGGGGTAGGGCCTCTCCACGGAATGGCCGAATAGCAATTTGAACTTGGGCCCCCTGGCCCCAAACTGGGACGCGGGCGTAAAGGAGAGGTCGAACTGCAGGCACCCCGGCAGCAAAAACACCCGGTAAATGGACGCGCCGCTGGGAAGGTCGAATAGATGAGCCGCGCCGAACTCCTTGACGAGGCTCTGCGTCCAATCCTCCAGCACTTCGACCATGGGGCGGTCATCTGCGACGGCGAAGGTGAGGTCGAGGTCCGACCAGCGGTCACCCTCGTCCAGCGCGAGCGAGCCAACGACCGCGCCGGCGACGACCCGCGCATCGGAGGCTGCCAGGTGGAGCACATGATCGCGAAGGCGATTACGGTCTTGAATGTTGAACATATGAATAGCTTGTTTCATCCTGTGCCTCCTGTCTAGCCTGTCTAAATTATAGGGCGTAGGTGAGGCTTGTCAATAGTAAGTTTTCCAGTTCCCAAAGAACTAGTGCAAAAGTGCGTACCAAGTTTCTCGATGCTCATCCCAATCGAGTGCCAACGCCTCCCGCAACTTGCCCAGTGTGAGTTGCTTGTAGGCCGCCAAGTGCTTCAACACCTGGATGGCTTGTGCCAAGAGTCTTTGCACATTCTTCTGGGTACTGTGCAGCAACAGAAGCAGCAACATGAATGCCATTGCCACCACATTCAACAACCGCTCGGTCGCCTTCCATTTGCGCACCATGAACTTTTCCAAACCAAAGGCCCCTTTTAAGGTTTCGAAGCTGGTCTCAATCACCCAGCGATATTCATACAAATGAATGATCGCTCGCGCAGTTTGCAGCGTCGTCGCCCCAAGGGTGGTGCCGAGAATCAGTGGATCGGCGAGACCCTCCGGCAAGAGGACGACGAACGTAATCGGCGGCCCGGCCCAGTCGTCTTCGGTGAGCTGGGCCTGGAACAGCTTGACCTGCCCGCGAATGGGTTTGGCACTGCCCTCGCGCCACGTCGTTTGCCCGAGGCTTTTCACTTCCTGAGCCACTTCTAAGATATTGCGCCAGCGCCCGTGAAAGGTCACGTTGATATCACGGCGCAGCCGAAACAAGCCATCACAATCGTGTTCTTGCAACCAGGTGAACATCGCTTTCCGGCCTAACCCGCGATCCCCTATCGCTAGGACCTTCGTGTCGGGCGGGACACAACGGATGGCGTCCCACAGGACTTGCTCTTCGACTTGGTTCTGACTCAATTGCTCAGGATGCTGTGCCGAGAAACGCCCCCGCGCCAACGGGAGCCAGGTGCGGCCCTTGAGCAAGCTCCCCGCCCAGACATCGACATACCCCTGCGGATAGCGGTCGTATTGGACATCCTTGAGTTTGCTCGGATATTCCATGCTCCGGCCTTTTTTGCCGGGGCGCGTCCGTTTTTCATAGGTGGTCGGATCAAACACGATAATTTGCTTACCGCGATAGGTCTGGAAGACTTGGCGCGGCAGCGCATCGTAGGCGGCACCGGCGTAGGCATGGAACAACTCGGCTTCCTCATATTTGGCCTTTTGCAACGAAGTGGACAAGGCCGTTTCGACATTGTGCGCCGTCTTGGCTTTATGCCATGGAAACAGAAACTTCGCCAGTTGATTCAGGCGGGTGGTGCCTTTGACGATCACGGCATAGGTCAGTTCCCGGAGGGTCTCTTGAGTACGCCGGTCCGGTGCTTCTTTCAAATCGGCGATGGCGGTGCGCATTAAGCGCCGAGCATTGGTGTATAATTGTTGACGGTTGTGTACGGCGATGGCAGACATAGGACTGGACCTCCTCACGGTTTGCTATCGCCCTATTTTATCGCCAAATCCTCTTTGGAAACTGGAATAAGTTGCATCCGTGCCCCGCTTGTGGCATCATACCGCTTGAGGTGATTGTCAACGATGTCGAGAACCAATCGGCTCTATGCGCTCGCGATCCTGCTCGTGGCCGTACTGTTTTTTTTCTTTTTCGATGCCACCAAACACAATCCCGCGCTGTCGCAGGTTAATCCTTTCGCCGACGACCCGTACGACGCGGTCGGGTCGTTCGGCGTTCAGCTTGCCCTCTTGACCGCGCTCCTCTCGCTGGTGCGCGCCTTTCGCCCTTATCCATCCGACGTGGCGTCAGACAGTCGGCAGGCGCTGCTTATCCGGGGGGAATACGTGTCGTGCCTGTCGGTCGCGGTCACCCTCGCGGCGGATGGAGTCGCCATGATTCGCCATCCCTCCCTGTGGGTGGGTTCAGCGGCCGGGCTTGGGCTTGCGGGATTGATTGCGGGAATGGCGGGCGCGGTGGCGCTGGTGGGCTGGCGCGTTTACCGCGCCGCACCTCATCCGCTCGCGCCGCCGTCGCGCAAGGTGTGGATGAACGCAATCGCGGCGGGTGCGGTCGGCCTGCTCATCCTGGCGTTTTATCCGGAAGCGTGGCGGGCGAGTGTTCCGGGCGCGATCGGGACCGTCCTGGTCGGCGCGGCCACCCTTTTTGTCCCGGTCCGCGCATTCGGGCTCGCGCTCTCGCCGCTCGACTCCGATAGCGTGTCTGA